>NZ_JBCOMI010000024.1:0-63415 GCF_040924245.1 Ruminococcus sp. J1101004sp1_RTP21198st1_B9_RTP21198_201120 | reverse complement strand
CGTTGCGCCGGCGAGTGAGCAATCACCATTGTCCGAATGCGTCCGCCTTGAACAACTTTCAACACACTAAATAGCAATATTGTTACTAAAGCATATCTCTCACCTACTGCTCTTCATACTCACAAATATAACTCTGCCCCATCATACCGTAAGGCTCCAACACCTTCCCATCCGTATGGAACATTCCCTCGGTGCGGAAATCAGCCCAGCTGATCCGGCTGCAGCCGGTGTAGGACTGGTGGAATGGACCGAACATGTTTCTTGGGCTTCCGGAAACCTCGATTTCCAGAGTGTTCTCTTCTTTTTCGAAAAGACCAGTTACATCTGTGACACAGTTCTTCTTTTCGAAATGAAAACCAGCTTCCTTGCCATTTACTCTGACTTTCAGAAGGGTACCTCTCCACTCACCCAAATGAAGAAGAACCTGCTTATCGGAGATTAGCCTCGGTACCTTGTACTGATAAATCATTCCTCCCGGATAGTTTACATAACCTTGCATACTCCAGTCGCCAGTATGCAGAATTTCTTTTTCCCTGGAAATATTGCCAGACATATCTACGGCGAAATTTCCAATTACGAATACATCTTCCAGTTCCCGCTTTTGGTCGTAACTGCCTTTTATGGTAATCCGATGCACCCCCTTACTCAAAGCAGGAAGTCCGAAGCAACGCATGTCTTTGTCAATAAACCATTTGCCGGTCTGCGCACATTTCACGCCATCGAAGTAAACTTCCAGACCATAAGGCTTCTCAATTACAAAACTGCATTCACTGGAAATGTCTTCTGCAACATTAAACCGGAAATGCATGGTAAATGGTGTTCCATCTGCCGGATGTGGCTGATCCACCCAGGTATATCGCTGAGGTGCACCGTTATAGTAAACCTGCTGCATGCGCAATTTCTCACGAATTTCCTTCTGCGCCTGCCAGATTTCCATCTCTGCGGACTCACAGACGCTTCCTGCTTCTGACAGTCCGCTGCCATGTCTGAATTCTGATACCAGCTCTACAATTGCGTCAAGATCTTTATCTTCCACCATAGCATTTCCGTCACAAATTTTATTTGCTGAAGCAGTCCCCAGCTCATAAGTACATTTATCTATCGTCAGCACATTCTCCATAGTTCTTCTTAATTTCGCGTCCGGACCGAATGTAGCTAATACGGGATCTGTGTAATGCGGATGTCTGTATGGGAATGTGGCAGCTTTGCTCACTGTCATTTCATGCACCGCATTTACGCCATCAGAAACAGCCGCCAAGTCCACAACGGTAGTATCTTCCTCAATTCCACATTTGTCTTCAACACTATTTATCTCTTTAATAATCTGTCCAGCCCCTATTATTTTCTTCACAAAATAAATTCGGCTCATCCCCGTCTCGAATGTCCTGGTAAAGCAAACGCCCTCTCCATCCGCAACAGTTTCCACCTCACAAACTTCTCCGGTCAGCGGGTCAAGCTCTTCCACAGCGTTCCCGCAGTCAAGTTTTATGTAAACCTGATGTGCATTGTTCCGATCGTGATTTGTCAGGAAAAGAATATGTCCATCTTCTGTCTTTCTCAGCATGGAAAGAATCTCACCATCCTCTGCGCCGCTGGCATTTCGCACAGTAAAATCTTTTCCGGTGCATTTCGCCACAGCTTCCGTCAGCTCCCATTCATGCTCAACCGTATGAACAAATGCTTCCTCATCTAAAACATCCCGGATATCACCATATTTTCCACACACTTTCCTGCGGTCAGATTTCTCTTCATTTACATCTTCACTGTCTATTTTTTTATCCCATCTCTTAGCAACGCAGATCTGCTTACTACCAATCCGTTCTCCTTCAATCATCACCGGATACGGCTTCAGCCAGATCACCATTCCACCAGCTGCAAGAAATTCCTTCAACAGCTTCACCGTGTTTGCAAACAGATTGCTCACTCCCGGAACCACAACCACCTGATAGCTGCACTTTCCTGCCACAAACATTCCATCCTCAACCTTGCCGTCCTGCTCCAACAGGATCTCATCTCCAAAATCAAAATCCACATGCCCTGCAGTCAGCGCTTTTGCGATCCGGTTATAATACTCACCTTTTCGATTTAAAGAAGTAATATGCTCATCCAGCCATCCCATATTCATTTCCAGATGATTGAAATCCTCCGCCCGGTCACTGCGGCACTCGGTCCAGATGCTGGAAATCGGATGGATCATCAGCACCTTCCGCACCGGCTCACCCTGAGAAAGACACAGCGCCAGACGACCAAAATAATTCTCCATCTTATCATTGTCATCCCACCAGGTATTCTGATAGTTGAAAACCGGCGGATAGTCCCTCTTCCTGCAGCCAGTAATGGAATACAGGGCAAGATGCTGACAACGTCTCGTAATTCCAAGCGCGAACTGCCAGTCTCCCAGCCATTTCTGAGTAGAAAAATCCAGCTCCCAGCCAGTGCAGCCGTAAGCCTCACTGATGGTCATGGAACGTTCATACTGATGTGCCACGCTTGCACACTGTTTCACAGTCAGATACTCATCCGTCTGTGCGCCAAGAAGATCAATTCCAGGATTATGCAGATAACGAAGCTGAGGCATCGCCGCACCGCACACACGAGTCTGATAGCCCAGGTCGTTCTCATATAAAATATGTCCCGTAGTACGAAGTCCCCGTTTATCACACCACTCATAAACCTGTTTCATATAACTTTCTTCGAAACGCTGTGCCACCGTCTTCCAATAATCATGACGGATCTTCTCCGCCCCTTCCCCATCAAAAAACAGATAAGGCAGCTTCTCCTGCGGATCATATCCTCTCTTTTCAATAAAATACTCTGTAAATCCAATACTCCACGGAATCCACGGTCTGCCTTCATGGAAAACGCTGAAGAAATCACAGCAGTTTGGTTCATCTGTGAAAAATCCTTTCACCTCTTTTGGAAAACTTCCGCCAAACACTTCCTCATAATGCTCATGGGTCAACTTCAAAAATGTCTTCACGCTCTCCGGATTCAGATTATCTGGCGGCATCAAGCCGTTGTACCACTCACTCTTACCAGAAATCTCCTGGCGCAGAAGCAGAATCTCTTCATCAACACCGCAAGCTCCAGCAGCTTCCTCATAAGTCAGATATTCTTTCATCCTCTTAATAAATCTGCCGTCCGCCGCCGTCTGAATCACATAAACACCCTGAAGAAACTCTGTCTCCATAGTTTCTTCCACTGCTAAATCTTCACTGCCGTTCCTGCCAGACATGAAATTTTCGTCTGTGCTTCGATTCCCGCCACACATTATCGAATCCGAGTCCCCAGTAACTGTCCTTTCTTCCTCGTTACTTAACTTCGCCGGTACCGCCAGCTCCCCGGCTTTCCCGCACTCCATCGTCAGTGCCCTGGCTGTAAACTCCGCAGGATTTACCCTGCTGACCATACCTCCTGCAGCCCCCGACGGCCATTTATCCTCATCATATATCCACAGCTCCAGATCATTTTCCCGGGCTTTATCCACACAGAACTTCACATCCTCCATCCACTCTGTGGAAAGATACTCCGTCTCCAGCCCTTCACGGGAATGAATAAAAAATCCCCCCATCCCCGCCTTCTTAAATCCCTCTATCTGCTCTCCCAGATTCTCCTTCTGAAGCCTGTCATTCCACCCCCAGAAAGGAGCACTCCGATACTCCTTCGGCGGGTTCTCAACCAATCCCTTTACCTCATCTAATGTGCTCATTTTCACGTCCTCCCGATACAACAAAAGGGACTGCAAAACAGTCCCTTTCGTACTACCCAAGTTCATATTTTACATGAAGTTGTTAGGTATAAACATAATAATATCCGGTACATAAGTAACCAGGAACAACAACCCAATCATAATAAGTACCATTGGCAAAATCTCACGTATGACACCCTTGATCTTCGTTTTTCCAAGTCCCGAAACAATAAACAACAGCATACCAAATGGCGGTGTGGAAAGACCGATCATCATGTTCAGGCAGATCACAACGCCGAAATGAACAAGGTCAATGCCCATAGCCTGTACCAGTGGAAGAACCATTGGTACAAATACCAGCTGGATCGTACTTACATCAAGTACACAGCCAAGAAGCAGGAATACGATGTTTACGATAAACAGGAAAATGTACTTGTTATCTGTGATTCCCATAACCAGGCTTGCAACAACTCTCGGAACCTGCTCCAGAGAGATGATGTAAGAGAACAGCATGGAAGTTCCGCAAAGAAGAGCCAGTGTAGCTGTGTTGGCAGCGGATTTCTTGATGATACCCCAAAGCTTTTTCCATCCCAGTGTTTTGTAAATCAGTGCAGAAATGATCAGTGCGTATGCAGAAGCAACAGCACCAGCCTCTGTAGGAGTACAGATACCGGAATAAATTCCACCAAGAAGAATAACAACTGTAAACAGTGCCGGAAGAGCCTGCAATGTAGCTTTCAGGAACTCTCTCTTGCTCATGACCACACCTGCCGGATAATTTCTCTTATGAGAAATAAACGCAACATAGATCATAAGAAGAATGGCAAGTAAAACGCCAGGAACCATACCTCCCATAAACAGCTTACCAATGGAAGCACCGGATAACATAGCGTAAATAACCATTGGAATACTTGGCGGGAAAATCGGTCCTACCGTTGCAGAAGCGGCTGTAATGGCACAGCTGAACTCTGCATCATATCCCTCTTTTTTCATCTGGTCGATCTCCATCAGACCAATACCGGAAGCATCTGCGATAGCAGAACCGGTCATACCTGAGAAAATAAGGGAAATAAATACGTTAACCTGTGCTGTACCACCTTTTAATCTTCCAAGAAGACCATTACAGAAAGAGAACAGCTTGTCCGTTACCTCACCTTCATTCAGCACATTTGCCATGAAAATAAACAGCGGCGCTGCAAGCATGGTATAGTTTGCAAACATGTTACCAGTGATAACGGTAAATACCTGGCCCAGTTTGTCCGGAGCTGCAAGCAGAAAATATGTAATAGAAGCTGCAAGCATGGAAAAAGAAACAGGCATACGGATTATGAAGCAGATCGCCATAACCACAAACAGCATAATAATCGGCATACTCATGATTCTTTTCCTCCTTCCTTGTATTCTTTAAATGCATTTTTGATATTGATACAGGTTCTGACGATGATCTCAGCCAGCATATACATAAATGGTGCAAAAACAACTGTATATGGAAGCTTCAGAACTCCTGTTACCATTTTCTTTCCAACCATGGACTGGAAACACGGTACAAAACAGGTTACCAGCAGGATTAAAAGAAATGTATTGTAAACTACTTTAAAAATAAACTGGGTACGAGGTTTTACAGCATCGTAAACCAGACCAAATACTACGTGTTCATCAGCTTCCATTGCCTTACCAACGCCGAAGAACATGGTCCACATGTAACCCAGAACAGATACCTCATAACTCCATGTTACAGGGGTTTTGAAAAAATATCTGGATACGATTGTTACCATAAAGGTAAGGAAAATTACCAAAAACGTAATGTTTGGGATAAAAACGCCAAGGAAATCGACGATCTTTTTCCCGATCTTTTTGAAATTATCCACAGTTTCCTCTCCTCTCAGATTCACTTTTCTGCCATCGGTTTGTTCCCTTTTGCAGACAGGCAAAAAATCTGTTCTTTGTTAAAAAGCCCAGGCCGTACACACAGCCTGGGACTTTTCTTTGTTATAAGTCAGACAGATGTCTCAAGTTTTGCTGTCAATTCATAGCTGATCACTATGTCTTGCCTGTTGTCACGACAATTCGTTTTACTCTTCTGCGGTTGTTGTATCAGCCATAGCCTGGATTTCGTTGTAAAGATCCATATCCCAGTCTTTGATCATATCTTCGTTTTCCATGTACTTAGCCTGAACTTTTTCTTTAAACTCGTTGATGTCAGGATATGTAACAGTAAGTCCCTTCTCCTCAAAGAATTTGATCAGTTCAGCTTCTCTGTCAAGTCTTGCTGTATCGTTTACGTCTCTTGCATATTCCATAGCCTCAGTAACAGCTTCCTGCTGAGCCTCTGTCATGCTGTTCCATGTGTCACCGTTGATACATGGCATGATGGAGTCAACAACGTGGTTTGTGATTGCGATGTATTTTGTTACTTCATAGAATTTTGCACTCTCGATACTTGGAAGCGGGTTATCCTGTGCATCTACAGCGCCAGTCTGAAGTGCAGTATACAACTCACTGAAGGAAAGTGGTGTCGGGTTTGCACCAAGTGCCTCACCAAGGAACAGCCATGCTTCGGAGTTCGGCATACGGAGAAGTAATCCGTTCATGTCATCGTAGCTGTTGATTTCTTTCTCTCTTGTGTTGATTACACGGCTTCCAAGATAGAAGCTGGAAAGAGGTTTGATGTTCAGTGTCTCTTCAATCTGTGGACGGATCTTGTTAAGTCCGATGTCACCGTTGAGAACGCTTGTCATATGCTCATAGGAGCTGAACAGATATCCGGAAGCAAACATGCTGTAGGACGGAATCTGTGTTGCAATTGTCGGGAAGGAAATATATGCCAGATCTGCATCTCCGTTAAGAAGAGCATCAAACTCGTTCTCGGAAGAGAACAGAGAACCGTTGTCGTAGCATTTACATGTTACGGAACCACCGGATAATTCCTCAACTTTATCTGCAAACTCATACATAGCCTCTGTATGGGAGTCACCGCTTACAGATACTGATGTAAAGATCAGCTCTACTGCCGGGTCATTTGCTGCTGCAGCATCTGCTGCCTGTACACTGATGCTTCCTGTTAACAGCATTGTTGCTGCCATAGCTGTTGATAATACTGCTGCCATTAATCTTTTTTTCATTCTCTCATCCTCCTGATTTTTACACACTATGTGTTTTTGTTTCCCTTTTTTCACGTATATTTGTAACCCCAATTACAAATCTTAAGAAATACCTTTCAGCCGGCCTCACGGTCCCCACCGTTCCGGCAGTTATCTCTGATTACTTTCCAAAAAAGCTCTTGCGGAAGGTCTCTGTGATCGCACAGAACTCTTCGATCTCTAATTTCTTGCTTCCTGTAAGAAGCTTATAATCCTGTCTTCTTGACTGAAGTGTCATCGGCACACCTACCAGATTCATATGGTATTTGCTGTTTACCGGATATACCTGGCACTCAACCATGGAAGCAGCGCCAAGGAAGTTCATAAGCTCCTGTGCTTTCTCCGGCTGCTCTTTATAGTTCTTGCAAAGCCATACATAAAGATCCGGATGGAAGTTTGCCATAACTCCTGAGTATCCTGCACATCCCATTTCCATGCTGCGAAGAAGTGTTGCTGCATTTGCATTGAAGATCTTTAATCCGGTGCCCTCAACTGCTTTGCATTTTGCTTCCAGCTGATCAAGATCACAGCAGGTGTCTTTCAGGAATGCAAATTTCTCAGTCTCTGCACACCATTTGAGAAGCTCTGGTGAAAGAAGTCTCTTGTATGGTGCCGGGCACTCATAAACACCGAACATATCTCCATCAATGTGATCCAGAAGATATTCAATATTTTTCTTAGCTACATCTTCGCTCTCGTTCTCTTTTGCAAACTGATTGGAAATGAAAACATATGCATCTACACCGGCATCGATTACAGTCTGAGCTTCGCGGATCTGATCCTCTACCTTCTCAGCGCAATGTCCGGAAGCAATTACTCCCATGTGCTTTGGTGTATTATTGATAATAAATTTTGCAAGCTCCACTCTCTCCTGTGGGCTCAGCTCAAACATTTCACTGGACTGACATACTGCGAAGATTCCGTCAACACCGTTCTTGTCATACCACTCAATGATTCGAAGGACTGCATCATAGTCGATCCTGTTGTCCTCTGTAAAAGGTGTGATCATAACCGGCCATACGCCGCCTGCAATTGTTTTTTTCATGCTCTTCTCCCTCTTGATGTTTACTTGTTGCTGTTCACCGGTAACGTTCCGCGATGTGTTTTTATGAACGGAATGAACAACAACATTTACTATCCACTGCAACCGCGCAATTGCTTTTCAACTGTGACTATAGTATAATATAAATAATTTAAAATTGCTTTCAGCAAAATATTTAGTACTATTTTATAACTTTGTACGAAAAAGAATACAAACCAGCAAAACATAGTGCGGTAAACAAAACAGAGTTACGGTTCACTTCGTTCACAGTAACACACTTCGCGGAACGTTACCAGTGAACAGTAGTAAAACAGACTGCAACACAATAATTCACGGACATAAGAAGAGGCGACTTGAATGGAACAGGAAATATTTGACGATTACATATGGAACGAACATAAAAAAATATTAACAGCAGATAAACATAAGATCCCGGGGCTTAGAAATCTTTCTCATTTTACACCTATGGCACCTGGCGTTCCGGTTCCTCTGCATTATCACTCTGATATCATCGAGCTTCATTTCATGGTGAAAGGCCAGCGCAAGACTTACGTTATGAAAGGCGGCGTCCGCACCAGCTACTGTGCTACCGGAAATAACCTTTTTATCACCAGACCTTATGAGCTTCATACTACAGGACATATTGCCCAGAACCGCTGCGAATTTTTTGCAATGCAGCTGGATCTGAAGGAGCACGATAATTTCCTTGGTCTGAACCAGCATTACAGCAATATTTTGTGCCATCGGCTTCTGAATATGGATCAGCACCTGTACCATGTAGGCAGTTCCCAGATTTCCATGCTGCGCACTGCTTTTAACCTGATTTCTTACGGAACAGAAGGCGACTCCATTGCCGGTGTCCAGTATCTGACCTGTGTACTTGCCAGTCTGAACTACCTGACTGCAGTTCCAGCCCAGGAAGAGATCAATGAACAGCTGAACAGTGACATCGGACATGCGCTGAAATACATTGAACAGAATATTGAAAACCCCATTACACTTCAGGAGCTTGCCCAGGCATCCAACTATTCTCTATCCCGTTTTAAAGCCAAATTTAAAGAAGAACTGGGAATTACTCCTGCTGAATACATTACCCTCCAGAAAATGGATCGGGCACAGATGCTTCTGAAGACTACAGATGATTCCATTACAGATATTGCTTACCAGCTGGGCTTTTCTTCCAGCAATTACTTCTGCTCTGTTTTCAAAAAGACTCTGAGCTACAGCCCGGCGGCATACCGCAAAAGTTTTTCCCAGTCATAGAAAATGCTGCAAAATCATTGCAAAAATGATTTTGCAGCATTTTTTTCCGCGTCCAGAGCGTGTTTGAAAATCATTCCCGCAATCTGCGCGCCCTGCTTTGCTGTATATTTTTCCCGGATTCAGCTGCGGTAGCTGAATCCGGGCTCAATACCCTTACTATTCTGGCTTTGCAATATCACCTGTTTAATTGATTGCAAAGGTCTGCTGTGTATCATAAAATCCGTCCTGATACATGACGTAGATTTCATAATTATCTGCATTCATTCCCTGAAGCGGCACCGGGATATTTTCATAGAAATCCAGAAATGTTTCCATATGCAGACGAACCTCTGTTGTATCATAAACATAGGTATTCTTCGCCCCTTTAAAAATGATCTGGGAAATCTGATGATCATAGGTCCCTATATAGAGCACTTTTCCAGTGATGTTATATGTCAGGGTATCTGCCGGAAGCACCTGATCCGGTTTCTTGTTCCACAGCCATTTCCAGGTCTTCACCGGCTGCCACAATTCTCCTTTGATATAATTCTCATCCAGCTCCATAGGACTTGCAAGATCGTTGTAATCAATCCGCATTTCCTCTGCACGGTAAAAGGTTTTCTTAAGACAGTACTGATTCAGGACCTTCTCTGTATCGTAGTCAAACTCGTAGGTCATTCCCTTCCAGCCGTTTTCTGCATTTGCCACATGACCGCACATTCCGAAGAAATGATTGCTGTCAGCCTCATAAATCGCTGCGGATGTGATCTTGGACCATACCGTAGGAATCTTCTTAATCTGCTTCACAGTACCTTCTGCTTCATTTACAGAATATACCAGCAGGTAGGATTCCTCTGTCTTGTCATAATAGTCGATATCTTTCTTCCTTCTCCACAGGAAATGGTTATCAAACATGGTGATTTCTATAGTCTGGTCATCGCCATCCAGATCTGTATCGATCTGATATGCTGTATGCTGCTGGAACTGATAAATGAAATCACCATCTGCTTTCAGCACATATTTTTCATAGTCTGTGCCTTCCCAGAATCTTGGATCGCAAAGAATCCACTGGATTTCCTTGGTTGTCCAGTTTACCTTGATCACAGATTCCAGATTGCGGACACTGAGCAGAATAGTATCTGTCTCCGGCTGATAGGAAACCGTATTAATATGAGCCCAGTCAACCAGATTCTCGTATTTGCATTTAATAATATCTTGAAGTTTCAGTTCATTTACCACCGCACCTGTCTGCCGGTCGATTTCCTCAACTTTATCTTCACAATGGCTCTGCATGGAGCTTGTAAGCACCAGAAGATTTCCGCCTGGCTCCTTCTCAATTACCTCATGATGACTTCCCCCGGAAAGATAATACATGTTGTAAGCTCTTCCCAGATAATCCAGCTCATAAAGATTGGTAGACTGAGGCTTCTCCAGGTTCGGAACATATCCGGCAGTATCCTGCCAGATCATTCTGCAGTTGGAAAGCATGTAAAGGCCATAATTTCCAGTCTCTTTGTTCATATACCAGCGAATATCTCCCATGCAGTCATATGCAAAAGGAAGATGAGTGCGCTGTCCGTAAACCATGGTCAGATCATATGCAGATTCTCCACTGGTCTCCACAGGTTCGATCACATCCGTAAGAGACTCTGGCAAAGCTTCTGTTGTAATGGTGATCTCCTGGGAATCCTTCACTCTGCCGGAATCATCCAGAAGTTCCAGTACTACTGTATTATCCTCTCCCGGATAAAGACCGATAATGGGCACTCTGTGTGAACTGGCCGCATCTATCTCTCCGCTGATGTCTGCTGCTGCAGTTTTTCCTTTCACAGTAAAGCGCACTCCATACTCTTCTTCTGTGTCAAAAAGTACTACTGCAGTTAATGGGGAAATCTGATATGGGTTAAGAATAACCATGGGATCATCCCATGTATATCCATTTTCCTGCTCTGCCTGCAGCTGTTGGTCAATCTCATAGGAGGTTGCCACCAGTGTTTTCGCCTGAGGGATTTCAGTCTGGATATCATTCGCGGAATCATCGTTTTCCTGAATGGAAATCGTGTCATCCACATCCATGGTAACATTCAGCTTTTGACCGTAATAGCCATATTTTTTCTTCCGTTTTTCTTTTACAGAATAGGGAATTTCCTGATTGGTAAGTTTCATGTAAGTATTATAAATTCCCCGCCGCTTTTTCCAGCAAAGGCCTGCAAACAATGCAAGCAGCACCAGAAACAGAAGCAGAATGGTGATTTTTTTCTTTTTGCTCCATTTTTTCATACTGTAAGCTCCTCAAATTTTTGTCGTTATGTCTGTACAGGCTGCAAAGCCTGTAACGTCAAAATGGGTTCAAGGCTCTTGAACCCATTTTGACAAATTATATACTTATGCCTGACTGTACATATATCCCGTATTATAAAGAACACCGTCCAGTTCCAGGTAAATATCCCATTTCTGACCTTCCAGCCCGTCAACTGCCGTCCAGCCCTTAACTGTAACATTTGTTCTGTCATCTCCTTCAGAAGGAGTCTGTGTCAGCTGATAAGCTCTCTGGGACTCACCGCTTATCAGGATCATCTTTCCAGCCTGCAGATCTGCTGCTGCGGTCTGGGTCTGGAAGCTTCCGTTCACACTGATCTTGCTTCCATCCAGCAGGAAATTCCAGCCATCTGGCAAAGCCTCTGCGGTGCTCACATCAATGCTGCTTTCCTCATAACTTGTCTCTCCAAGAGAACCAAGCACCTCCGGAACTGCGGATGGATCATATTTTCCTTCTGTATAAAGGGGCATGCGGAAAGAACGATAGGTCAGCGCATTATAAGTGTCACCGGAGATCGTCAGCTCAAAGCTCAGCTCTCCATTATCTACCTGATCAATATGTGTGGTCTTGGTCAGTCCCTGTACAAACATATCTTTCGGGTAATAATCACTGCGGTTTTCTTCATCGCTATGCAAGTGGGAGCCAGCTGTGATCCACAGATGATCCTGTGTTCCATCCAGGGAAACCACACCGGAAATCCAGTCCGAATACCAGTCGGCGCCTCGCTCTTTACCATACTCAGTTACCTGGGAAACGGTCATGTTCTCTGTATCAATCTGATAAACAACCGCACGGGAATATACGTTATCACCACTTACACGGTTATCGCCATCCACACGTTTTACCTTGGCAGTACCATTGTCAAAAAGAGCAATATCTCCATTATCCAGAATGGAAACATTATGCTGTGCATAGAACCATTCGAAATCTTCTCCCTCCGGAGTAAAGAAATAAGACGGATCCACACCATCCCAGCCTGTAGGATCTCCAAGGATCCATGCCAGGGATTTGTCCTCTTTATTTACTGCTACAATGGCATCTTTGTGTCTTGCAGAAAGAAGAACCAGATCATTCTCTGCATCATAGGCAAGACCATTATTATGGAACCAGTCAGCTTCCTCACTTCCGTCTGAATCCATAGAAGCAGACTGTCCATCTTCCTGGCTGATGAGATCTTTCATGTCAAGCTCCCATACAACATCACCGGTCTCGCGGTCAATTTCTACCACGTAGTCCTCAACTGTGCTTAAGTCCGGGCTGTCAGAAGCCACCAGGAGATTGCCATCCGGAAGCTCCACGAAATCGTGATGCTGGCCACCAGGAATCATGTATTCGCGGTAAATTTTTCCCAGAAGGTCGACTTCGATCATTCCTTCTTTATAGTAGCTGCTCTTCAGCACATAGGATGCAGGCATGAGAAGATGCCCGTTCTCCAGCTGGTGAACTCCGAGAGTTCCGCCAATATTGGTAAAGAATCTGATATCTCCGGCCGCATCTACTCCATACAGGGTTCCCATAGTGGAGCAGACAAAAGTCAGGTTCGAATAATCGTAACTTGCCTCGCTTTTCATCTCTGTCTGGATTGTACCGTAATCAACACCTATATCTTCTGTGGTTACTTCAAAGGTAGCAGAAGTCCCATCATCCAGAGTGATTACAACCTCTGTGGTATCATTGTTGTAAAGACCATAAATCGGGACGATATGCTCCGTTGCCTCCTCAAAAGTTCCCGTCACATCGTTCTCTGCTGATTTCCCTTTCACAGTAACAGTTCCGCCGCAGGCTTCCTCTGTGGAAAAAACGGCAACTGCACTTAAAGGGGACATTCCATATGGATTGACTACAATCAGAGCCTCATCAAGACTGTAGCCGTTTGATGCCTCCTGAAGAAGTGCTTCATCAACAGCAGTCTGCTGTGCAAACCGGTCAGTTACTTCCAAGGCTGTCGCCTGGGACTGGGTATCTGCTGTTTCTGCTGCCTCGGAATCTGCATTCTCTGCATCCTCGGCAGTTTCTGTTTCCGGCTCATCTGTTTCTGTCTCTGCTGTAGTTTCTTCCTCTGCTGTAGTTTCTGTTTCTGCTGCAACTGTAGTAATAGAACCCGCTGTCATTGTCATCATTACAAGTATTGCAGCCAGTTCCCGATATCTTTTATTCTTCATGCCAGCCTCCTGTGCAATTTTATGATTTCTCAAACACGATCTAATACAAAATCCGCATTTTCATACCACCGTCATGGCAGCTGACGGATTGTCTGCATTTTTTATCATCCTTATAATGCGCAGTGATATTCCTCTGCCTCAAATGGATAGCTAAGCTCCAGACCTTCTGCATTCTCGTCAATCTCAAATGCGATCCAGCCCTCGTTGGAACCGAAATTCAAAGTGGTTCCTGCCATACGTGTCATACCAAGCTCTGAAATGAATTCATCATCCATTCTGCTGTATTCATTTCCTTCACTGTCAGTCAGCTTCAGATTCGCCCAGTCCAAAGTCTCCTTGCTGCCGTCTTTCTCGATCTTCAGCTTAATCATACAGAAAGTCTTGCCTGCGTCAGCTTCTTTCTTGTAGTCGCTTGTCTCCACACCTGTATAGCCAAGTTCTACGCTTACATTCTCAAGAGAGGAATTGATCTCCACATCTTCTACTGTAATATTCCATCCTGCTGCAGAAACAACCTCGCCGTATGCATCACTGTTTGCAGTCTGGGCTGCTGTACCAGCAGAACTTCCTGCTGCTTCTGTCTCCTTGCTGTCGGCCACCTCTGCACTGTCTGCTTCTGTTGAATCACTACTTGCAGAATCCTCACCTGTACTCTCTGCTTCTGCAGCTGTGTCATCTGCCTCTGCACTGTCTTCTTCAGCGGAATCAGTACTTGCAGAATCTTCACTTGTATCTTCTGCTTCCGTGCTGTCAGGCTCTTCCTTGGCATCAGCATTGTCTGCGGCAGCTTCTGTCTTGGTATTCTCTTCCGTCTTTGTATCATTTGTGCCACCACAACCAGCCATTAAACCAGCCACCAGAACGGCTCCCATTACCTGTAATAAAACTTTTTTCTTCATTTTTTTACTCCCTTTATTTTTCTGGTATAACTTCATTTACCTGGAGCATGTTTGAAATAAATATTCTGCCAAATGTGCCGGAATCATTTTTCAAACACGCTCTGGTCGTGTTATCAACTATTATAGCATAGTTCCGCAATAAAACAGAAACACTTTCTTAATATTGCCTGTAAAAATTTAAAGTTTTACTGTTTCCACCATTCACAGCAACACGCTTCGCAGAATGTTACCAGTGAACAGCAGCATTAAATCACTTAATTTTTATATTTTGTTCCAAATCATAAAATTCGTTCTGATATACAACATAAATCTCATAATCATCCGCTTCCATTCCCTGCAGCGGTACCGGAATGTTCTCATAGAACTGCAGGTAAGATTTCGTATGAAGACGGATGTCTGTAGTGTCATACACATAAGTATTTTTCTTTCCGTGAAAAATGATCTGGGAAATCTGGTGATCGTAAGCTCCTGCATAAAGCACCTGCCCGGTAAGATGTAATGTAATCTCGCCGTCTTCCAGTACCTGTTCCGGCTTCTTCTGCCAGAAGAACCAGGTCGCTTCTACAGGCTGATATAATTCTCCCATAATATAGTTGTCTTTTATTTCCATGACTGCTGCCAGATCATTCCAGTCAATTCTCATCTCTGATGCGCGGTAATAATAGCTTTTGATGCTGAACTGATTGATCAGCTCTTCTGTATCATAGTCAAACTCATAGTTCATTCCTCTTCGTTTATCTTCAGAATCCTTCACATGACCGCACATGCCGAAAATATGATTACTGTCAGCATCATAAATAGCAGAAGAAGTGATGGTAGACCATACAGTAGGAATCTTTTTAATCTGTTTTACTGTCTTTTCTGCTTCATTTACAGCATAAACCAACAGATAAGATTCTTTTTCACCATCAAAGTATTTCAACACGTCAGACTTTCGTACTTTTACATAATGATTATCAAACATACTGACTTCTACCGTCTGGTCATCTCCATCCAGATCTGTTTCCAGCTGGTAGGCAGTATGCTGCTGGAACTGATAAACAAAATCCCCTTCCGGCTGAAGCACATATTTCTCATATTCTGTGCCTTCCCAGAATCTCGGATCGCAGAGTATCCACTGGATTTCCTTTGTCGTCCAGTTCAATTTGACTACAGATTCCAGATTTCGCGGACTGATCACAATGGTATCTGTCTCCGGCTGATAAGACACAGTGTTTAAATGGGTCCAGTCAACTCGGTCCTCATATTTCCCTCCAAAAATATCTTCCATTATCAGTTCATTTACAACTTCTCCGGTCTGTCTGTCAATTTCCTGGATTTTGTCCTCAATGTGACCTTCCAGAGAACTGGTCAGGACAAGAAGATTTCCGTCCGGCTCTTTTTCGATCACTTCATGGTGGTTTCCACCCGCCACATAGTACATGGTGTAGGCGCGTCCCAGATAATCCATCTCATAGAGATTGGTTGTCTGCGGTTTGTCCTGGGATGGCATGAAGGCTTCATTGGAAGCAACTATCATCCTGTTATTTGACAGCATGTAAATTCCAGAAGTAAATTCTCCGCTCATGTACCAACGGATATCTCCCATACAGTCATAAGCAAATGGGAAGGTTGTCCGCTGTCCATATACCATAGTCAGTTCAAATGCAGATTCACCGCTTGTTTTCACCGGTTTCACAGCATCATCCAGTTTATCCGGAAGTTCATCCGTTGTAATAGTGATTTCCTGGGAATCTGTAACCTTGCCTGATTTATCCAGAAGCTCCAGAACAACCGTGTTTTCCATTGCCGGGTAAAGACCGATCACCGGGATTCTGTGTGAAACAGCAGCTTCCACTTCTCCACTGATATCTGCGGCTTCCGTTTTTCCCTTGACCGTAAAACGCACCGCACACTCTTCTTTTGTGTCGAAAATAATCACCGCTGTCAATGGAGAAACCTGATAAGGATTCTGGATCACCATAGGCTCCTCCCAGCTGTATCCATTCTCCAGCTCGGCCTGCAGCTGCTGGTCGATTTCATAAGAGGATGCTATACGTGTGGTTTCTTTTGGAATATCTGTTTCGATCTCATTTGCAGAATCATCCTTCTCAGTTATGTAAACCGGATTTTCCAGATTCATGGAAGCATTCAATTCCTGGTCATAATATCCATATTTTTTCCTTCTTTTTTCCTGAACAGAATACGGAATCTCCTGACCAGTAAGCTTCATATATGTATTATAGATTCCACGGCGCTTTTTCCAGCATAAAGCGGCAAACAGCACAGCTAAAATTAAAAATATAATAAATACTGCAATTTTTGTTTTTTTATTCCACTTTCTCATTTTCCCAAATCCTTGATTTCCGGAAGCTGAAGCCAGAACAGCACTCCGTTCTCCATATTTTTAGCTCCGCAGCTTCCTTTATGTTTATCCACAATCTTTCGGACCACAAAAAGTCCAAGACCAATGTTACGTACTTCATTCTCAGATGTGACTGGTTTCTTCTTCTGGGAAGTTGTGTAAAAGCTGTCCCAGATATGCTCCATCTGCTCTTCTTTAATCTGCGCTCCATCGTTGTAGACTTCCATACGTATCTGCTTTTTCTCTTTCTTCAGAGTAATCCGGATCCGCTTTCCCTGCTCTGTGTGCTGAAACGCATTCATCAGATAATTGTTTACTGCTCTTTCCAGATACATGCGGTTTCCGCATGCGAAACAGTTCTTTTCGATTTCCTGTTCCACTTTGATCTCGTTTTTGCGGAACATAGCATCATATCGAAGAAGCAGATATTCTATCATTTCTGATACATTTACACGGCTCATTTCCATGGAACTCATCTGATTGTCCAACATGGAAAAATCAAGGAGTTCTCCTACCATTCTGGACATTTTGTCCAGCTCCTCGTGAATGGAAGAATAATAGTAGGAACGATCAATCTTATCTCCTGCGATTTCCAGCATTTCCACCTGGCTGGACACTACTGCAAGAGGTGTTTTTAATTCATGGGAAATATTCGCCACAAATTCTCTCTGGCTTTCCAGAAGCTGATAGTCAGACTGCTTTGCTTTTTTCTCGGTACTTGCTTTACTCATTTTTTCTAGGAAATAGCTTAATCCCACCATCAGAAGCAAAACAACCGCCAGATATAATCTGGTTCCCTCAATCACTTCCAGAACTGACTGAACATCTTTCCGCAGGTAAACATAGAATGTATGTCCATCCTGTATAATCTTCCCACGAAACATCAGAATATGACGGGATTCCATGCGACGCTGTTCCAGGGTTCCTTCTTCTGTGTACTGGGCAATTTTGTTTTCTATGTACTTACGGGACTGCATAGTTTTCAGAGATGATCTGGACGTATAAATCTGCTCATAATTTTCATTCGCAATTATAGTCTCAAATTTTTCTTTCTGATAATCACCAAGTGTTTCTTCGTCGTCCTCGCTAAGTTCCTCAAGATCCATGTCATGGATATCTTCATACAGCTGACGCATGATTCTGGCCTTTGATGAAGTATATATGGGATAACAGCACACGCTATACAGCATGACTGCCACCGCAAAGGCAATAAACTGAATCCACAGAGCTTTCCCATCTCTCCAGAAATTTTTTTTAATTTTCATGGATGTCCTCCCCGAAGATGTAGCCCACGCCGTAAACAGTCCGGATATAATTGCAGCCTTCTCCCATTTTTTTCCGCAGCTGCTTCACCAGAGTATCAATGGTCCGCACATCACCTGTATAATCGTATTCCCACACCGCATTCAGTATGGTATCTCTTGGCAGAACAATTCCCGGATGCTCCATGAAGTAAACCATCAGATCAAATTCCTTCCTGGTGGTGGGGATATGCTGCCCTTTGTAAAATAAAAGCTGTGCATTTACATCTGCCTGCAGATCGTTGTATTCCACCATAGTCCGCAGCTTCCCGGCACGCTTCAGCACCGCCTCAATGTGCATTTTCACAAGCGCCAGAGTAAAGGGCTTGGTGATATAATCATCCGCACCTTTCTCGAATCCGCTCATCTGGTCTGCCACGGCAGACCTTGCAGACAAAATAATAACCGGAACCTCCGATATTTTCCTGATCTCTTTCAATACGGTATATCCGGAAATATCCGGCAGCATAAGATCCAGAAGGATCAGATCCACCTTCTGCTTATTCTGGCAAAAATATTCCAGGGCTTTGTTCCCGGTCAGTGCTGTCTCTACTTCATAGTTCTGAATCCTCAGAAAGTCAGAAATCGTCTGTGCTAATTTCGGTTCATCCTCTACAACAAGAATCTCTATTTTTTTCACGGCTCTTTCCTCTCTCTTAAAGCCTGTCGCTAGAACGTGTTTGAAAAAGGCTTTCTGTATTTCAAACAGGCTTCAATGCTCTGTAAATCGTTGCGGTTTCCCATCAGACAGAAGCCGCAATTTACTTTAATATAGTATCATGTGATTTTGATGGAAATATGAGAAAATAAGTTTTCTTTTGACACAGAAAAATAAAAATGCCACAAAATCACCACTTTCCGTGACTTTGCGGCATTTTTTCTTAAGCAACCACTTCCAGATTCTGTTTTCTCATTACTCCCTAAAGGACTTCTATCTGGCAGGCTTTCATCGCTTCCAGCGCCCGCTCATGGCTCTCCGGCGTCACTCCGGCGCAGCAAAGAGAATCTACCATGATCGGTACCTCCGGCAAAAATGCTTTCAGCAGCATAGCGTTGGAAATCACGCAGATATCTGTGCAAAGCCCGACCAGTGTAATGCTGTCAATGGTCTCTGATTTATTAAATTCTTTCAGAACTTTTCCCAGGGTTTCGCTGCCAAAGGTTGGCTTGTCAATGGGTCCGGACTCCAGAAGCTCTGCGATCTCCTCCCGGATCTCCCAGCCGTATGTGCCGCGGATGCAGTGCTCTACAGGAAGCATTCTGCCCTCCTGGGTCTGCAGATAATCCCCGCTGTGAGTATCCCTGGTCGCCAGCACAAGACCATTGAAATTCTTCACTCTGTCCACCACATTAGGCACAATCGCTTCCGCCTCCGGTGTTCCAAGCGCTCCGTCAATAAAATCATTCTGCATATCAATCACAACTAAAATATCCATATTTTCCCCCGTACTTCATATGTTTTCTGACACAATTTTTCTCAACTCAGCCCAAACGCCACATATTTTTGTAAAGCTTATTTAGATTAACTATACCACTTTATTAGAATTTCGTATACCGAAACGGTCAGATTTGTGAAAGATTTTAAAAAATACCTTCCATATAAATTTTCCAACCATTATGAATAATAATGTTTTGATGAATCTCTTCGCATATAGTATAATACAATTAACAACCACAAAAATTTAACACCACTCACATACAAGGAGAATTACCATGACCAAGGAGAAATCCCCTGCCCGCCAGGGACCAAGATACATTTTCTATTTTCTGATGCTCGCCATTCTTGGATGGTTCATTTTCATGCAGTTTTTCGGTGCTGATGAAAGAACTGTCAGTGGAAACTCTCCGTCCCTCCTCTATCCCGGAACCTTTACCTGGGAAAAGTCTGACGGCACCACTGAAGAAATCACAGTTCCCGGTTCCTATGATGTTCCCGCAGGCGAAACCATGGTCATCACATCTACCCTTCCGGCAGATTTTGATGCCTCATCTATAGCGATTCGTTCCTCCTTGCAGGACATAAACATCTACATAGACGGCACCTTAAGAGAGCAGTACAGCACCAGTAAAACCCGTCTGATTGGGAAAAATTCCGCCAGCCGTTTCATTTTCTGCTCCACCTCCCATGAAGATGCCGGAAAGGAGCTCCGCATTGAACTGACCACCTACACCTCCAACTATTCCGGTGTTGTGAACCAGATTTTCTGCGGAGATAAAGCTGACATCTGGCAGCTGATCTTTAACCATTACGGACAGGCCACTTACATCGCATTTTTTACCCTGTTTTCAGGACTGACTACCATCCTTTTCAGCCTTACCCTTGGTTTTGTGTACCACACAAGCTTTGACATGGAATATCTTGGCTGGTGTATGATAATGGGAGCAACCTGGATGCTGGGTGAGTCCAAGATCCGCCAGCTGCTGATCCCAAACTCATCTGCCCTGGCTTCCTTATGCTTCGTTATGATTCTTCTTGGACCGATTCCCCTTCTGCTTTATGCAGACAATATACAGAATGGGCTTCACCGCAGACTTTATCATATTGTAATCGGAATCTCCCTGCTGGATTTTACAGTCTGCTCTATTCTGGCCATAGCAAATATTGCAGACTACATTGAAACCCTCCCCCTGGGGCAGATCATACTGATCGGTACATTCCTGATGGTGTTTATCCATCTCTGCCTCTACATCCGCCACAGAAAAAAAGCCTCAGACCATCTTCTGCTCCTGGCTCATTTGCTCGTTTTGCTTTGCGTTGCTGCTGAATGTGTCTCTGTATATTTTGTCACATCCCTGTCCGGTCTTTTTATCGGCATTGGAATGCTCATTCTGCTGTTTGTCAACATTGTCCGGACTCTCCGAAGCATTCAGCATATAGAGAATGCGCGCCAGCAGCTGGAGCTGGAACACAAACAGAAGCAGACAGAGAACCTTTCCCTGCAAATGATGCAGACTTTGTCCACCACCATCGAGGCTAAAGACGAATACACCCGCGGACATTCCTACCGGGTGGCAGAATATGCCGCACTTATTGCCGCCGAGCTTGGATAGTCTTCAGAGGAAATCCAGCAGTTAAAGCATGCCGCTTACCTTCATGATATTGGAAAAATTGGTATTCCGGATCTGATCTTAAACAAGCCCTCCAGACTTACAGATGACGAGTATAATCTGATAAAAAAACATACCGTCATCGGTGCAGAAATACTGAAGGATATTACCTTTGTCCCTCATATTGTTGAAGTGGCCAGAAATCATCACGAACGGTATGATGGAAATGGATATCCAGACGGGCTTTCCGGTGTCGAAATTCCCATTCATGCACGCATCACCGCAATGGCAGACAGCTATGATGCCATGAATTCCCGCAGAATTTACCGAAATGCACTTCCTCCGGAAATGATCCGGGAGGAAATCAGTAAGAACCGCGGAAAGCAGTTTGACCCGGAAATTACAGATGTATTTTTGAAATTGATAGACGAAAACCGCCTAATTCTGGATAACCAGCTTTCACCAGAAACAGAGACTGCAGCACAGCCTGAAATTGACAATACCATCAGCAAATTTATTTCTGATGTGGTTACCACCATAAAGAACCAGGAAGAAACCAAGCATTATGATCTGCTCACCGGGCTTCCTATGCGAGCCCTTGGAGAACAACTGATCGCCGAATTTATGAAAGAGCACAGCGGCTGCCTTGTTTTTCTGGATATGGATAATCTGAAAAAAATCAATGATATTCATGGGCATAAAGCAGGCGACCGGGCTCTGAAAAATCTCGGCAATCTGCTTTCCCGTTATACAATTGACGGACTCGCCTGTCGTCTGGGTGGAGATGAATTTCTTCTTTTTCTTCCGGATGTAACTGCAGAATCTGTTTCAGACACCATGACGCAACTGTTTAAACAGTTCCACGCCATTGCACAGGCAGATACAGAAATCCGCTATGCTTCCCTTTCTGCCGGTCTTTGCCTGTGTACCATTGGTGACACCTTCGCAGACTGCTACGCCAAGGCAGATAAGGCTCTGTATTTTGTGAAGCAGAATGGGAAAAACCAGTTTTCCTTCTATCAGCAGATTAACTACCAGGCTCCTGGCTCTGCAAGCATTGCAAGAGATCTTCGCCAGATTGCAGATTCCCTCCGCCAAAGCGGAAGCTACGCAGGTGCCCTGGATCTTAACTACCGGGATTTTTCCAGGCAGTATGAATACATGAACCAGCTGATCATACGAAGCAGCTGCCGCTGCTACCTGGTAATGGTTACCATGGAAACTGCCGCTGACACTCTTCCTCACATTGAGGAAATTGAGCAGGCACTTTCCCAGATGGAACAATCCATCCGCCAGACTATCCGCCGTGTTGATGTCTGCACCCGTTATAGTGCCATGCAGTACCTGATCATTCTGTTTGAGCCAATCGAAACCCAGATTCCAAACATCATGGATCGTATTTTCATACAATACTACAAACACTCCAAAAACCACAGCTTCCAACCAGGCTACGAGTATCTGACTATGACAGAGATGAAGGAAAATGATGACAAATAGAAACGATTGATGTTGTAAAGAACAGTGGAGAGTGTAACTCACGGTTAGGGTTACACTCTCCACTGTCTTTTTCTTATCTAACTATGCCATGCTCAAAACGCAAATTCACGTTACAATTCCCAAGATGCAAATTTTGCGCTGACAAAATCAACTCATTTTTCTTGATTTTTAAATATCCAATATTTGACGAACCTCTAAAATAACTAAACAGTTCCGAGTTAAGATGCATACCATCAATGGCACAAGAAAACAATGTATCTTCATCTTCAACCGTTGTCTTATTTCTCGTCTCTTACAGCCAACTACCAAACTTACGCTGTTCCCAAGCGTCTGTATATCCATTGAATCTAATTTCCGGTTTTCTCATACCTGTCACCCCTCCATTTTCCCAATGAGATCCTTCAGGGATGCCATAATACTCGCATCCGATGATGTCAGTTCCTTAAGAAGTCCTAAAAATTCTCCCTGCACCTGCTCTAACTCCTCATCTGTTTTCGTCATATCTGCAAGCAATCCATTTATATCAATCTCTTCCATCTCTATGCTTTTTCAATACGATAATACAGGTAGGTATCGATGTATCAAAAAAAGGTTTGCAGGGAATCCAATAACTGCATAAATATTTCCGGAGGGCTATACTTTAATAGGACGATAAAATTAACTGTCCTAAATTGAAAATACATAAGGAAGGAGGTTATACCCAAACCTTAGAGGTATACAGCTGCGCCGACTGCAGTGGATGCGAACATAAAGCCCGCTGTCTGTATAAATATAATGCCGAAAAGGATGCTGAGAAAAACAAGGTGATGAAGATCAATGAACAGTGGAAAGAACTGCGTGAAAAATCCCATGCAAACATCCAAAGTGAGCGCGGGATCCTGAAACGGCAGACACGTTCAATCCAGACGGAAGGACATTTCGGTGATATCAAAGAAAACGAAAACTTCCGCCGTTTTAATTACCGTTCTGCAGATAAAGTGTACAAAGAATTCATGTTGTATGCAATCGGAAGGAATATAAATAAATACTGTCGTTTTCTCAATGAAAAACTAAAGAAATTTGAGGGAAAAACAACAGAAAAAACAGCCTGATCAAAAGTGCGGCTGTAAAAATCCAGATAAGGGATTTTTGCGGCCAAAAATAAATTTCATCTTTCATAGAAAAAAGGATCCCTCGCAAGGTAGAAGGCTAACAAGCCTTGTTCCTGCTGGGATCCTTTCAATTACTACTGGGGATGCCGAAATTTGCTATTAACCGACAGCCCCAACCGAATTCGGGTGAAATATACCGCAAAGTGGGGCGTGCAGATTGC
Source organism: Ruminococcus sp. J1101004sp1_RTP21198st1_B9_RTP21198_201120 (assembly GCF_040924245.1). NCBI lineage: Bacteria > Bacillati > Bacillota > Clostridia > Eubacteriales > Oscillospiraceae > Ruminococcus > Ruminococcus sp. J1101004sp1_RTP21198st1_B9_RTP21198_201120. Next base: position 39,420 of record NZ_JBCOMI010000024.1, on the reverse strand, counting down.
GGGAATGATTTTTCAAACAGGCTCTAGCATCTTAAGTTCCTTTGGAAAATCAATTTCCTTTTTCAGTATATTATTCTCCCACTTCAAGCCTACAGAAATAGATCCATAAGGAGTCGGAATCTTTCCAGTTGCTTCCTCTAATGATTCTGGGAGACATGGCTTAAAAGAAAAAGTCTTAAAACCAGGTTCCACAGGCTCAACTCCAAGAATTCGTGCCGGCATTTGATAAGTAGGTGTACCTCCCCACGCATGAGAATAGTCACAATCAAAGCCATTCCATACTTCTTTTAATCCAGATGGATTTTCCAACATCAATGTATTCCATCTCTCTAATTGTGTGATTCCATATTTGTTAAATAAATTTGTTTTCGCCAGTGCATTAAAAATAAAATGCATAAAATAAGGCTGTGCCTGTGACAGGCTTTTATCTTCCATTACCTTTTCCATTACAGCCATTTGTTTTTCTTTGGGCGCAATATTAAATAAAACAGCTAATGTATTCATATGCTGACTATAAAATTCCTCATCAACATCATTTGGAAGCCATTTTGTTGCTTTCTTTTCTTTTGCATCGAACAACCCGTCCACATATAACTGCTTTTCATCTTTCCACAACAATTTGTTGATTGCCACCTTTATTTCGTTCTTTTTATTCTGATAATAGCAGTTTTTTTCCTCATATCCGGCAACTAATTCCAAAAGATTTTTACTACATTCAAGTGCTCCCACAAGCAAAACCGACATATATCCCTGTCCCATACATTTGGGCGGATGGTGACGGTTGAATTCTTTCTCCTTAACCCAGTCCATAAACATGTAATTTGGAGCTCGTTCTACCAAACCATTTTCTCCCACATATTCAAGAAACAGATCCAAAATCCCTTCTGTCGTTTCTGCCATAATTTCCCTTAAATTTTTATCACCTGTATATAGAACATACTCCCACATCATTTGAATAAAAAGAAGGCAATAACTCGGATGGAACATTTTATAGTTTCTGTCTTTCAAATACATTGCAATTTTCAGAATATCAAATCTTGTAAGAAAAGGATCAGCAAACGTATAATAATTCATAAGACTTTCAATCATATAATCCCCCATACAACCAAGCGGCTCCTGATGAATAGGTGAATCCATATGATAGGTCTGCCTGCAGATCTGGTTCGTCCTACATCCTAAGAGATATATCTTTTCCAGATTTTTGTTACTGCAATGAAATTCCCCTGGCATTTCCGATGGATAAACGCTAACCAATATTTGCGGCTCTTTCAGTATGATATCTTCTTCAAAATTACTGATCACTATCTGAATATAATGAATGCTATGTCGTCTTAAAGATTCTATTTCATTTTTTCCTTGTCCAAGAATATATGTTTCTGTCGTACCAGTTCTTTCAATTTTTCCTGGAAATTCTTCCATGTGAAGCACAATTTTTGCATCTTCATTTCCCACAATAGTCATTCCGGGAACAGCACAAAAAATTGCTCCAAAGTCTAGCCAGAATGATATAGGTGACCCCTTCTTTATAATAATTTCAGAAAAGTCCTTTTTCCAAATAATTCTTTCTTTTGCAAATGGATTTATTAAATCCAGCGGTTTCTTTTTTACATATCTCAAATTTGGGATTGGAGTTTCATAAAGTTTTGGAAAACAAGCTATATCCTGCACTTTTTCTGCATTATACCACCCATTTTCTATGTAAGAATATTCATCTGTCTCCAGTTGTCTAAGCCCATTCCATATATTACTCTCAATATAACACTCTTCCCTAATACATTTCCATGTATCATCGGTTCCAAAATTCAATACCGTTCCATCTTCTGCATTTAGAAGTAAATCGCATCTGAGTCCCCCTTTTGTGCAGCAAACTTCTGATAATACAACTGGTCCCAGACACACCCTAACAGAGATAACGTTTTCCCCTTGGATCAAATAATCGGCAATATTATATTTTTCAAAGAACTTATATTTCAGAGATTCACAATTACCATAATCACCGCCTGGCTGTGCGTTTCCAAATCCAATTACTCTGCCATTTATATAGGCTTTATATCCACCTTCACTTGCAATAAATAAACTAGCATTATCTATTTTTTTCTCAATATTCCATTTTTTCTGAAAGATAAAAACACCAAAATTCTTTTTTTCCTTGCAAAAAAGGGTTGGAACACACTCCTGAAATTCCGGATATTTATCCTTTGGAGCCCAAATCCACTCTCCCTTCCACTTTCTTTCTTCATTTCCCGCTGGCAATGAATACTCAACATTATCCCAGAAAAACATTTCATTTTTCTCAATTACCCCTTTTGACTCCATGGTATTGTTACTGATAATTTCCATAAAAGTCCGGTCACCTCCTTATTGCACTGATAGCAGGCAAAGAATGTTCTTTGCCTGCTATATGAAATAATTTACAATTCTTCTTATTCTTCACTATACTCATCCAGAAGAGCCTGACACTCTGTATTCAGTTCGTTCAGTCCTTCTTCCACGCTGTCGTAACGTCCGGTAATTATATCCACCAGATACTGAGACATAGTTGTCTGTATTTCAGTAACACCTCCATAACTTGGTTTTGGCTTCACACCTGTCATTAATGTACCTTCATCATACATTTTCACAAGATCTGGCTGCACAGCCTGTGTTTCTGCCCGAAGCGCATCATCTTCATAAGATGCTTTATCTGCAGGAGTTCTTGCACCTACCTCAGTTACCCATTTATGCCAATAGTCTTCATCAATAAGATACTGAAGAAATTCTCCACATGCATCAATATTCTCAGAAATAGAAGAAACACTGATTTCCTGATTTGAACTGATCATTCTGTAGAACGCCTTATCCTCATCAATAGCAGTCCCCTCATCCGGTCTTGGCATATCAGCCATAATATAATCAAGATCATCACTTACTTCCATATCAGTGATAATTCCATTTATGTAGGTGTAACCGATATTAGTTGCACTGATTCCTCCAAAAAATTCTTCGTGACGATCCATATAAGTTTCTGTCTCTGCGCCGTCTGAAAAGGTACCTGCATCATACATGGACTTCAAAAACTCCACAGTAGTGATTGCATGCTCATCATTCATAGTCATTACAGTAGCATCATCGTTCATAGGTGCACCGCCAAGCTGCCAGTTCCAATAATTAAATTCATTATTCATATCTGGATAATTATCCATACTCATTGGAATTGAATAGCCAATATATCCAGCCTCTTTGAACTTAACAGCTGCATCCTTAAACTCACTCCAGGTCTTCGGTACAGTTTCTTCTGTCAATCCGATTGCCTTTAATGCTTCCACGTTATACATCATATATGGAGACAAATCCACCCAGGAAGGAATCGTCCATAATTTTCCATCCTTTGACCCCACATCTACTACTTCTGGAATTAAAAGTTCCTTTACCTGATTAGCAATCTCCGGAAGAACATCCTCAACCGGTGAAATAATTCCCATCTTTACGCCATAATCTTCAATACAGGGACCAAATACATACATATCCGGAGCTGTATCCGCACCGCCCTGATGTGCGGTTACAATTTTTTCCTGTCTGCTGCTCCACTCCTGAGCAGTTACAGTTACATGGATCTTATCCTGTGAATTATTAAAATTCTCTGCCATTTCCTGGAATACAACAGGCTCTGCTGACAAGCCTCCAAATACCCACATGTCCAGTTCGATCTTGTCGTTTTCCTGTGCCAAGACTGTTGTCGTACCTACTGTTGACATTACCATTGTTCCCACCAGAACAGCTGCCATTAACTTGTGTTTCATTTTGCTTCCTCCTTTAGAAAATTATTTTTATTTTTTTTAATTGCTTTGAAAAACTCCCACTATGTTTTCAAAGAAAATCATTTTCACCCTTTAACTGCTCCTGCAGTCAGTCCTTCTATCAGATTTTTTCCCAGCAGCATAAAAATAAGCAATGTTGGGATTGTCACAATAATAGATGCTGCTCCCATCTGATTCCAGTAGGTACCAAACTCAGTTATAAATCTGGAAAGTCCTAGTGAAATTGTATATTTTTCTTCTGTTGTCAACAGAATCAAACTGTAAAGATATTCATTCCAGGCACACATAAATGCATATACTCCAACTGCCGCAATACCTGGTTTTGAAATAGGCAAAATTACATTTATAAATATTTTCAAGGCTCCGCATCCATCAATTCTGGCTGCCTCTTCTAATTCTTTTGGGACTCCTTTAAAATATCCATACATCATCCAAATGGAAAATGCCAGGCTGATGGTGCTGTACAGCAGCATTAATCCCACATGTGTATCATATAAACCGTAAGATTTATAAGTAGAAAAAAGTGGAATAATTACAGATGTACTTGGAAACATCTGTGCCACCAAAACAAACATCAACCAGAATTTTTTCAGTGGAAAACGGAATTTTGCAAATCCATATGCAGCCAGACTGGCAACAATCATTCCAGTTACTGTTGCAACTGCTGAAATTTTCACCGAATTCCAGATATATCTTGGAAATGGCTTTTGAACCCATACTTCATAGTAAGAAGAAAGATCTAGCTTTTCCGGAAGAATCGTAACTGGAATCTTTAACAACTCTGTCATACTTTTTCCAGATGTTATCCCCATCCACACTAACGGAAACAGTGCAACAAACAGAATTACAACAAGGCACAGAACTTTTAATATACTTAATATATATTTTTTCATTGTCTACGCCTCCTCTTCTTTTGTTGCTTTTGTCATTTTCAGGTAAATCAATGCAAAAACCATAATGATAATAAACTGGATAACCGAATATCCGGATGCCAGGCCAAACCTGAATTTCTGGAACGCAGTCTTATAAATCACCATAGGTAGCGTAGTGCTTGATACTCCCGGACCGCCGGCTGTCAGAATATTAATAATTCCAAAACCATTCATTGTCCATATCATAGCCATTAAAGAACAGATAGATAATACATATTTCAACCCTGGCAATGTTACATAACAAAACTGTTTTATTTTTCCACATCCATCAATAGAAGCAGCTTCATAAAGTCCTCTGTCAATTCCCTGCAGTCCTGCTGAAAGCATAATTGTCACATACGGATAAGTCCTCCATATGTATACCATGCAAACCGAGATAAGAGACAGTGATGAGGAAAAGAACTGGATGTGTTCCGGCAATACATGCCAGTAATCCACCAGCACAGAATTAATCAGTCCTTTTTCCCCATTAAGCAGCCATCTCCATAAGGAGCCAACTACTACTTCTGGTAATACCCAGGGCATAAACACTAATGCCCTCACAATATTTTTGCATCGTTTTACACTGTTCAGTAAAAGTGCGATCAATATTGAAACTATCACGGTGATGACAGTAACTGTCAAAGCAAAGAACACCTCATTTTTCAAGATCACAGGGAAATCCCTATTTTTTAATATTTTCTGAAAATTCTCCAGACCAATAAAATTATAATCCCAGCTTTTCAGAATATTAAAATCAGTCAAGCTATACCCAAATCCTTTCACCATCGGCAAGAATAAAAGACCAAGTAAAAGGATGAGAGCAGGCGCAATAAAAAGATACCCTCTTAGTGCTTCATGAAAAGCTAATTTTGATACTTTTTTCATCCCCGTACCTCCTACATTCCAAATTTTACAAAATGGTATAATTCCGACCAGACATTTCGATCATCTGCCAAAAATACAGTTGGTGTATCTGTGAAGCTAGCAGGCCAGACAGCGTACAACTCACCGTCAATATGGTGATGTGGACCCAAAAGATTGCGATTTGATGCAAATAATTCCCACATAAATTCGTTTATACCATCTTTTAAGTAATCTGTAACATCACATTCAAATGGTGCCCACATAAATTGTTTTACCAATTTTCCATTGATATACAATATGGCAGTCATTGCATTCGGACGATTAAATTTGTATATATATCTTTTTCCTGCGATTTTTTCTATCTTTACTCCCTTGGAATCATCCCACGGACAAATAAAAATATTCTGTTTTATGCGCAATCGGCCTGCAAAAAAGCAAAAGCCCTGAGAAGTAAAATCCTCTCCATACAAGGTATCCGGTAATTGTCGGATCACAAACTGTGAATCACAACTCAAACCTTTTCTCCAAGCGTATGTAAATCCATTCCTGTTATATACCCCAAATTTACCTATAAGGTATACACTTTCAATTTCCGTATTATAGGTAAGCTTATTTATCTCTGTTTCCAACACATTTTCACCAAACAGAACATCATAAACCTTTTTAGACTGATAAAAATCTATATTCAAAATAATTTCATTAGATCCTCTTCTGATATATGGCAATATCCGATATTTCCGAAAGCCCTTATCCTTCCACCATCCGCATTCCTCCAGTTCTAATTTTACTCCATTTATCTCAACATGAAGTTCTTTACCAGTCTCTGCAACCAGAAACATCTCTTCTAGCAACTGAGGTTCTGTTTCTACAACAAATTTATATTTCAAAGAAACATTTACAGGCCTTTTCTGTTTTAAAAGTATTTCCATAATCTGTATGGTATTCACTTCATCCTTCCATTGTCCATCTCCAATGCGATAACTGCATCGATCCAGAGTGTAAGAATTCCAGTCTGCCCAATCAAGCTTCCAACTACCGCCCTGTTCCAGGACAATAGTTTCTTTTTCTCTATATATTTCTTTGTTATCTTCTAAATCTTCGTCTTTTTTATTTTTCCGTTCTTTTATAAAAAATACTTTTCCCTCCATTTCATTCATTTTAATCTGCAATTTTGTAACTTTATCTCCATAAATGCAGCAACATTTTTGCTTTGCATCCTCTTCCACTATGTATTCTATAATTTCATTCTCGCCTGGACATTGAAGTAAAACAGAGTAATTTCCGTTTTTATTCAGATTAACCAGATATAAAATTTTCATTTCTCCACATTTTCTCAACTGATAATGTATGTTTACAACTTCATTTCCATTTTCCGTTACTGATATAGGAAACTCGAGAATCTTCCATAACTTTTCTTTCAAACTTATAACATCTATTTTTTCAATCTTCTGGTACAGTTCATCCAGCAGACTATTTTTTCCACCTTGCATATACTTTGGAAAACTTCCCACAGAAAAAACATGGCCTCCATTTTCTACAAACTGAAGCAACAGCTTTACGGTACTATCCTCTATACATAGCATATCCGGAAGTATGACAGTTCTATATTCACACTGTCCCACAATAAACTTTCCATTTCCAATTTTTCCATATTTTTTGATTATGTCTTCATCACCATAATGATGTTCAATATGATAATCTGACAGTGTCTGTGATAAACTTTCAAATTTATTTCCAAATTCAACAACAGGGCCTTCTTCTTTGCCATCATACAACATCCAGGCGCTGTGCATCGGATGTAAAAGCAAAACTTCTGCAGCTGAAAAACCTTCTGTCAGCAAAACTCCCAACCGTGCTATATAGTCACAAAATATTTTATATTCCTTCCACCATGACTGCTGATAAAACAAAGATGGCGGGAAATCACGTTTTCGACAGCCCCGTATACTATAAGACTGCAAATGCTGACACATTCTGTTTACTCCGTTTACGTACTGCCATTGTGTAATCCACTTTAGTTCTTCCGGACTGCAATCCCATCCTGTCATTGCAAAACTTTCTGTAATTACGTGTTTTTTTCCAAGCTGTGCCGCGACACTTCCCACCTGCTTCGGGGTTAGAGGTGAAGATATCCGTCTTCTTAGCCAGTCGATTCCTGGCATATCCATATACTCATATGAAGGCATCACTCCGGCTGTTGCCTGCATCTGAAGCAGCAAGGAATCCTCCCTCATGACATGCCCGGTTAATTTGCATCCGTTTTCTTTGCACCACTGCCCTACTGTTTTCATATAACCATTGGTATATAATTCTGAAATGACCTTCCAGAAATTATAACGATGTATTCCCGCATCAGGCGTATCCTCAAATAACGAAAGCAAAGCATCTGTCAATTCATATCCATTAACCTTTTTAAAATATTCTGGCAAGATTAAAGAATATGGTATCTTTAATTTTGCAAACTGAGGTTCATCTGTAAAAAAGCCTGGCATATTTCTCCCAAACTCTTTTCCTAATTCTTTTTTATATACTTCATGGGTAAATTCTAAAAATTTCTTTACTACTTTTGAGTTTAAAACATCCACATAATATGGATTCATTTTTTCTTTTATAACATAAACCCAAGCATCCTTATTTTTAATCTTTTCAACCTTGTTTCCAAGAAAGTAAGCGGATTCATCATATATTCCAAGTATCATCTCATCTGATACGATTTCATATCCACGAACTTTCTCGCATTCCATCCAGCGCATATAATAATATTCACCAAGTGCCGGAACAGCACCTCCTGCAAAACCACTTGGCCAGCCCTCTTCATCATATAACCAAGCCTCCATGTCCAATTGTTTTGCCTCTTCTATACATGCTTTTACACATTTCATCCATTTCTCACTCATGTAGGGAGTTTTAAGCCCACCCCTAGCATGCATGAAAAAACCACCAATTCCTTTTTCTTTCATTTCATGAATCTGCCATTGCAGTTCATTAAGATCCAGTTCATCATTCCAAGACCAAAATGGAACACTTCTGTATTCACTGGACGGTGTTCTTAATTTTTCTTCGAATTTTCCCATGACATTTTCCATCCTTTCCTGAAACCACCTATGAATTAGATCCTTTTCATCATTTTCTGCGGCTTCAGAAATATTCTGAAGCCGCTTAACTTTCAAGATTACAGCTTACCAATTTCCTTAAGCACCTTAATGGTGACTGCCATTTCTTCATCTGTTGCCGGTGCCAAAGGGCTTCTGGCTGGACCAAGCTTAATGCCTGTTACTAACTCTACAGCAGGACGCATAATAGAGTTTGGAAGAATTCTTCCGTTCTGTCCTGTTGTTTTGCAGAAGCGATATAACGGAATAAATAATTCTTTCGCCTCTTCATTTTTTCCTTCAGCAAAGCATTCAAAAATTTTACGGATCTCATGTCCAAATATATGAGCTCCACCACTTACTAGTCCCATAGCTCCCTGAACAATTGTTGGAAGCAGCATAACATCATCACCATTATAAATAGCAAATTCAGGATCGATTTTTTCTGTTGCCAAAAAGAAATCAGTTACCTGTGTTGGATTAATTCCAGCTTCATCTTTAATTCCCACAATATTAGGAATTCCAGCCAGTCTGGAAACAGTTTCTGCCTCTATATTCACACCTACAAAAATCGGAATATTGTACAACAAGATATTACAAGTTGTATTTTCTGCAATAGATTTAAAATGCTGATAAATTCCCTCCTGTGTAGGTTTATTGTAAAACGGGCATACAATTAAGCAGGTCTCAATTCCCAGCTTTTCAGCCTCTTTTGTCAGTGCAATGGTCTCTTTAGTAGATGCACAGCCAGTTCCTGCAATAACCGGTTTACGTCCATCAGCTGCTTTTACTGCTGTTTCCATAAGCTTTACTCTCTCATCGAAGGTAAGGAGACTAGCTTCACCGGTAGTTCCTGTTACAATCAGGGAATCGCACAGATCCTTCTCAATCAGATAATGAATCAGCTCTGTGTAGGCTTCATAATTTACTTCTTCACCCTCACCATAAGGTGTAATTAATGGCAAAAGTATCTGTCCATATTTGCTAACGAATTTGTTCATTTTTTTCCTCCATTTTCTCTTAATTACTGAAGAAGGACAAAATTTTCTTCATGGAGAAATTGTAGCGGTGGGCTTATTAGTTCAAATGGCCTTCAATCAAATGGAGCAATCTGAAATTGAGCGCGTACGCAATGCTATGAGATATATGAATATGCCTCTCACTTTACAGGATCTTGGTTATCCTACCTCAAAAGAGAATCTGGATTTTTTCCTATCGATAGTAGCCAAGAACACAAATATTCACTCTCAGGAAGATTTGATGAAATTAAGTAAATCAATGCAACAAATTTTATAAATATAATTGACTAATTTCAGCTGGATTTTCGTTAAAATCAATTGATTTTTTTACGCGCTAAATTTACAATAAACTATATAAATAACAAAAGGAGATTCCTATGAAAGCGATACAACGAATGTCCATTACTGATTCAGTAGTTTCAGATATAAAAGAAATGATCATGTCCGGAGAATATAAAATTGGGGAAAAACTGCCCACTGAAATGAAGCTCTGTGACCAAATGAGTGTCAGCCGGACCTGCGTTCGTGAGGCAATCCGAGTTCTCCAAGCAATAGGATATGTGGAAATTCGTCCAGGAAAAGGAGCTTTCGTTGCCAACTATCAGAAAAGTACTGATAATAGTTCCCTGTGGTATGACGTTGAAGGTGTAAAATTTTATGATTTTATGGAAGTACGTATGGCTATTGAAACTCTTTCCGTACGTCTGGCAGTTGAACGTGCAACAGACAAGCAGATCCGGGAACTCCGTGAAATTCATACTTCCTTTGTAGAAGCTACAGAAAAACGCGATATGCTGAAGATGATCATGTTGGATGAACTTTTTCATACAAAAATAATTACTTTCACCAATAACCAACTGCTGATCAATATAAATAAACAATTACTGGAGCGTTTTCGAATTTACCGTGGTGACTCTTTTACCAATAAAATGGTCTACAAAAATGCGGTAGAACCTCATGAACGTATTCTCCTGTGCTTCGAAATGCGTAACCCAAGTTCTGCTGTTGAAGAAATGCGTAAGCACCTGAATATTACAACACAAGATATGGAACTTATACATAACAATTCCAAGACTGCAAAATCTTCCAACCAGAAGTAACACATAAAGACCAGCAAAACCCGTAACCATTTTCCTTACAGAAAATTAAATGCGGATTTGCTGGCCTTTGTGTATTTGACAGCAGTGTCGTAAGTACATACAAGGAGCTCGCATATGCAGCAGCTTTATCATACAGCTGTGCCATGGATGTCACTCTCTTGGCTTTTTCAGAATGGTCTTGTCACAATAACTCCTGGTCACTCAAAATCTCTGGTAATGTTTGTAAGCCATTTGCCTCGGGAATAGTGAAGCAAAAGCTACACCAATTAACTGAACAGGAAAAACTATACGGTGTTCTGAAGTGGGGCATGACAACTTCTGAAAAGACTTTTATCGGAGAAGGTAAGGTTGGCGATTATACACTTTCACAGGATTTTATTGATGCTATCAGAACGAATTCAACATGGGCGCAGTATGATGAGGATGAATTGAATACTGCCGGTTATGCCCATACGAAGGATTAGGATTTTACGCAGAAGGATTTCATAGAACCATTGTCACAGACACAGCGAACTCATGTCGAAAATGATTTCCATTATTTTTACAACGCCTCTGATTTCAAAACCAGAGACACTGTAACAGCACTTGGCATACAGGACGGACAGACACTCAGATCGGCACCGGAAATCACAGATAATCTGCTAAAAGATGCAATGGATCGGGAAACAGCCATTAAACAGGGCGGTGCACCGGGTATTGGAGCATCTGTTTTTTCAATCATTTTTTCACTTCTGCTTCTGGCTGGCGGTGCATTCCTGTTTGTAAAAAATAAATAGAATTCAATTGAAATTTTCATTTTTTGAAAGTGACATCCACTCAAAAAGCAATATTGACGCAGCATATGAAAAATCAGACAAGTCAATATGGTGGTTACTTAATATTCGCTGTACTAGTGGCAAAATAATTTTCTTGAGCCTGTTTGAAAAAGCTTTCTGCAAGATGTGCGTTACAATAAGCTTCAAAGGGACTGGAATACTCCAGCCCCTTTTTCCCAATAATAATATACAATTTTTTCGTTCCTTTACAACTATACAGGCATCTTATTACATTTCCCATGATGAAGTAAGAAAATCTATCTGAATTGCCGTATAACTGTTTTGCTTCAATTTCTGATCTTTTGATGGCTCTGTCAAGAGCCTGCTCCATAATTATTCTACCTCGGCCATCTTTCTTCCTTCGGCGGCAGTGGACAATATTCTGTAATCTCCTTGTCTTCCAGATACCAGTAGGCTACACTTGAAACATCGTCTTGACGTTCAAATAACCCATTATGGGACATTCCAATCTGCTGAACCGTCACTTTAATATTCTGCTGGAAATAAATCGGATCCGGAATATGAAATCTATACATTCCCCGCATTGGTGGACAATCATCATTATGATACGGATGAACTGTTAAATCATCATGATTAGAATAATAAGGATATCCCAGAAATGGAGTCGAATACGTTTGCTCTGTCATTTTTCCCTGGTTCTCTTTTGCAAAGCTCCAGGATCCTCCTACGTAATCTTCCATTCCAGTTCCACAGATGGTAGGATATTCCTCATCTCCATCCAAATAAAATTTTACTTCTCCTTCTCCCCACCAATATCTTTCCAGTGTCTGTAATGCCAGATAGGTTCCTACATAGATTCCCTTTCCATATACATTATCCAAAATCGTATAATCTTTCTTTTTAACAGTTACGGATTCTCTGTTCCATTTTGCGAAAAAATATAACATTGTATCTGGCAATGTATCATAAAGGCAGTAATCAATCTGATAGAAAAACGCAGGGATTACATTTTTATGTTGGCTAACCAGCTCAATTCTGGCTTTTTTCCTAAATGGCATTGAAAAATAAGAATTTAATCCTCTTGATGGTGCAACTACTATTGGATAGGAATTAATATAACATTCTTTTCCGAATCCACAACAAAAAAAATCACCCAGTGGTACTTCTACTGCCGGATTTTTGGCATCGTCCCAAAACATGCGCAAAATAAGATCCCTCAGTACGAAGCAGTCTCCATCAGTTGTTTTATTATCCACAGTAATCCAAATGTGATTAATTACTCCACATCCTGAAATATCCGCAAGCACAGTAGTACTTCCAGGCTCTATGTTTTTAAGACATGGACTTCCCTTTCTTCCCTTTCCAAGATTACTGGAAGCCATTCCTCCTTTTCCCTTTTCGCCTGTGGGATTTTCTGCATTAATTGCTCTCGATTTTCCAAATACACCATATGGTAAAATATCTTGAAATATATTCATCATTTGCTCCTGTCTGCAACATTCTCACTCTGCGCTATTTTTTACTATCCTATTTTGTTCTTTTCCCTCAAAGACTTCAAATTCATCAATCTGAACTTCCCCCTCCACAGACCTTTTCGTGCACATATGCACCTCTGAATTTAAAATTTATACTCTTCAATCATACATTCATGTAATTTTGTTTTCTTATTGTAATTCACTCCAACCAGAAGTGCATTTCCAGCATATTCTTCCAGACTTCTGCAATATTCTTTTCTCTTAATCTGGCAGATTGCTTCAGCGCAATTGATACCTCGCCCCAGTCCGATGCAGCTACACTGTTAACATACTCATTTCGCACTTCATTATTCGGAATCTTCACTACCTTATTCTCCGAATCATACGCCAGATAACCCAGATGAATCAACAATGTCAATACATCGTCCTCTGTCCGGAAGGTTGTCATATCGTTGGTAAAGCTTCCTGTATTAACCGGAATCCTTTCCCCTGCAATCATGCTCAAAACATCATCCTTCCCTTCCGGTCCGGCATTCCGCTTATTGGAAATAGATCTCTGGAAAAATTGCAAATAATAACAACAAAATTTTTCTCTTTCTGCTCAAAAGAAACCATAATGCGTCACCTCAATTTTGACCTCTACAGCCGTAACCCTTTAATATCTTTAATCCGTGATAAGATCGTATTGCAGCTACAGCTGATAATGCCTGGCAGTGTATCAATGACGTTGTGCAGGAAGTGCTCCATTTCATCACTTGATGAAGCAACAGCATGTACATGCAATTTGTCTCTTCCTGTGACACGGTAAATCTGTGTTACTGTATCATCTTTGTATAAGATATCCGTCACCTGTGACAAATGATCTGGTTTTATTTCAATTTCAAAATAACTGGATACAGCACCACTGATTTTTTGAGGATTTATTATTGTTGTATATTCTTCAATTATCCCCTTTTTCTCCATAGCCTGAATCCGGGCTTTTACTGCCACTCTGGAAATGCCGGTTTCTTCACCGATATCCGAGTAGGAGATACGTGCATTTTCTATAAGTAACTGGATAATCTTCTGATCCAGTTCATCTAAATTATCCAGGTACATAAGTGCCCTCCTGTAAAATAATATCCGTCAGCTTTATTCGATTTCCCAACCAGCTTTACGGCACAATCTCAAGCCAGTAGCCATCTGGATCTACGATGAAATAAATTCCCATTGCTTCATTTTCGAAGCAAATGCACCCCATCTCTTTGTGCTTCTTGTGCGCTGCCTCGTAATCCTCTGCCTGGAATGCCAGATGAAATTCGCATTCACCCAGATTATATGGCTGTGGATGATCCTTAAGCCAGGTAAGTTCCAGCTCAAAATCACTTACATCGTTGCTCAGATACACGATGATAAAATCATCGGTAGTCTTTCTTCTCACCTCGTGCAGATCAAGGGCCTCGTTGTAAAATTTAATAGATTGGTCCAGGTCTGACACATTATAGTTTTCGTGAATCATCTTAAATTTCATACTTCTTCTCCTTTTGTACATTCTGTGTTTTTAATGCGTGATTTATATTGCGGATATTCAGTAATGAACCGCTTAATTACACTGGCATCATTCCAGTAATGCATTGGAAAAATGACATTGCAATCTACATTTTTAAGGAAATACAGGATCCCGTCGGCATAGTGATCTCCCTGCCTCGGATCTAAGGGAACAAATGCAGCATCAAAATGCATACCCTTAATTTTCCTGATCTCTGCACGATATGCAGAAGTAAGTCTCTGGTTGTCAGCTTCCGGCTCACCATCCCAATACCAGTCATTTAAGTCACCGGCATGATAAATGGTGCCTTCCTTTGTTTTGACAATGAATGCGACACCACTATCGTTAGACAGCAAGGTATCAACTTCAGTGCCATTATCCAGATTATAAGTCTGATCATGATAAACATATGTGATCTTCAGATCCGATAAATGATTCCTTTTTCGTATATCATTCGCCAGGACTGCCTGATAAGTCATCCCCATATCTTCAAGAATCCCAAAGATTTGTGGGTTAAAATGATCCTTGTGGAAATGACTGCAAAAAACGATTACTTCTTTTTCCTTGTCAAGGTACGGCAATTCACCCTTGTAATAATCAAAAATATAGTAGCAGTCTCTGGTCTCAATTAAAAATCCACTGTGATTAATGTAAGTAATTTTCATGATACCTCCTTCATTTCCCGCGTTCTCTTTCAGCTATTTCTGAAGCAGCACGTCCAATGAAAAACATTTTTCTATAGCATGTTTAAAAAAACTTTCTGCAAAATACAGCCAGATACTATAGACTTGATGATCTCCTGAGCGCCACATAGGATATTAAAAAGTTCGCAAACCAACCTGCTGGTACAGCAAGCCAGACGAATTCAATACCAAAACGCGGTGCAAAAATCAAAGCAACAGACAGGCGAATCGCCAAATTCACCATATTTGCAATGAGGAACGGGCGCATGATTCCCAGACCACGAAGGACTCCATCGGTTGCCATTTTGATTCCCATAAAAATGAAGAAATAACCAAGCCATCTCATATAATCCCCGGATACCTGATAGGCCAGAGCGGTTCCGTCTTTACCAAGAAACAACGAGGAAATTTGCGTATGCAGCGTTTCAATAACGATGAAAGCAATGGCTGCAAAGCACACATCCAGCACCAATGCAGCCTGGTAGCCTTTTTTGATACGCTGGGGTTTGTTTGCGCCGAGATTCTGTGAAACATATGGCGAAACTGCATTGCCGATGGATACAAAAATCAGGGAAAAAACGTTCTCAACCCGCATCGTCGCCGCATATCCCGCAAGCGCCTGTGTGCCGAAGGGATTTACAACAGCCTGTACGATCATCATGCCGATAGACACTGTAGACTGCTGAAGAACCGAAGGTACAGCAATTTGAAACATGGAATATAACTCCTGCCTGTCAAACCAGTCAAAGGGACTTTTATATCGCCGCATCCGGTGAAAGAAAATCAAAAGCGAAAACACGGCGGAAATGCCTTGTGCAATCAAGGTTGCAAGCGCCGCACCGAACACGCCGAGATCAAGACCAGCCACCATCCAAAGATCCATAAAAATATTTAAGACTGACGAGAATATCAGGAGTCCCAGTGGAATTTTTGATTCGCCTATGGAAGTAAACATCGTTGAAAGAATGTTGTACATAAACAAAAAAGGAAAACCCACGAAATAGACCCGCAAATACAGCACTGCATCGTCCAGTATATCGGCAGGGGTTTGTAACGTGCTCATCATCCAACGGGAGAAGCAAAAGCCAAAAATACCAAGGACTATGCTTAGAATTAAAAAGCTAAGCAAGGACGTTGACACAATGGTTTTCATTTTTCCATACTCCCTGGCACCGAAATAACGGCTCACGAGCACACCGGCACCCACACCGGCACCCAATGCCACACAAATGAAAACATTGGTCAGCGCCGCACAGGCACCGACAGCTGCAAGTGCAGAGGAACCCACAAACTGACCGACGATAATAGAGTCAGCCATATTGTATATCTGCTGAAAAAAGCTGCCGAGAATCATCGGCATTGCGAAAACTGTCAGCGCTTTAAGCGGCGCATCTGTGATTAAATACTCATCTTTTGACATTATCATATGCCTCCACAGGTTTCATAATTTCATTTATTCTTTCCTGTCATAAGAATTCATTTGTTCATTCGAAATGTAAGTTTTAAGTTACGTTCCGAAACAATTATATGTGGTTGCAACGAATAAGTCAAGTCGCCGTTTACTCTTAGTTACTGGTCACTCCGTGACCAGTAACACACTTCGCGAAGCACAGAAATCATGCATTCGCATGATTTCGCGCTGAGATTCTCGGGTTTTCTGTGAACTTTGTTCACAAAAAACACCTCGCGGAACGTTACCCGTGAACAGTAACATTGATCTTTCACCTTATATACTTTGCTATCACCGGTAAAAGTACATTCATATCAATTGGTTTTGCCACATGATCATTCATTCCCATCGATATTGCCTTCTGCCTGTCCTCTGCAAAGGCGTTTGCTGTCATTGCAACAATGGGGATGGAGGCTTTCTTCTCATCTTTCATCCTGCGTATCCTGGCTGCAGCATTATATCCATCCATCACCGGCATCTGAATGTCCATAAGAATCATATCATAATATCCGGAATCTGCTTTCTCCAGCTTATCCAGACACTCTGCTCCATCCTTCGCACGGTATGCAATGATCTTTTGTTCTGCAAGCAGTTCTATCGCAATCTCTGCATTCAGATCATTATCCTCTGCAAGAAGAATACGTTTTCCTTTCAGCTTTTCTAATATATCTGGCTGTTCAGATATCTGATTCCTATATACATCCTCTTCTGATGCTGTATCAAAAGAAATATCTACAGTGAATTTTGTCCCGGCACCTTGCGCGCTTTCTACCCGGATACTTCCTCCCATCAACTCAATCATGGATTTTACAATAGGAAGGCCCAGTCCTGTACCAGCGACCTTGTTCTCTGTGGTTGTATGCTCTCTGGAAAATTCTTCAAAGATATGTGGAAGATATTCCTCGCTCATACCAATGCCTGTATCTTCACAGGTAAAAATAAATCGGGCTTTCCGGGGATCCTCTGAATCTTTCTCATATATCTTTACATGGACCACATGCCCATCGGACGTGTACTTTATTGCATTGCTGATAATATTCAGCATTATCTCCTGAAGTTTCACTCTGTCGCAAAAGATAAACGCATGATTTACATCCAAATCTGCCGAATACTGCAGGTTCTTCTTCCTTATATCATCCTCAAATACCGTGTTTACCGTATGAAATACTGTATTTATATCCTCAGCTTTCAGCTGCAGCGCTGTAGTACCGCTTTCAATACGGGCTATCTCCAAGATCTGGTTAATGATCGACATCAGCAGATTTCCGGAAGAACAGATTTTTCCCAGATATTCCTTTGCTTTTTCCTCGTTCTGAAGATTCTTTTCCAGTAATCCGGAAAAACCTATGATCGCATTCATCGGTGTCCGTATATCATGACTCATATTAAACAGAAATCGCGTTTTTGCTTCGTTTGCACTTTTCGCCAGCTCCGCTGCATTCTTAAGATCAGCTGCATATTGTTTTTCTCTGTGCTTTTTGCTGGATATCTGATAATAAATTGTAGCGACCAATAACGAAAATATATAAGAAGCGGCAATAGCGAGGAGCCAGTATGAAACCGGGATCCACCCATTCGAAGGCACAATATCAAAATACCATGTGTTATTCGGGATCTCGCATTCTATCGTCAGGCTGTCTTCCGGCATATCGTCCTGACTCTGGGCAAAAATAACCTTATCTCCACTGCTTCTGTCATAAGACCAGATTTTATAACTGAAATCCGCCTCATTTAAGGATTGCAGATTTATGTCACTCATAAAACGGTCCCAGTCAATCACCTGGAGTACAAATCCCCAGAAACTACTCTCTCCGGAATCATCGGTTCGATAAACCGGTTTAAAAAGTAATGCTCCGGTTCCTCCCTGCTTTAACTGATAGGGGCCGCCAAGTGTATACTCCCCGGTTTCCTTAGCCAAAGCTGCATCCTTTTTCCGTTCATGTTCCCCCAGTACATCCAGTTCAAGAGCCTCTGAATTTCCCTGCATAGGATAGATTTCGGTTATGATTCCTTCCGGTGCCAGCTCAAATGCCTTTACCACACCATCCTCATTTGGGATCTTTTCTGCCAGTTCTGAAAAAGTGTTTTCATCCATATCCGATCCATCAATGATATAATTTCCAAGAAGATCAGAAATCGTTATATAATTGTCCAGCTTTGCCTTGACTCTCCTTATCGTACTTTGTGCCATATAGATTCCCGATGCTTTTTTTTCCTTTTCCTGATATCTGAGCATCTGACTACACGCAAAAAACGCGATCAGGAAAGAGAGGAGGCCGACAATATAGCAGTATTTCTTAATATGTTTAGCAGCTGTATTATTTATTTTCATTGAATTTTCCTCATTATGTTTTCTTCCAACTGTTTTTCAACGGGCTGTGCAATAAAATCGAATGGTATCTATCTCTTTCTCATCCGATGCCTGATTAATGTCTGATATCAGAGACAGAATCTGATTCAGAAGTTCCAGCTTTTTGTTAAATTGTCTGTAGTTAATCTCATGTTCTTCATTCTTATTATCATTTGCCTTAAACTTTTCCATAAAATCTCCCAACACTTATATAGAAAATATTCCCCCATTAATGCCTGAAAACAAAAGGAGAACAGCCGATACATATGTTCGAACTGTTCTCCTACATTACTGTTCACTGGTAATGTTCTTTGTACTCATACCGTCCCGTATCTATATGGCTTCTCACTTATTCATTAGAATAAGTATATTTTTAAATAAAATCTGAAAATACTTTCGTTTCTGCAAAAGTCATTTTCGCCTATACCACTTTCATAATATCACAGACAGTTACGTTTGTCACATAAACGTTTAAATAACTGTGATACGCTTCTTTGCATATTCTTTTCCGGCAGTTGCCGTTATACCTGTCGCTTTCAGCACAGCATTATATTTTTTTAGAAACTCATAATCTGCTCTTCGTCAAGTCTTTTAAGAATTTCGCATGCCAACTTAACCGCATTATCAAAATCAGCATAAGCTGAAATTCCGTAATGTGTGTGCGCATAGCGAACCGGAACACCAATAACGATGACCGGAACTGCTTTTTCAGTCAGATGTATAACTGCACCATTGGTTGAACCAGCACTGCGAACTGCATCCTGAACCGGGATGCCAAGCTTTTCTGCCAGATCAAGCGCATATCTCTGGTAACGTGGATTGGTAATCATGCGTGAATCAATGTGACGAAGCATCGGGCCACGCTTAATAGCCGTCTGAACCATATACTGCTCAACGCACGTATCATCTGCCGGGCATCCTTCAAAAACAATTGCGATATCCGGCTTAATTACCTGTGCTGTCACAGTGGCACCACGTACACCAACTTCTTCCTGTGCTGCACACGCGCCAACAATATCCACATTCAAATCCTGACCAGCCAGGGTATGCATGGTCTTAAGAATTGCCGCACATCCCAAACGACAGTCAAAGCTCTTGCCCACCATCAGATCTGTGGTTTCTGAATATGTAAATGTCACATCCGGCACTACCGGTTCACCGATACGAATGCCGAACTTTTCAACCGCCTCTTCTTTAGAAACAGCGCCAACATCTACTGTGATATCTTTCATATCCAGAGGTGCTTTACGCTCCTGCTCTGTCATGAAATGCGGTGGCTTGCTGGCAGTAATACCCGGAATATATTCTCCGAATCGGTTGCGGACCAGGACTTTATGAGCTGGAATATTGTGGTTCACCCAACCTCCGATCTGAATGATGCGGAGAGTTCCATTCGGGCAGATAGCCTGCACCATAAAGCCAACCTCATCACTATGTGCATCAAGCTGAACAACCGGACGTTTGCCGTTATTTTCTTTACGGCGGATATATAGGTTGCGCATGCGATCTTCTGTAATTTCTCCGAGTCCTTCTGCATAAGGACGAATTGCTGCAACCACTTCATCTTCGAAGCCTGATGTACCGTTTGCATTTGAAATTGCTGCAATCATTTCCAACGTTGTTTTTTTATCCATTCTGACACCTCTTTATGAAAGTTTTACCTTCTTGAGCTCAACATCTACTTATTTTTCTGACAATACAGAATTTTCGAGCCGCGCTTGATAAACCAAGTATAGTCTAGGCCAATATGATTGTCAACAATTCCAACTCGATGTGATAAATTGCTTTAAGTCAGCGAGATAGTGCCACTTTATCAGTCGGCCATTCCTGATCCAGAATCGTGCACAACTCCGATGCATTTAACATATGTTCATCATCGGTACGTTCAAGCAGGATTTCCATCAGATATAACTTACGGAGCTTCTGATCAAAAGAAGCCATGATGGTCACCTCCACTTTCTGTCTCAACTTTTTCTAGTGAAACATTCTATATTCTTTGTATCTGTTTTTACATTTACCACTCTTCACATTTAATATCACTTATCTGCTCGATTGGAATAACTGTTTGATCCGTCATAATGATGGTAAGCTCGTATTCGTCTATCTTTTTTACAATACCAGAGCACGTAACATAGGAGCCGCCTGCTTTTTTTGCATCGGGAACAAAATAGGTTATCGATACATTCTGTTCTATACCGATATTATTTCTGATTATATTGATTTTTTCATTCAGCTGAGCAATCACTTCCTCGCTCAGTTCCAATCTTTCATCGGTTAATCTTGCTGTTTCCTTTATCGCAGCATCATGCCCGGTCAAGGCTGCAAAAGGAGCAAATTGCGCTGCCCGATCCCGAAGTGGCATTTGCGGATGATTCTTAGAGACCGCATGTGGCAAATTGATGATATCTTCATAAGAATTATTTTTCATCCTCTTCCAACTCCTTTACGCCTTATGACCGCCAATCTGTTCATTTCTGTCCCTGGCGGTTGCACCTTCCTGAAGATTCATCCCCTTCAGCACAGCGTTTTTTCCAAATTTCTTTTTAATACTGAGCATTGCTTCCTGCATACGTTTTTCGCGATCCAGCGCAGCTTCTTCCTCTTCCTTCTTTTTCCTTTGCTCCTCATAATCTGTAAAAAGATCCATCTGCTCATACACTTCTTCTTTCTTTACAGAACTCTCATCCACAAGCCTGTTCGCCGTGATATTGATTCTTCTGACAAGCAGGTTTCTGTCAACAATCCTGTCATATAGCTCTATTACTGCATCCATTATCAGTTTTGTTGAGGAAGTCTGCCGTTTCAGATTGATCGTTCCATGTGCATGTTTGGGAATTCTTCTTCCATAACGGTCGATCGTAACCTCTCCATGATACTGCTTTTTCCTGTCGGCATTGTTCAGATTCTCAATATCATAGCCAACCGTCAACACAATCTGATCCGTTACAAGCTTCTTATCCACCAAATCCAAAACCATCTGGTCCGTCATCTCTTTGACGACTAATTTTGCTTTTTCAAAGTCATAAGGACAATGAAGTACCTGCCCGGAACAAACACTGTTCGTTTCCGGCTTATAATCCTTGACCATTTCCATGGTACAGGGCTCATATCCCCAGGCATGATCGATCAGCAGCTCTGCATTAACGCCAAACAGCTTATATAACAGATCTTCGTTGTATAATTCATT
The DNA here is from genome assembly GCF_040924245.1 of Ruminococcus sp. J1101004sp1_RTP21198st1_B9_RTP21198_201120. Classification (NCBI taxonomy): domain Bacteria; kingdom Bacillati; phylum Bacillota; class Clostridia; order Eubacteriales; family Oscillospiraceae; genus Ruminococcus; species Ruminococcus sp. J1101004sp1_RTP21198st1_B9_RTP21198_201120. Next base: position 17,185 of record NZ_JBCOMI010000024.1, on the reverse strand, counting down.
CTCTTTTCCGATGGAACATCTTGCAATATCGCCCATTGTATAAAGCCCGTATTCTTCCAGCTTCTTTGCATATCCCTTTCCGACTCTCCAGAAATCAGTAAGCGGTCTGTGGCTCCAGAGTTTCCTTCGGTATGACATTTCATCCAGTTCTGCAATTCGAACACCGTCTTTATCTGCTTTAATATGCTTCGCCACGATATCCATCGCAATCTTACACAGATACATATTTGTTCCGATTCCTGCAGTTGCCGTTATACCTGTCGTTTTCAGCACGTCCTGTATCATGGTCATTGCAAGTTCTCTTGCTGTCATATTATAGGTATGCAGATAATTCGTTACATCCATAAATACTTCGTCAATCGAATACGGGAAAATATCTTCCGGCGCAATATATTTCAGATAAATGCTGTAAATTCTGGTGCTGTATTCCAGATAGAGAGCCATCCGGGGAGGGGCAACAATATAATCAATCTCCAGTGCCGGATTGCTATTTAATTCTGCGCTGTCATCAGAGGCTCCGATAAAAGTTCTGTTCGGCTCTTTCCACCTGCGGGCGCTGTTGGCTTCTTTTACTTTTTGAACAACCTCAAATAAACGAGCCCTTCCAGGTATCCCATAACACTTTAAAGCTGGAGATACCGCAAGACAGATGGTTTTTTCTGTTCTGCTTTTATCCGCAACCACAAGATTGGTCGTCAAAGGATCCCGATTTCGCTCTTTACATTCCACAGACGCATAGAATGACTTAAGATCGATTGCAATATAGGTTCTTTTCTTTTCCCTCATTCTACACCTCCCGGTTCTCCTGTGTTCTGTTTCTAATTCTTATTTATCTTGGCCAAAAATCTACCGGTACTACCTCAAATCTATATTTCTGTTTTGCATTCGGCTACAAGCTTCTGCCTACCTGCAAGTTCTGTCAGTTCTGTGGCATATCGGACGAAATACTTTCCAGATTCATATTTTACAATTTGTTTTACCCTTTACTTTCTCCCTGTAGCTTTCATTCTACTTTTTCCAATTTATTATTTACATCGAAACAAACTTTGTCTCCTTCATTGATATTACGCTCATAGAGCCTGGCGTCCTCCGCTTTTACTGTCACTTCTTTTCCTGAAGAATCCACAAGAGTCACTATTGCCATGACCGGTGCATCATCCGGTCGTTCTTCACAACCAAAATCCAGGTCTTCATCGATTTGTTTTACTGTGTACATCATAGTTCACTTCCTCTGAAGTAATATTAAGAATCAGTTTTCTACATACCTTCTCCGATAATATTCCATCGTACGATACTCTTCGTATGAAGTTACTTTCGGAAAATCCTTCCAGTTTGTTCCTCGGTCAAAGAACTTTTTCCAGCTTTCCACTACCTCAGCATCTGTAACAGCCAGCCGTACATCTCCCTCGTTATAGAAACCGTACAAAATCGGCATCTTATACACTTTCTGCATATCCGTTGTTTCAATCAACTGCAGAAACTCTCTTCCTAAGGTCTGAACATTGACAACTGAATAACTGCCAGGTATTGAATTTTCAAGATGCATAGCTAAAATCTATCTGCGAAGTTTGAGTTATTGACTTTTCGCAGTCTATCGAAAGACAGACGGACAATCTAATTTTCCTTTTACTATACACCTTTTGATAGATTTTTCACGCAAGATCAACTCAAGTATAACATAGATATAACCTCTGTAGTACATCTTTCCTGTAAAACAAACTTATCATTCTGTACAATCACCTGTCCCTGTAAAAATATGCTGTAAAAATATTTGTTCTTTTCCCATTTTATCCCTCGATTTTAATTACTGTTTTTAATTCCTGCGATCCATTATCTCTAATGCCACAGCATCTGCATTCATCTTTTTCGGATCATTAACACTAAATCCTCTACACATGTAAGAATCCACAATAATGCGGTACTAACTCGAACAGCTTTTAATATCTTTCGGTTCTTCTCTTTTTCCGGGATCTGCATCACTGTTATCATTAGCATAAGTGCCTGTATCTTATTTGCATGTACCGCTTGTCTTCGCTCCATAAGCTCCATTTTCATTTCTATATTTGACTTCATTAGTTGAACCCTCCTCTTAATCTTCCATAAACTCGAAATATTCCTGTCTTTTCAGAAATAGAAAAAGTGATGACCACATTGATCACCACCTTAACCATCTGTATTTTCTAATGTTTGCTCACGCAAAACTCCACTTTAACTTTCACTCAACCTTTTCTTTAGCTCAATGATATTCTCCTCAATCCGCTGTATCACAGCCTTGAAATCATCATCTGATTTTCCCGTTGGATCATCAAGTCCTCAGTTATCATCAAACGCCCTTCCAATAAAAGGACATCCCACATTGCATCCCATTGATATTGCAATATCAATATCTGGGATTTATTTTATCCTGTTTTTTCAGGTCTTCTACGATTTCATTGTAACGTTTTTTGTTCAGACGATAGAAAAACAGTACAATTGCTGTCACTATCCATAAAACTCCCGGAATTGTAGTAAAGGAATGTCTCATAATACTGAGAACAGCCGGATTCTGTACCTGATTTGCCACATATCCATATTTTCCAAGAAGTGCTGCAAGAAGCGCTGTTCCTATTGCCATGCCAATTTTATTTCCCAGTGACACAAATGCATATTGAAAACCATCATTCCTTAAGCCCGTTTTCCACTCTCCGTATTCTACGCAATCGGGAATGATCGCATAGATTGCAGTGTTAAATCCAGAAAAAAAGAATTGTGTAATTCCTGCAAGTGTATAGAACGCTGCCGATGTTTCTTTTACATTGAAGAAGAACATACAGAGCATGGAAATTCCGGTAAAAAGGGCAAAAATAGATGCAGTTCTTCCTTTATTATTCAATTTTCGGAATACAGGCTGGAAACATGCAGCACCGATAATGGATGGAATGATAATGCACATGGAATATGTAGTATAGTAGGATGCATTTCCCTCTACATAAGTGAAATAGTATAAAACATCTGCATTTCTTCCATAAAGTGTAAATCCGAATAACACCTGTCCGATTAATGCCAGAATATATGGGCGGTTCTGCATCACTGCTCTTAACTGCACTTTTATGGATATTTTGTCTTTTTCCGGCATAATCACCTGCTCTTTTGTTTTTGCGAAACAGAAGAAATGACAGGCTGCAAAAATACATCCGTATATGATTGCTACCAGTAGGTATCCGGTTTTAGCACTTTGACTGCCAAGTTTTCCAATCAGTGGAACTGTAATGATATTGATAATTCCAATTGCAACCATTGCAGATACTGAACGTGATGTATTAATCTTTGCACGTTCATCGATATCCTGTGTCATTGCTCCACAAAGGGTGCCATACGGGATATTTACACAAGTATATCCAAGTACCAACAGACAGTATGTAATTACCATATAGATAACCTTTGATCTGTCCGACCAGTCCGGATGTGCCCAGAATGTCATAATCAGAAGCACGGCCGTGATCGGAGCTGCAATGAGAAGCCATGGACGATAACGTCCCCATTTTGTTTTGGTTTTATCTGTCAGTCCACCCACGATCGGATCATTGATCGCATCCCAAAATCTCGAAAACAGCATCAGGGCAGAGACTGCTGCCATACTGATTCCGAATACATCTGTGTAAAAAATCATGAGAAAATTACTGACGAACATCCAGCTGAAATTACATCCTACATCGCCAAATCCATATGCGATTTTACTGATCAACGGAACTTTTACATTTTCGTTTTTACTCTCCATAATTCCTCCTGCCTGCTGCCATCCTCCGTCTTTCCGTTTACTCATGTCTTCTTTACAGCAGTCTTTTTTATTATATCTTTGTCTTACATAAGGCTTATGATCAGCAGGGTATTTTATTTTTCCTGCACATTGATAATCACTTTCATTGTAGTTTCACGGTTATCGTCAATGTACTGGTATGCTTTCAGATAATCTTTAAATGCAAATGTCTTAGAGATCAGCGGTCTTAAATGCACTTTTCCTTCATTCACCAGTCTGATTCCGTCTACATAATCATCATGTCTGTACATCATTGTGCTCTTGATATCAAGCTCATGATCATTTGCAACTGCCAGATCGATCTCAGCCATTCCTGCAAAAACTGCAACCAGCACAATCACGCTTCCTTTTCTTGCATATTTGATCGCCTGTCCCATTGTAATGTTATTTCCTGCACAATCATAGATAACATCTGCCTTATCCGGTCCAAAGGCTTCTACCATTGCTTCCCCGAAATTTTTATTTCTTGTGTTGACACATACGTCAATTCCACACTCTTTTGCTTTTTCCAGACGAAGATCACTGACATCTGTGATCATAACTTTAGCTGCTCCCATCCCTTTTGCAGACTGCGCTACCAGATTTCCAATCGGACCGGCTCCTATCACCACAATATTCATTCCTGTTACATCGCCCATCTGTTTAACACCATGAACAGCCACTGCCAGAGGCTCGATCATTGCGCCCTCTTCATAAGACATATCTTCCGGTATCGGTGTTACTTTTGATGCATCAACTGCAAAATACTCGGATGCAGTTCCTGTTGTCTGGAATCCCATTACTTTCAGTTCTTCGCAGAGATTGTATTTTCCGTGACGGCATGGATAACAATGTCCACAATATACCTGTGGCTCAATTGTTACTTTCTGTCCCACATGAAATTCTGTTACTGCATCACCTGTTTTTACCACTTCTCCTGATACTTCATGGCCCTGGGTTACCGGATATTTTGTAAAAGGATGTTTTCCGTGATATACATGGATATCAGAACCACAGATACCAATATTCATAATCTTAACCAAAACCTGGTTGTCTTTAATCTCTGGTACGGGAACCTCTCTGAAAATGATTTCTCCTGGATTTGTCATAACCTGCTGTAACATAATATTTTCCTCCTTGTTTGTTGAATGTACTTTGAACCTCTAGTTATTTGTTATCTTTTATTAAATGTTTTATTAAAGTAATTACATTATTATTCAAATCTCTAACTTTGTCAATAAACATTTAAAAATATTTCTCATTTCTACCAGTTGCACAAAGTAAAGATTTTGTTTTTATGCAGATTTTACTATAGCAATCCTTCTGATTGTCTTCGGAATTCCCTCAACAAAAACACCCTGATCACAACGTTTCATTGTTGTAATCAGGGTATTTTTTGTATTCAGATATTTTTTTACTATGATATATCGGCAGATTATAGGCAAATCTATATCTTTCCGATAAAATCCTGCAGGAAATGCTTTGCTGCACCTACAGCTGAGGCTTCTTTCTTATAAGAACAGTTTTTCAGATATCTCAGATCATGATCAAATCCATTATACTTCATTACTTTTTCCCCAAGAGGTATCATATAATCTGAGAGATATCCACCCATTTCACCTCCAAGAATGATATCCATATCATATGCCATGCGCAGATTTGAAATCAGAATTGCAAGATAATCAAGATACTCTTCCCATTTTTTCTCTGCCTTTTCATCATTACTTTTGAGCAGCTGCATAAACTGTTCCACAGAATCCTTTGACTCACCAACAAGTGCACCTGCAGCGCAATAAGCATCTGCACAACCTGATTTTCCACAATAACACTTGCGGCCTTGAGGTACAAGTATCATATGTCCAAATTCTCCAGCCTTCTGATTTTCTCCGGAAAACAAATTTCCCCCTATGCAAAATGCACCACCAAGAGTCTGATTCAACGAAAGGTAAATTGCATTCTGATAGGTGTTCATATCTTCTGCCATCATTGCCGCATTGGCATCATTTGCAAAATAAACCGAGACAGAAAATGCCTGTTCCAGGAAACTAAGACTATAGTTTTCAAGTTTCAGTGCGTGGGATTTTATCACCAGTTTCTGCTCCTGATTAATGATTCCCGGAATAGAGATTCCAACACCCAGAAGCTTTTCTTTCTGTTCTGCATCATCCATATGATTCAGAAATTTCGCCGCATAATCTGCCACCTGACTGCAATATGACATATCAGATACAAATTTCAGACGAATCCGCTCTGATTTCACAATCTCATACTTCAGATTTACCAGCACCATTCCCAGATGATTTGCAGTGATCACAATTCCCATTGCATAACGATAGGATGGATTGATTCCAATACTTTTAGCCTTTCTTCCTCCTGTGGATTCATATTCTCCAGTTTCTATTATGATACCTTTTTCCAATAAATCTTTTACATTAGACAGAACTGTTGGCATACTCAGATTCAGTTCTTTGGATATTTCCACTTTTGATGTGGATTCTCTATTTATAATATAATTTACGATTTTTGATTTCGTAGCAAATTTCTTTTCCAGTCCGCTCATTCTGTTTCTACCTTCTTTTATGAATGTATTTATAAAAGAATGATACCTGTTATTGTCATATTTGTAAATAGCCATTGTCTCTGCAGAGTATGTTGCTGCAAATATAAAGTCCCTATCGCAGAGTTCAGAGCAATTGTTAAGCTATCAATGTTCGTTAATAGTTGCTTTCGCATGCAACCATCAATTACGCTTCTTGGAGTATCATTATTTGAGACTTTGCAAACCATATCTTTCATAACCACTACTCCATCATGGAAGAGCCGTCCACTATTTATTTTATTAGTAACAAGCGCTGAAAGCAGGTCTCATTTCTTCGATCTGTCTGCGAGTCAAGCCATATCCGACAGCTGTTTTTTCCCAGTTATCTCTGATGATTTTCAAGATATCTTCCGCATAGTCTTCCGCATCCGATTTGGAAATACCGAATCTCACAGCGGTCTGCACTGCCAGATCAATACTGATTCTGTTATCTTCCTCATCCACATTAAGAGACAGCTCATCGCCATAAGGAACAGGATTTACGTCATACAAAGGTGAAAGAATCCATCCCTTGTCTGTCAGAATAAACGCACGATTTCTCAGGTGATCATCCGTATTGGTAACCACCATTATTTAGACCTCCTTGGTGCGCGTTTTCTTGTGATTAGATTGAGATCCTGTAGCTGCCTGCCCATCTCGTCGTCCTTGGCAACAAGCAGAAGATCCTTATCCATATTATCTTGGCCAAAAATCTACCGGCACTACCTCAAATCGATATTTCTGCTTCGCATTCGGATACTTCTCCCGATCCACTTCACTGCAAAACATGTCGTATGGTCTGGCACATGTTTTATAAGGCGGATACAATGCCTGATAAATCACCAGCCTCTCATCATTTTCTGTATGTTGCGCAAAAGCCAGAATCCGGTACAAGTACTCCGCTGTTTCCAGATTTACATTTTCCCGTTTAAAATGCTGGACTACATCACCAATATGAAATCTACATTCTTCCATTTCGAACTAGTTCTCCTTATCCATTGCCATATGTATCATTCTCTCGAAGGATTCTCTAAAATGCTCATCATCCTCCGATGTTCGTTTTCTTGATCCTTTTAAATGATTCTTTCCGGATGCCCTTCGTGCCTTCTTATTCAGATGCCGCTCCATAAGCATCTGGTCAATATTCTCATTGGTATACCATTTCCCAGATTGATGAATCGCATACGCATTTTTTCCAAGTGCCATTGCCGCCACTCCATAATCCTGTGATACAACAATATCGCCTTCATGGCAAATGCTGATCAGTTTATAATCCACGGCATCTGCTCCGGCTCCAACTACGATCACTTCACTGTAATCAGATGATAACACATGATTGGTATCACACAATAACGTTACCGGAACACTGTGCTCTTTTGCAACTTTTTCAACAATACCAACTACCGGACAGGCATCTGCATCAACAAAAATCTGCATATCTTCTCCTTTAATTAGACATAAATGGCGTACGAACCTCGATGAGATTATCACTCGGATCATACAGCCTTACAAGCTTCTGTCCACCTACAAGTTCTGTCAGTTCAGTAGCATATCGGACGAAATACTTACCAGATTCATATTTTGCAAGCAATCCATCTATATCAAAATCCTCGAAATACAGTTCCATCCTGTTATTAAATGGCGTAGAAGTTTCATTCAATGTTTTCCCCCATACGTCGGCATCCTGCAAAACAAGTCCCTCCGATAAGATCACATTACCTTCATTCTTAAGAATCACTTGCAGTCCAAATAAGTCCTTATAGAACTCTATGGATTTTTCTATATCATCTACCACAATCAGTACGTTTTTCAGCATATCCGTCACCTCACAATCCGCTTTGAGTCAAGCGAATATTCGCAATCCGCATGCGGTTAAATAATCTTTCCAGACAAATGATCAATTTCATGCTGGCAAATCTGTGCTGTCCATCCTGACAATTTCTGGCGCTTTTTCTTCCAGTTGAAGTCATAATACTCTACTTCAATTTCCTGGTATCTGGTCGTCTTACGAACACCGTCCAGGGACAGACAGCCTTCTTCTGTCTCATACATATCACACTTTGAAACAATCATCGGATTGAACATCACAACATCTATGAATCCCATATTCACAATGATGATATTCTTCTTTACACCAATCATATTGGCAGCCATACCAACACACCGTTCCCGGTTCGCCTGCAGTGTGTCCTGCAGATCCTTTCCAACCTGGATATCAGCTTTCGTGGCTGGTTCAGATGGTTGGCCTAAAAAGAAAACGTCTCTTACAATTTGCTTTACCATTTACTTTCTCCCTGTAGCTTTCATTCTACTTTTTCCAATTTATTATTTACATCGAAACAAACTTTGTCTCCTTCATTGATATTACGCTCATAGAGCCTGGCGTCCTCCGCTTTTACTGTCACTTCTTTTCCTGAAGAATCCACAAGAGTCACTATTGCCATGACTGGTGCATCATCCGGCCGTTCTTCACAACCAAAATCCAGGTCTTCATCGATTCGTTTTACTGTGTACATCATATTTTAATTCCTCTTGAGATAATATTAAGAATCAGTTTTCTACATACCTTCTCCGATAATATTCCATCGTACGATACTCAATAATATCTTTGTCTACATATTCCCACTCTGCACCTATAACAGGAGTACTAAGTCCAGTTAATCTAATTCCCATATTCTTTCTTCCTCTGCATAAATCCAACTAAGATAAAGCATACTCACTATTCCAAAGATTCTGGAAATAGCACTTAAGCCGCTTTTCAATTCATTGATTACATTCGCATCTACTGATCTAATTCTTCCTTATTTTGATTTTCTCAAATATCTATTAAAATGAACCTTTTGTTCATTATTATACCTTACATGTAATAAATTGTCATAAATAACTTTCCGTATTTTGTTGCTTTCCTTGTTTCTTTATGTTTCTTCCCATCAGCCAAAGCAAATAGCCGAGTATAGTAAAATAAATTTTACTCATTGCCCTTCCTCCTCTTAATCTTCCATAAACTCGAAATATTCCTGTTCACTGGCAAATAAAATGTATTTGCCTTCTACATATCCCATATATCCGTTGCTTGTGTTATAACCTTTCATCTGCCAGTCCTCCTTGGATTTTTTTGATGTTATCATTTTATAGCAAATGACTGTACAAAAATCCCGACAACCAACAAAAAAAGACACCAACCGCAGTCAGTGTCTCTTCTGTCATTTCTTCAATCTTTCTATTCTCTCACACAAACATCTCATACATTCCCACCATCACTGGCATGGTCACAATTGACAGCAGTGTCGTAAGCACATACAACGAGCTCGCATATGCCGCGTCTTTATCATATAGTTGCGCCATGGATGTCACAGTTGCGCAGGCAGGTGTTATGGACGCAATATACACAGTCAGAAGAATCTGTTTGGAATCATTCACTCCCGCAAATGTATTAATCACTTTCATTAAAATCAATATAAATATTGGATAAATAACCAATCGCAATACTGTCGAAACATAGTTTCTTTTTTTAGTAAATACAGTCTTAAGAGGTACATCCGCAATAACCATTCCGGCAAGCAGCATACCGATCGGACCAATCATATTGTTCATCATATCCAAGACATCCTGTACACCCGAAGGCAACTGGATTTTGCAGACAAACAATATCACTCCTACTATGATTGAAATAATATTTACGTTCAGAAATACTTTTTTCCACTCTAATCTATCTTCTTCGCAAAGCATATTTTTGCAGTGTGTCCAGATCAGAATCAGCTGTACCGCAATATAAGCACTGGAGTAAATAACGTACTCCTGTCCAAGCAACTCCTGTACCAGCGGAATCACCAGTATCCCAGCATTTGAATAAATAACAGTTGCACGCTCAATGGTATCCAGCTGCAATACTTGTTTTAATATTGTGGTAAGTATCAGAAATAAAACATGTACCAGAACTGCTGCTGCACATGCCAGGAGCAGTCCTTTTTTTACATCTGCTGTATAGTCCACCTGAAATGCGTCGATAATCACGCATGGAATAACCAGATAAACCATGACTACAGATATGCTTTTACTCTCCGATGACTTCATAAGTCCAGCTTTTACAACCGCATATCCCATAAGCATGATCGCAAAAAGCTTTGCGATCTCTTCCATTAGTAATAAACTGATCTGCATATTTTGTCCCTTCTTTTCTGACGTCTACTGTCAGTAATTATAGCACACCGTCTACATTATGCTTAATTAAATTTCTTTATCTCTGGATTTTCTTTTTCAATAGATTCATTGATTTCCTGTTTGTTCATAATGCCCTTTCTGTAACCTCTCTTTCCTCTATCACTCTTTTTGACTTCATGTTCATTATTGAGCTTGTTGTTAATTGATAATTCAAGTATAATAAACTCTATACGAGAAATACGCGTCTTGCATGAGGACTTAAAGATTGATAATCCTCATGTTTAGCGATATACGAGGAGGAAATTCTTATGGGCAAACAATCCACCAGGGAAAACAAAACAATTTACCAGCTTTGCCGAGAAGCGGCAGGACTTACAAGAGCAGAGGCCAGTGAAAAAATGGTTGCTGTCTCTGATTCAAAAATTGAAAAATTTGAATATGAAACACAAGAACCTACGCCTTATGATATCCTCCAGATGGCAGATGCCTATAAAAGACCAGATCTTTGCAATTATTATTGCTCTCACAAATGCGAAATCGGCTATCGTTATGTTCCAGAAGTAGAAGTAACCGATCTGTCAAATATCATTTTGGAGACAATTGCCAGTCTAAATGAAATCAATCCTCTTACCGGTCGTCTGATCCAGATTGCCCGTGACGGTAAGATCAGCGATGATGAAATGAAAGATTTTGCTTATATCAGTAAAAAACTTGATGAAATTTCTTTAGCCATAGACTCTTTGAATCTTTGGGTAGATAAGACAGCTGGAGAACAGGGGCTTAATCTTGAGCTCTTAAATGCCGAGAAAGAAAAATTAAAATAATCCATAACGCCACGAAAGGCAATGAACCATTTCTGACTCATTGCCTTTTACTTTACATACGCTGTAATTGATTGACTATACTTTCTGTTCTTCGAATTGCTTCTTCTACCTGTCTTTTTGCATTATTGATTCGATCCTGGACCACCCAGTCCACAACAAAACCATCAAAGAAATAATCCGCAAAAGAAAGAAAATCTCCAGTATCGATATTCAAGTTACATGCCATATTTACATCATTTAATTCTCTACTGAAATTACGAAGATCATATTTTGCCTGTTCCATATTCCGTTTGGCCTGATCCATTTTGGAATGTTTTAGCATCGTAGTAAAAAAGCCGCCGCCAAACATATCTACCAGGTCCCAGTTCTTTGCACTGTTTAAATTTTCTTTTGCTGCCTGAAGACTGTTCAAAGCTCTGCGCCCAGCTTCAATTGCTTCTCTCTTTTCTTTTTCAATATCATATCCCATTCGTTTTCTCCTCCTGATCCATTATGAATGTGACGTCACCAATGCTATAACGCCACCGACAATCAACAATGGAAAAGCAATGTACATCAGTCCGCCTACAACCATACCTATCAATATCACCGGGAAGAAAATAACTGTACAAAGTAGTTTCATAATTCCCCAGGATGCTCTTAACCCAAAAACAAAAAATTTTCCTACAAACCAAATCATACAAATTGTAAATAATAACGATAACATTTTTTACTCCTTCCGAAACTCATTCTGATATGTGTCTTTCATTTTTTCTGTTCTTTTTCTGCTAAATATTCAGATGTGTTCTTTATACCAAGCTTATTACTGAATGCCGGATTTTTCTCCATTTTTTCTATTATCCGTACTAATCGAATTCTATGCACTGCTTCCATCTGATCACCCCATTTATATTCTGCTTTTTTGTTGATATTGTCACTATAACAAATTTATTTTTCACAATACACATCCCCCTTATCCAATGTCTAATATTCTTTTGTAATTTCCTCTGCTATCTCATATATCTCTTTAAATTTTTCTAAGTCCTCCGGCGATCTGATCAGCATGATTTCTTCTATTTTTCCGGTCCGTATATCTTTAAACCCTGCTACTTCTTCTCCGGTACAAATGCTTGCACGAATAACAGGTTTCATATGTTCTCGGTCATATGTTTTTTTCACGATTTTCTTTTTGAATAATCCCATGCTACCTCCCCATCTCCGAATATCTTCGACAACAAGATCAACTATTTAATTCCTGGAACATTTTTCTGCATCAATTGCAAGCACAAACATCAGCGCATCCAACGCATTTCCTGGATCCTGCACATCAATAACATATGTATCTGTCATATGAAACAGTTCTTTATTGACCCGGGCGATTGAATAACCGCTTCGATCAAGAATGCTATAGTCCCATTCCATAATGGTTCCATCAATATGCCATCCATTGTAATCAATATTATAATGTGGCGTCAGGAATGAGAATTCTTTGCTCAGGCATCCGATATAACTGCCGTTTTTATAAATTTCGAATTTAGGAAGAAAAGTAAGTACTTTCTGAACAACCATTCCTACTTCATTTCCATAGGCATCATAAATTACAAGTTTATGTCCCCAGGACAACTGACCTTTTACTACATAAACAGTGTTTCCTGCTTCATCATAGATATCATAGCTGTCAAACCATGAAAACAACCTTTGTTTAAATAATAGCTTCATAACTTTTCACCACTCTCTCCAACAGATATAATTGGTTCTTTATGAGTACCATAATACCATGCCGGAACACCTTAAAAAATATGTAAATTGAAGAATTAACCTCTCTTATTTCACAGATTATGATAAAACATATACTTCCAGCTATAAATCGCTACTTGTTCCAAAAAAGTTACAAAAAAGACCATCTACTGTTTGTTTACGGTAAATGATCTTTTCATTGCAATGTTCGGTTTATATCATATTGAACCGCTTGGATTATACTCGTTTATAGATAATTGGTTCATCATATCCAAAAGTTTTCTTTCCATTAACTTCCATGCTTTCAGATACCTCCAGACAACTATCAGAAAACTTTTCCCAAAGCTTAAATGTCATTACCGGTGAAAACTGGCTTGTACTGCCTCCTTCCCAGATTCCATCTTTTTTATGATAGAGCGCCGGAGTGAATTTTTCAGATTTTTTCAATTCAGTGTAGTCAGCATTTTTCATAGAATCATATGAAAACGTACTTTTCTCTTCTCCTTCTGGTATTTCATAAGAATATAACACAATTCCATCTTCTTTCTCTGTAATAAGGAAAAGATGCGGGGAAGCATGGCGTTTACCATTTGTCTCATAGTAGCTTTCTTCAACAACAAATTTACCATTAAAATCTTTAGGAAGGTTCGAAATTTTCTCATTACAGATTGTATTAATGTGTTCTGCATAAGGATATGTTTTCCCTTCTCTCTGCATATTATCAAACTGCTCTTTGTTATTAAAGTGTCCCGTCATCATATTAATAAAATTATCGAGCTTCATCATGCTTTTTACCTCCAAATTCCGATTGCACTTCAAATCGTTTTCTTCATTCTATCACAACATCTATTATTCCGCCATCAGTCTTTCGAACCAAGTATCCATAACAATGATGAACTGGTCGGCACCTTGCCATTCTTGCAGCAAACATTCAAAAACTATATAACAAAGGGCATGAGTGATTTTTGTTTTCTCCATCAAACTGGAATCTGGTTGTATCAAATTTTGCAGATATAGTCTTATAATTCCCATTATTGCTTTCACTGTATCACCCCACTCTTCAGCATTTACATCAAATTGCCAGACATGCGGTTTTGCATCCAGCGGTTCAGCTAACTTGACGCTTTTACAAAATATGCTTCCGCAATATATACGTCTATTAGGGCTGACCCCAAGGCTCTTATAAATAAAAATCCGGTCTTCTAAGCTGTGTATACGGTTTTGCATTTCTTATTTTTAAGGATTCCTGCATATCTATGTCTACATATAAAATCTGTTCCGTATCGTCTGCTTTTGCGAGATGACAGGTAACACCAATAAAGATGGTTGACTTTATAATATATTCTTTTTATAATTATTTCATAAAAAGGGTGCAGCGTGGCACATAGACAGGAATGTCTGTGTGCTTTTTTTACTTTATTCTTGGGTTATGGAGGGAAAATATGGCAGCTTTTGAGAGAATCTGTTCGGGAATTCCGGATATGGATCAGGCACTGGATAATATCCGGCTGGGGGATAATGTGGTCTGGAGAGTTTCAAATCTCCAGGAATTCAGGTATTTCTGCGAACCTTATATAGAGCAGGCAATCAAGGACAATAGAAGAATTGTATATTTTCGATTTGCCAGTCATGAGCCGCTGGTAAAAGAATGTCCACAGGTAGAACGTATAGAAATTCCCTTATCACACAGGTTTGAGGATTTTACTGTGAAAATACATAAAATCATTGAAAAAGAAGGTTTTGATGTATTTTATGTATTTGACTGTCTTTCAGAACTTCAGACAGCCTGGGCAACAGACCTTATGATGGGAAACTTCTTTCGTGTTACGTGTCCGTTCCTTTTTACACTGGATACAGTTGCATTTTTTCCGATTATCAGGGGAAAACATTCTTTTCATGCAGTAAAGAAAATATTAAATACTACACAGTTGCTTCTGGATGTCTATTCTGACAGTAGAAACACATACGTCCGTCCTGCAAAAGTGTGGAACAGAGATTCGGAAACCATGTTTCGACCACATATTTATAACAGAGAAACAGGTGCATTCCGTCCGATCCTGGATGGAGTACAGTCCAGCCGTTTTTATCAGGTTCTTGACAAATTTCAGAGAACAGGTGAAGAGCAGTTTACAGATTCCTGGAATCGGTTTTTCAACACAGCAAAAATGTTATATGACAATCATATGAATACAGATGATGCCTGTAATACCATGTGTAATATTATGATGACCAGAGATGAAAAGATGCGTTTCATGGTGAAAAAGCACTTTACGCCACAGGATTATTTTAATGTTCGAAATCATATGATCGGAACAGGTATGATTGGTGGAAAAGCATGTGGAATGCTGCTTTCCAGAGCAATTGTCCGAAATCTGGCACCGGACATTGATGAGGTGCTTGAACCTCATGATTCCTTTTTTATTGGATCTGATGTTTATTATACTTACATTGTAGATAATGGATTCTGGGATATCCGTGTTCGTCAGAGAGAGGAAGAGGAATACTTTTCGCTGGCAGAAGAATTTGCACAGAAACTAAAAAATGGTGTCTTTTCGGAAGAAATGCAAAATCAGTTTCTGCATATTCTGGAATACTATGGACAGGATCCTTTTATAGTACGCTCCAGCAGTATTCTCGAGGATGGTTTCGGCAATGCATTTGCAGGAAAATATGAGTCAGTTTTCTGCGCCAACAGGGGAACTCTGGAAGAGCGCCTTCTGGAGTTTGAAAACGCAATAAGGACTGTATATGCCAGTTCCATGAGTCTGTCGGCACTGGATTACAGAAAGCGGAGAGGACTTGACAAACGGGATGAACAGATGGCACTTCTTGTACAGCGCGTTTCTGGCTCTTACTATGGATCTTATTATATGCCATGTGCAGCGGGAGTTGGGTACTCTTACAGCCCTTATAAGTTTTTAGAGCAGATCGATCCAAAAGCAGGAATGCTGAGGCTGGTTATGGGTCTTGGAACAGCAGCAGTGGACCGCACGGAAGGTTCTTATCCCCGGCTTGTCAGTCTGGATATGCCACAGGCAACAAGCTGTACAACCATTGCAGAGAAACATCAGTTTTCGCAGCGAAAAGTAGAAGCAGTGGATACCTCAGGACACTGCGTGAGACAAATGTATCTGGATCAGATCGAAGGATTCCTTCCGGAATACCTTGCTAATATTCTTCTGGATCATGATTTTGACGCAGAAAGATCATTCAGGGAGAGGGGAATAAACAGATCCGTTCGTTTTATTGCGTGCAGTGGTATAGTAAAGAATCAGATTCTGATGAAGCAGATACAGGATATTATGCAGCTGCTCCAGAAAGAATATGAATATCCGGTTGATATCGAATTTACGGTGAACCTTTCAGAAACAGGAGAATATTCCATAAACCTGTTGCAGTGCCGGCCACTGAAGGTGTTTAAGGATATCGGAAAAGCACAGATTCCGGAGGATATTGCAGAAGAAAAAATAATTCTGGAGAATGTGCATTCTTCGATGGGACTGTCCAGAAATGTGAAAATCGATCACATTGTTCTGGTTGATTCGATTGCATACTATAATATGCCGTATGCCAAAAAGCCAAACGTGGCGAAACTGATCGGAACAATAAACTGGAAATACAAAGGAAAAAATAAGCATATGCTTCTTATGGTTCCGGGACGTATAGGTACATCTTCTCCGGAACTTGGTGTTCCGACAACATTTGCAGATATCAGTGAATTTGAAGCAATCTGTGAGATAGAAGAGAAAAAGGCGGGATATAATCCGGAACTTTCGTATGGAAGCCATATTTTTCAGGATCTGGTAGAAGCAGAGATATTGTACACCGCAGTATTTGCCAATGAAAAAACGTTACGGTTTGCACCGGAAAAACTGGCAGAATATCCTGATATTGTAAGCCTGTTTACGGAGGATCCTGAGTTGAAGCAGGTTGTTCATGTGTATGATATGAGCAAAGTATCATGCGAACTGTGTAATGATCTGCAGAACGAAAGACTGGTACTTTATCAGCAGTAAAATAAAAATGGGGCTGTCGCACTAAAGGAAAATTAGTGTGATATGCTCCCTTCTAGGTAGACAAGTGAAATAATAAAAACTTGTCACTTAGGAGGGAGCATATTTTATGTCTAAA
>NZ_JBCOMI010000023.1:0-64262 GCF_040924245.1 Ruminococcus sp. J1101004sp1_RTP21198st1_B9_RTP21198_201120 | reverse complement strand
TTAATCTGCCCTTTTGAAATGAGTTTTTAGCAGGATAATATAAATGTGTAATATCTAATCTTAAGTTTATGATGTTGAGCCACGCTGGTGGTGTGGCAGTAGGTGTTCCAAAAATCACCTGCATTTCTTCCAGTTTACATAATTCCAGAAATTCATCCCAGAAATCAAATACAAAAACATCCTCCTCCGGCTCCACTTTGTTCCAGGCAAACTCTGCCACGCGGATCACGGTAATCCCTGCCGCCTTCATTCTCTGTAAATCATCCTGCCATAATTCTCTGCTCCAATGTTCTGGATAATAACAGGTTCCCATGGTCATTTCTTTCCATTGAAAATTTTGTGGTTTTCTCATATTCTGCTCCTTTTTAATCCATTTCTTTTGAAACAAAGAGTCGGAATTCTCCGACTCTTCGCTTCGCTTAATTCACTTTATTTTATTCCATATTCATCCATCAGTTTTTCACGATATCCAGGATCGTCCAACGCCAGTTGCAAGTCAGCCATTCTATCAGCTTCCAAAAGCTTCTTGGTTAATGATGCCATTCTATCACTTCCTTCTATTCTTCCTTCACTTTTTCCAGCTTTTAATCCATCATCGTACAACATCTGACCTAATCTTGTCATCGCTACAACCTCCTTTATCTCTTCCAAATCACTTCCCTGCAAAAACTTATCCGCCATTGTATATAATATTGCTACGGTCTTTTCTGCGGTTACTCTGGTATCCTGTTTTGCAAGCAATATCGCTGTTTTTATAGTATCTTTCCGATCTTGTTCGCTACTCATCAACGGTGTTAATGAGTTCAATATAATACGGACAGATATCCTCATACTCCCCATTTTTCAATCTGAATCCTCCCGGAATCACACCCAGCTGGCGAAATCCAACTCTCTCATAAAGATGTCTTGCATGAACATTACTTGCCACAACCGCGTTAAACTGCAGTACACGGAAGCCATGTACTTTTCCCTGGGCTACGCAATCCTTTACCAGCTTTTCTCCAATATGAAGTCCGCGGCTGTCGCGGGATACGGCATAGCTTGCGTTGCAGATGTGTCCGCAACGGCCTACATTGTTCGGATGAAGAATATATAATCCAAGGACCTGTCCATTTTCCATATTCTCGGCTACCGCTGTATAAGTCTGCGCTGCGAAAAATTCCGCGCCGGTTTTCTCATCCAGACATTCTTCCTGTGGAAATGCCACGCCATCTTCCACAACCTCATTCCAAATGCGAATCATAGCCGGAAGATCTTTTTCCTCATATTTTCTTACGATAATTTTGTTTTCCATAATGACTCTCCTCAATTTCACTTTATCGTTTCATTTATTGTTACTGAGGGTGCTCTAATTGAAAGGACACTATCATTTTCCAAAAATTATATGCAAAAACACGCAAAAAAACAATCGTATTTTTTTATGATTGTTTTTTCGATTGTTTTGCGCGTTGCACTCCCACAATCCTGGTAGCTTAAAAACTGGGCAAAACAAAGAGCCGGATCACTCCGACTCTTCGCTCGTTTCAGCATATAAAATTTTTACAACCGCTTATTTCTCCAGCATATAATCCTTAATCACATCATGATCTCTCAGCACCTTCTCCACTAAAGTTCCCTTGATTGCTTTCAGCAGAGGTTTTTTCACCAGATTCAGCGGTCCAGGAAGCTCGATTTCAAGTGGGGATCTGCCATCCATAAGTTTTACGCTGGCATCAAGGAGTTCTCTTACATCGTAAACGCTGCCCCATACTTCCGGAACACCACGGTCTACGCCCATAAGTCCGTATACAGCTTCCATTGCGGTACGAACAGAATATTCTGTGGTGAAGATGGTGTCTCTTGGAGTCTCAGCAAACTGTCCAAGGAATGCAAAGTTCACGCAGCCATCCGGGATAACGTCCGGTCTGTCGCCTTTTGCTCTTGGCATGAAGAATGCAGTGATGTAAGGCATCATGGTCGGTACACAGACTGCGCTGTTTTCAGCCAGGTCCTCGATCTGATCCGTTGGTACGCCCATATGGTACAGCCACTCTTCGGTAATTTCTTTACCGGTACATTCTTTCATCGGTTTCTTTACATAATCGCCAGGTACATCTGTGAAAAGACCATATACCCAGACACAAACCTTATCTTTGTCCTGATCCTTGAACTGACCCTGACGGTTGATGGTCCAGCTTAACAGCCAGCTGGAATCCTGGCAGCTTACGATACCGCCGGTAACAACATTGCCGCTCTTTGGATCTCTCTTGCAGATGTCGGTAATATAAGGAATGATCTTGTCATCCAGTGTGGTAACAGTTGCAGATTCCCAGTTGGTCTTCGCAATGTCGGAGCAGAATTTCTCCGGATGTCCGAAAGACGGATCCTGTTTTGCAATATTTTTCCAAAGGCTCCAGCAACCGCTTGTACGAACCTCAGCATCTCCGTTTGGAGCGTGGTTCTGGTCACCGTAGATAGTTCCCTCTGTACAGCTTCCGTTGGTAACAAATACGTAGTCGTTCTCAGTAAGAAGGATTCCCTTCTCAACACCCTTTACCTTGCACTCAATAGCAGTTGCCACTTTTTTACCATCGTGAATATCGAAGATTACATTGGTAACCTCTGTGTTGAACTGGAAGTCAACACCTGCATCCTCCAGATATTTCTTCATTGGAAGGATCAGGGACTCATACTGATTGTATTTGGTGAATTTCAGAGCACTGAAATCCGGAAGTCCGCCGATATGATGGATAAAACGCTGGATGTAAAGCTTCATCTCCAGTGCGCTGTGCCAGTTTTCGAACGCAAACATGGTTCTCCAGTATAACCAGAATGTGGAATTCAGAACCTCATCATCAAATACATCCTCGATGGTCTTGTCGTAAAGATCCTCGTCCTTTGTGAAAAACAGCTTCATGATCTCCATACAGCCCTTCTGGCTCAGATTGAATTTTCCATCTGTGTGAGCATCTTTGCCCTGATTTACAGTAGCACGGCAAAGGGAATAGTTTGGATCATGTTTGTTCAGCCAGTAGTACTCGTCCAGAACGGAGGCACCTGGTTTTTCCAGAGATGGAATACTGTGGAAAAGATCCCAGAGGCACTCGAAATGGTTTTCCATCTCACGGCCGCCTCGCATGACGTATCCTCGCATCGGATCAAAAATACCGTCGCATGCACCGCCTGCAATGTCCATCGCTTCCAGGATGTGAATGTGGTCGCCAGGCATCTGTGCGTCTCTTACAAGGAAGCAAGCTGCTGCCAGAGAAGCAAGTCCGCTTCCTACCAGATATGCATGCTTGTCATCTACGCCTTCCGGTTTCTCTGGGCGGGCAAATGCTTCGTAGTTACCGTTTGTATAATAAATGCCCTTGCTGTTTTTCTCATTTTTGCCGCGCTCTGTATTGCGGTAATTCGGGTCTACGTGTGCTTCTGTGATCTGTTTCTCTTCGCGGCTCTTGTTTGCCAGAACTGCTGCTCCTGCACCTGCTGCAGCAAGTGCTGCCATACCTAATACGGAATGTTTTTTCTTTGACATAAAAATTACCACCTTTCTGAAATTTGCCGTTACATTATTTCCGGCTATCTGTGTTTATTCTTGTTTTAACTTTTCGAATCAGCTTCTAAGCTTTCTCAGTTTTGTTTCCTAACCTTCAGATAAAAAGCTTTTATTTGACTAATTCGAAATTCTGCTGCCTTTTATTTAGTATTTCCTGTTTCTGAGTGTATTCTACGTCAAAAAATAATTTTCCTCAATTTACAAAACAAGACGGATGACAAAAAACTTATCATCCGCCTTACTTTGTAAAGTTGATTTCGAAAACTTTATGTCCCGCCCTTTCAGGATTAAAGCTGCTATGCCATAGTTATCCCTTATTTTCCGGATAAACTTAATCTTTATTGCCCTTCCTTCTCCATATTCCGCAGGGAATTCCCAACATTTCCATGCATGGTCACGCAGACCATATTCGCGATTTCTTCCGGGGCTTCCTTCATTCCTCTCTTGATCCAGTCAAGCATGACACCTACGAAACTGTATTTGTAAAAATCCGCAATAAATTTCTTCTGTTCCTCTGTAACCATCAGATTCTTGCTCTGCTCTTCTACCACTCCTTCGATCAGCTGATAGGTCAGGCTGTACAGATAATTTTCCACCTGCTCTCGTTTCACAGAGCGATACACGTTCAAAATAAATGGTTTATTTTCCAAAACAGCCTCAAAAATCTGCTGAAGCCCTTCCTGCCAGGTGTCGTAGGTCTTTTTTCCCTGCAAAGCCTGGGAAGCGTCCTCAATACAGGACCATTCTACCAGGTCATAAATGTCTTTAAAATGATAGTAAAAAGCCATTCGGCTGATTCCGCAATCTGTAGTCAAGTCGCTGATGGTGATCTTGTCCAGAGGCTTCTGAAGGAGAAATTTTTTCAAAGACTCTTCCAGTGCATTTTTTGTGATATTGTTCATTCAGATGTGCTCCTCCTGATGATTTTATTATGCAGTACGGCATCATGCAATCCATGAGGTCTGCACAGATTCTAGAGCGTGTTTGAAAAATCATTCCTGCAATCTGCAGGCTCTAAGGATTTTATAAAGCCTTTTTGAATTTTTGTCAACAGGAGCGCTATGGAAAAAAGCAGATATCCGCCTCCGAACTTATATATGCATATATTTTCTGAAATATTCATCGCTATCCTGGAATATATTTGAAAAGTGTTTTCTAAAAGATGTGCATCACAATTTGTGGGAGAACATCCTCCACTTTACAAGAAAAACGCTCAATGCTACAATATTCCCCAGATATTTGACAAAAAAAGCCCCTGTGGGGGAATACATAAGGAGAACACCATGGAATTAAAGCTTGAAAACGGACGTCCCGCAGATACCACGGGCAGACTTGAAAAAGAGATACGTACTTATGATTTTCTTGATGCACTTCAGGTGCCTTATCAGAGGATTGACCATGAAACTCTGATGACCATTGAAGCTTGTAAAGATGTGGATAAAGTGCTTGATGCAGTAATCTGCAAAAACCTGTTTCTCTGCAACCGCCAGGAAACGAACTTCTATCTGCTACTCCTGCCAGGCGACAAGAAGTTTAAGACAAAGGAAGTATCTTCCCAGCTTGGCGTTGCCAGACTTTCCTTCGGCAATGAAACTTATATGGAGAAATTCCTTGATATCACACCTGGTTCTGTCAGTATACTTGGACTTATGAACGATAAGGAAAATCATGTGCAGCTGCTTATTGATGAAGACCTCCTGAAGGAACCTTACATCGGCTGTCACCCTTGTATTAACACATCCAGCCTGAAAATTAATATGAAAGATATGATGGAAAAAATTATTCCGGCTATGAAGCATGAACCGATTTTTGTGAAATTGGGACAGGAAGAATAAAATTGCAATTAACTAATTTGTATGTTACCCTTTCTTCCATTATGCCCAAAATAAAACAGACAGATACACATTTTAATCATGTACCCGCCTGTCTCATTTCAGTCTTTATTCAATTTTTATTTGCTCTTCCGCTCCTTTACCAGTGCAAATACACTCTGAAGTACAATGAAGAAGCACAGCAGGATTGCTGTTACAATGTTGGACCAGGAGCTGATCAGTTTTCCATTGGTTTTAACCAAAGTAGAAATCGTACCATTGATCAATACACCAAATAAGGAACCAAGTACATTTCCTACACCACCGGTAAGAAGTGTACCACCGATGACTGCGGAGGAAATAGCGTCCATTTCAAGGCCGGTTGCCTGGGTGGTGGTACCTGCCATGGTATTCAGGCAGTAGCAGATTCCGCCGATGGAAGTAAGGAAACTGGAAAGAATATATGCCTTCATCTGTGTTTTCTTAACATCAAGTCCCATCAGGGTTGCAGACTGCTGATTGCCGCCTACTGCGTAAATACTGCGGCCGAAGCGTGTGTATTTCAGCATCAGATAAATAGCAAGAATTACGATCAATGCAACTACAACAGTTACACGAAGGTATGGAAACTGCATGATTCCCTTTTTGTTCAGATACCCTCCAAATGGAAGGGAAATCTTAAAGCTGGAAAGAGTGGTAAAAATCTTGTCAGAAACAATACTTACCTGCTCTTTACAGATCACGGCTGTCATACCTCTGGCAAAGAACATTCCTGCCATAGTAACGATGAAAGGCTGGATTTCCAGGTAGGAAATACAGAAGCCCTGAACAATACCAAATATAATGCCAATTGCAAGAATCAGAAGCATAAGTACCGGGCTGGACCATCCCCACTGCTCAATTCCCACTGCCAGGATCATACAGTCCATAGCAACCAAGGAACCTACGGAAATATCAATACCGCCAGTAAGCATAACGCATGTCATACCAGCTGTGATGCAGATCAGACCTGCATTGTTGATCAGGATGTTCAGAAATGTCTGGAAACGGGTAAAGCCTTTGTCCGCATATACGATACATCCTGCAGCATACATTACAAAGAATAATACAATGGTGATCAGCAGCAACAGGTTATTGCTGTTTATTTTTTTCTTTTTCATGCCCGAGCTGCCTCCTTTCCGGATTTCTTTGTCAGCTTCTTAAAGAAGGCTTTGGCTGGCTCAGCCTGAATTACTACGATGATAATAACTACGATTGCCTTAAATACCGGTGCCTGTGCAGAAGAAACACCAAGTGCATACAGAGTTGTGGTAATCGCCTGGATGGTGTACGCTCCAATGATGGAACCTGCCAGGGAAAACTTACCGCCGCCAAGGCTGTTGCCGCCAAGTGCTACAGAAAGAATTGCATCCAGCTCCATGTTCAGACCGATGTTATTGGTATCTGCTGAATAGATTCTGGAGGTTGCAACCATACCTGCAAGACCTGCACAAAGACCGCAGATTGCATAGCACATAAGGATGATTTTTGCGGAATTAAAGCCTGCGATACGGGAAGCTTTTTTGTTAATACCAACAC
This sequence comes from Ruminococcus sp. J1101004sp1_RTP21198st1_B9_RTP21198_201120, assembly GCF_040924245.1. Taxonomy (NCBI): domain Bacteria; kingdom Bacillati; phylum Bacillota; class Clostridia; order Eubacteriales; family Oscillospiraceae; genus Ruminococcus; species Ruminococcus sp. J1101004sp1_RTP21198st1_B9_RTP21198_201120. Next base: position 57,335 of record NZ_JBCOMI010000023.1, on the reverse strand, counting down.
TCTGGATGTAAGTTCCAAGTGCTGTGTAGCGAAGTACAATAGAAGCAATTGCCACACACACAGCAGCCACAATGATCGGTGTAGGAATGATTCCGCAGTAAGCGCCAAGCTTCTGGAAAGAAGGAACTCGAACATAAACGATCTGGCTGTTGCAAAGAAGAAGTCCTACTGCTCGGCCTGCCGACCATAGGATCAGGGTGGCGACCATAGGCTGAATATTCATATAGGCAACCAGAAATCCATTAAAAACGCCACAGATCAAAGTGACAAGAAGTCCGGCTCCAATGCCAACCAGCAGCGGATGCGCATATTCCTGCACATTTACATTTCCGTATCCTGCAAGGATCATACAGCAGACACCTGCGTAAAGACTCATTACGGAACCAACGGAAATATCAGTACCGCCGGAAGCAGATACAACGAGTGTCATACCGATTGCCAGTATGGCGATTTCACTTCCACGGTTCAGGATGTCGATCAGACGTCCGTAAAGTACACCATTCTTAATGGAAATCATAAAGAAGGAAAGCGGTGCACTTCCTGTTGCAATATCATATACTACGTTGATCAGCATGACCAGGATCATACTGAAAACCGGAAGGAACAGACGTTTCTGCGCCAGTTTTTTGAAATTACCCATTACTGCTCACCTCCTGCGATTGCTTTCATTACGTTCATCTGGTTCATATCTGCCTCATCAATCTCTCCAACCTTCTGACCGTCACGGAGAACTGCCATACGGTTACAGGTACGGAGCATTTCCTCAATCTCAGAGGAAATGAAGATCAGACTCTTTCCTTCATCTGCAAGCTTCAGAACCAGCTTCTGGATCTCTGTCTTGGTACCGATATCGATGCCTCGAGTAGGCTCGTCCAGAATCAGGAAATCCGGGTTTGTTGCAAGCCATCTTGCAAGGATAACCTTCTGCTGGTTTCCACCGGAAAGTTGTTTGATCAAAGTCTCGCGGCTTGCACATTTGATCTGGAGAAGATCGATATACTTGTCTGCAATCTCACACTGTTTTGCCATAGGGATCTTTTTCAGAACTCCCTGTTTTGCCTGAATTGCAAGGATGATATTTTCTCTTACGGACAAATCTGCAACAATTCCCTCCGCTTTACGGTCGTCAGGAAGAAGTCCCATTCCAAGATGCATGGCATCAATAGGATTTTTCACCTTAACTTCCTTGCCTTTTACTTTCAAAGTACCAGTCTGGGCGCGGTCAGCACCGTAAATAGTACGTGCCAGTTCGCTTCGTCCGCTTCCAAGAAGTCCGGTAAGACCGATAACCTCTCCTTTGTGGATATCAAGGTCAAATGGTTTGATGGTTCCTGCATGGCTTAAGCCACGGGCTTCGATTACCATCGGTTCTTTTCTCTTATCTCCTGTGGTCTCCGGTTTAATGGAAGCAAGATCGTCGAAATCTTTTCCCATCATAGCTGCTACCAGCTTCACTCTCGGAAGATCTGCGATCTCATATTCGCCAACCAGCTGACCATTTCGAAGAACGGTAATTCCGTCACATACTGCATAAACCTGTTCCAGGAAATGGGTAACAAATATGATTCCTACACCTTTCTCCTTCAGTCTGCGCATCATGGTAAAAAGCTTTTCTACTTCACGGTCATCCAATGAAGAAGTTGGCTCATCCAGAATGAGCACCTTACAGTCCATATCTACAGCACGGGCAATTGCGATCATCTGCTGCAATGCCAGTGAATATTCTTCAAGATTACGTGTTACATCAACGTCAAGCTCCAGCTGTTTCATAAGGACAGCTGCCTGACGGTTCATTGCCTTTCGGTTGACCGTTCCAAGCTTTGTCAGTGGCTCGCGGCCTATGTAAAGATTCTCTGCCACCGAAAGGTTTGGACAGAGGTTTACTTCCTGATATACAGTAGAAATGCCCTTCTTCTGGGCGTCCATGGTATCTTTATTTACGATGGGATGATCAAATCCTTCCAGATAAATCTCTCCAGCCTCAAATTTATTTACGCCGGTCAGGCACTTGATCAATGTGGATTTACCCGCGCCATTCTCTCCCATCAGCGCGCGGATTTCACCTTTTTTCAATGTCAGATCCACGCCTTCCAGTGCTTTTACACCTGGGAATGTCATGCAGATTCCCTGCATTTTCAATACTACTCCTGCCTCCAACGCGATTCCTCCCTTCCCGTTATCAACTTCATTTTTCATTCTCCTCGTTATCGCGTTATTTGCCATAGATTCCTCTGTTCTGCGGCTCATAACCTCGTATAAACAACGAGATAAAACACGCTCTGCGAGTTTTACCCGTTATCGCGGCAGTCGCCAAGGTCTCATGCAAGCATGGACTTCGGCTCGTTGCTCGCGAAAATTAAGGGGAAGAAAATCCGCCTTGGGACTTTCCTCCCCTATTTGTTCATCTTTATCGTTTTTCAGCTGCTTGCTGATAACCAATTTCGATGTTTACGGATTGTTTCACAGCTCTGCTGTTTTCACACTCTCCGATTGATTTTTCTGATTAGTAAGCACGTCCAGCCAGAACTTCATCTGTCATAGTTGTAGCATACTCGCTCTCAATTCCAGGTGCTACGAATGCCTGATCCTCAACAAGTGTTGTCTTCTCAAATTCTTCGCCTGCCTGCATTTTCTCGATTACGCCCTTAACAACCTCAGCCTGGATCGGGTTACACTCAACATCACAGTTGATCTTTCCATCTAATGTATACTGAAGTCCATCATGTGTTGCATCGAAGGAAATAAGAGTTACATCGCCATCAACACCATAGGTGATACCTGCTGCATCCATTGCATCCATTGCGCCGTATGCTTCGTTATCATTCTGGCAGACAACTACATTGAACTGTCCCTCGTAGGATTTGATGAAGGACTCCATAACTTCCTGGCCACCAGCCTGTGTAAAGTCACCGGACTGAGAATCAAGAATCTTCCAGTTATCATGCTCGCCAGCTACCTGATTGAATCCTTCTGTACGTCCAAGTGCCGCGGAAGCTCCTACGGAACCTTCGATTACAAGAATGTTCGCGTCTTTATCGCCAAGGTACTCAGCTAACCAGTTACCAGCTGTGATACCTTCGTTTGTTGTGTTTGTTCCAACCCATGCATCATATAAGTCGTCGCTTGCTTCGATCTCACGGTCTGCGATGATTACAGGGATTCCTGCATCCTGTGCTTCCTGAAGAACGGTGTCCCAGCCAGCGGACTGGATCGGAGCGATTACGATGTAATCCATATCTTTACTAATGAATGTACGAACTGCTTCAAGCTGTGCAGCATTGTCATTGTCGCAGTCTACAAGATCAAGGCTATATCCGGCATCTTCTGAGAAAACATCCTGATAGTTCTGGGTGTTTGCTGTACGCCAGTCTGATTCGTGTCCAACCTGTGCGTATCCAACTGTTACCAGATCGTCAGCGTAAACCGGCATAGCCATCATGCTGAGTGTTGCTGCTGCGAGTGCCATAACTGCTAATTTCTTTTTCATAGTGATTGTTCCTCTCTTTCTTTTAGAAAAATACTTTTGCAGGTCGCGCCTGCCATTGGTTTCTCGTTCAACACTGATCCGTTTGCTGTCTTAGCTTTCCGTCCGTTCTTGAATCCGTGTTCTTCTTGATGTCTATAATTTAGCGAAAATTAACATAAATTTCAATATTGTTTTCCTGTCTTTTGGTCGTTTCGTCAGTTCAAACAATACAAATTTGTTGGTTTTCATAGTGAAATGCAGACAAATTTATATTATAATGGACTTCAGGCAGGAAAAGGGGTGATATTTTATGATTTCTCATTTAGAAAGTTTGTTTTCTTATGATTTTGTGAAAAATATTACACCTTTTTCTATGTTTTTCGATTTGGCAAACTGTCTAAGCTGGGAAAAGAAGGTTTGATCATTTGAAAAAAGGTATAATATTTTGGGTTTTAAAAGTGAAAAAGCAGAAGGTTTATTGGGAAATCATAAATAATTCATGTGAAAATTTTATGAAATAACTATCTCAGCAAAATAAAAAAACCAGAGTGGCGCGGCAGATTGCAGGAATGCTTTTTCAAACACGCTCTAACCTAAGAAAGAGGAACTAAAATATATGGCGATCAAATATAAATGGCTGGTTGAACAGCTAAGAGAAATCATTTCAGATTCTATTCAAAAGGGAATCAACAAACTTCCCACCGAACAGGAGCTGGCTGCCAGATACCGTGTCAGCCGACAAACGGTCCGGGCTGCGCTGGCGGTTCTTGAAGATGAGCGGGAAATCCGCCGCATTAAAGGGAGCGGAGCTTACATTACCGGGCTTTCCAGCCTGGAAGACCAGAATATAGTTGGAATTCTGATTCCAGATGAACAGCAATATGAATATCCTGCACTGATAAATGATATTCGTGTGACGCTGGCTGCGGAGGGATTTTCCTGCAAGGTTTACCCCACTCACAATCACGTGGACCAGGAACGGCAAATCCTTCAGTTTCTTTTGAAAAGTCCGCTGCGGGCGCTTATTGTGGAGCCTGTAAAAAGCGCCTTACCATCACCTAATACAGAGCTTTATCAAAGGCTGATACAAAGGGGAACTTTCATTTTGTTCCTGGGATGTGCTTATCCCCAGTTGTCTCAGATTCCAGTAATCTATGAAGATAATCTATATGGGGCTGGTCTTCTGGTGCAAAGTCTTGTGGAAAAAGGCCACTCTTCTATCGCCGGTATTTTCCAGATGGACGATCAGCGGGGACTTGAGCGATACCAGGGCTTTCTGGATGCCATGCAAAATCAGGGGCTGACTGTACCAGACCGCAACATCTGCTGGTATACTACACAGGAGCTGGATGATTTCCGTCAGAGCCGGGATATCAGCTTCCTGAAAAAATTTCTGGAACGGATCACCCCCGACTGCACTGCGTTTATTTGTGAGGATGACTTTATTGCATGGCTGTTATGGGAAGAGCTGTCGCTTGGACAGGAGAAAAAGATAGCAACTCACGCTTCCCTTTCATCCTCTCTTCAAAACACTGGATTCACAGCTGCTTCCGCCGGCCATAGTTTCGAAGCCACAATAGCACTAGCCACCTTCAATACCAGCTACCTCACTACATCTGGTCTGCTCTGCGCCACAACACTGACACACCAGACACACCAGCCTGGTACTCTGGCCGCCCAGATGAGCATAAACAAATTAAAAGGACTCCCTGTCTCTTCGCAGGAAGTCCCATGGCAGTTATCACTGCCGAAATCGCATAATTAATTTTGAATATCATGCAGTCCCCTTACTCCGATATTCCCTTGGGCTGCACCCGGATTTTTTCTTAAACACATAACTGAAATAATGGGGATCCTTATATCCCACCTCCTGTGCGATCTCTCCGGACGACTTGTCCGTCTCGCGCAGGAGTTTTTTCGCTCTGTCAACACGTTTGCAGGTAATATACTCTACAAACGTCTTCTGCATATTCTGGCTGAAAATTGCGCTTAAATAGTTGGCACTCATATTCACCGCATCCGCTACTTCATTCAGGGAAATGGTCTCTTTATAGTAATTCTCATCAATATAATCCAGCACTTTCCTCATGGCGCTGTTGCCCTGAGACTCATTCTTCTCATCCCTGATATCAATGGCACTCTGAAGAATGTCCACACAATACCCTGCCACCTGCGATGCCTTGATACTGGTATCCTGATATTTTCCCTCGATCCGTTCTGTATAACCCTCTTTTTCCACACCAATGGATTCCAGATACATAATAGTTGTAAACCGAATATGAAGCACCACATAATCCCGGAACATTCTGGACTCCAGTGCCTTACTCATTCCACCCAGATATCCCTGAACGAACTCCTGGATCTCACTGCTGCTTCCTTTTGTGAGAAAATCCTTGATGATCTCAGGATTCAGCTGTGAAGAATCTACTGCCGCCAAACGGTTCTCTCCCTGTGAGTTTACATAACTCTCCAAAGTTTCTTCTGTAAGCACATGCAGCCCCGGCACCATAAAACGATATGCAAAATAATGATTCACGCTCTGATAACACTGGGAAAGCAGGCTCAATCTCTCCACAGGTTTTCCTACCGCCACATACCAGTCCATCTGCTCTTCCCCTTCGCAGGTCCGTTTCACATACTCCACGCAATTATCTGTCAGCTCCGGAAGCCGGGACAATTCCCCCTTTACCAGAACTCCGTAGCTGTTTACATTCCAGCGGAAAAGCAGATACTGGGGATATCGGAGAAAATAATGAAGCACTTCATCCTGTTTCCGAAGAAAACCTGCCATCTTGTCCTTATTTTTCTCCTGTAAATACAGGAAAAGCAAATTATATCCTGCTGCCGTAATTTCTATGGACTGACGCTCTGCCTCATCATAAATCTCCTTAACTGACAGCTCGCCCTCCAGTATTTTTTCCATAAAACGCCGTCTGGAAAACTGCTCATACTCCTGAATCTCATTCTGAAACTGGGTGCGGTAGTCCTCCTGCTCCTGATCCTGCTCGATCTTATCTTTCAGTTCAAGAAGTACATTTTTCAGCTTCATTCTAGTAACCGGCTTCAGCAGATACTGGTCAACACCAACTTCAATTGCCTGTCTTGCATATTCAAAATCATCATAACCACTGATAATAATAATCTTCATCCGCGGAAATTCTTTGCTCACAATTTTACTTAAGGAAAGCCCATCCATAAAAGGCATTTTAATATCCGTGATCAATACATCCGGCTTCGTCTTACGGATCAGGGGCAAAGCCATTTCCCCATCTGCTGCTTCCCCTACAAAACGGTATCCAAACTGATCCCAGGGAATCCTGTCTCTGAGCCCTTCGCGGATCACCGTCTCATCTTCAACCAGAAATACCTTCCGTAACATTTTCTTCCTCCCCAACGTTCTCCTGGGTATACACCCGCTCCGGAACATAATATGCTTTCTCTATTTCTTTGCCAGCTTCCATATCCTGAATGATCTGCTCCACGTATTTTCCCTGGTCAGGATTACACTGGACATCAATGTTGATCTCACCGTTTCGCACCAGCTCCACGCCGGCATCCACTGCATCAAAGGAAATTACCGTAATATCGCCGTTCACTCCGGCTGTTTTTCCTGCTTCTCTGATTGCTTCAAGTGCTCCAAAAGTCATGTCATCGTTCTGTGAAACCACCACATCTATGTCATCATACTGATCCAGAAGCCTTGCCATCTCTTCTTTTCCTTTGGCTGTGGTAAATTCTCCGTCTACCTGCTGCAAAATGTTCCAATTGTGCTGCACCTTTGCCACTTCATTGAACCCACGGGTTCTGCCGATGGTAGCGGAGGCGCCTTTGGTTCCTTTCAGCACTACAATGTTAATTTCGTCATCTTCCCTGCCCTGCTTTTTCATGTAATTCTCAAGCCAGTAACCGGCATCCTGTCCTTCGCGGACAAAATCGGAACCAACCCAGGAAGCATAGAGGGAGTCATCATCCACGGAAACCTTACGGTCTATGAGAATTACCGGAATCCCGGCATCCTTCGCCTCCTGAAGCACAGTGTCCCAGCCAGATTCCTCGATAGGAGAAAGTACGATATAATCCACCTGCTGGGAAATAAAGCTTCGGATGGCCTTGATCTGATTGGCCTGCTTCTGTCTGGCGTTGTCAAAAATCAGCATGTAGCCGTTTGCCCTGGTGAACGCGTCCTGAATGGACTGAGTGTGGGCACTTCGCCATACAGATTCGCTTCCCACCTGGGAAACACCTACTACGATCAGATTGTCGTCCTCCGCAGGAGTTTCCTGCACTTTGCTGCTGCTCAAAGGACTTCCCAGAAGAACCAGTGCCACAAGCACAAACACAACCGGTGCCACAGCCCAGATGTTTTTTCTTATAAACTGTCTCATACGCCTGTCTCCTCCTGCTGTGGCCGTCCACCCTCAATTATCTTATTGGCATTCTGCTGTTTCGGATTACTTTTTATTTTTTTATTTGCGTCAGAATTCACGCTGTTGCCGCCTTCAGCCACTTTTGCTGTATCATTCCCTGTTTTCTCAACCGGAGCTTCCAGAATAGCCGGAATTACAATCTCCACTGTAGTTCCCTTACCCTTCTGTGACTGGATCTTCATTCCATACTCCGGTCCGAAATACATGTGGATACGCTCATTTACATTTGCCAGACCAAAGCCCTTCTCCGTCTCCTGGCAGGGCTTCTCAATCTGCTGGCAAAGCTGTTCAAGCTCTTCCTCATCCATGCCCACACCATCATCCCGGACAGTCAGACGGATAATATCTCCCTCTTTCTCCCCATGAATGTGAATACATCCCTTAGCACGCTTATACTTAATGCCATGATAAAGCGCATTTTCCACTACCGGTTGAAGAGTCAGCTTCAGAATCTGATATTTATAAATTACCTGATCCAGCTGAATGTCATATTCTAGAATATCCCGGTAACGCATTTCCTGGATCTGGAGATAACTGCTGATATGCTTCTCTTCTTCCTTAATGGAGATAAATTCCTTCCCTTTGCTTAGGATCTCACGGAAAAAGTCTGACAGTGTAACAACCATGGTCACCGCTTCGTCCGGCTCATTGGACTCGATCAGCCACACAATGGTGTCCAGCGTATTATAAAGAAAATGAGGCTGAATCTGCTCCTGAAGAAGGCGCAGATCTGCTTTTCGCATTTTCCGCTCGTCTTCCTTCACCTTATCGATCAGGGACTGCATGCTTCCTGCCATTTTGTTAAAGCTCGCTGCAAGCTCAGCCACTTCATCATCGGAATCCGCCTGGGCTCTGGCCTTGAAATCACCCTGGGCGATTTTCTCCGTAGCCTGGTTCAGCTGACTGATGGGCTGTATAATACCGGAAACGATCATCACCGCGCTGACCGCAACCACAATGATCAGCACGCCGATCAGCACACTGCACACCACCATAAACCGCCCGATCTGATCCTGCAGGGTATCCGTAACCTTGTCCATATAACGTGTCTGATAATAAATATAATACTGAATATCATCCTGGATCAATTCCGTCAGAATGTAAATATTGTTGTCCAGTTTCTCAATATTCTCATTATATCTGCCACCGGCAGAAATGCTGTCCACAATATCGTCCACCCTTTTTTTCAGGGTATCGATATTGCGAAGAAGGCTCTCCAGCCACAGCTTGCTCTCAGATTCTGTAGTAATGGCTGTCAGTCTGGTAAACTCGCTGCGTAATTCATCTATTAAAGTATATGGATTCTTAAGACTTTTGTCTGTTTCGATGGTATCCAGAGTGACGTAGCCAACAACCAGCTTATACAGGCTCTCATCCATCTCTTCTTTGAAATTCAGATTGTAATTGTTCGCCACAGTCATGTTGCTTACGATCTCATCGTAGGTATTGCTGTAGCTTGCCATCGAGGCAAGAAGATACATCACAAGAAGAATAAACGGCAGTGTTACCACTGCCGCCAGTGTAAGAATTTTCTTTTTCATAAAGTAAAACTTACCCCCACTCCCGCAGGTCCCCCGACCTGCAAATGCTGCTGTTCACGATTTTTACCAAAAACACTTCGCCGAACAATACCGCAATATATTACATTATAATAATCCATGCCTACTGCACCGTCTCAATCATCTTCCCCACATAAGAATTCTGCACAAGCATAGGCTGCTCTGCTGCTCTCTTCATTTCCCTCTGTATATTGCCCTGAATATCCTGCAAACACTCCAGAAGCAGCGGATTGAAGGTTCCACACTCACCAGCTAGGATCATCTCCATAGCCTTCTCATGGGAAAATGCTTTCTTATATACGCGCTCACTTGTCAGTGCATCATATACATCCGCAACAGAAACCACCTGGGCCGCAATCGGAATTTCTTCCCCCTTCAGACCATCCGGATAGCCCTTGCCGTCATAGCGCTCGTGGTGCCATCTGCAGATCTGGTAAGCCACCTTCACAAGCTCCTCATCCTGATATACCCCAAGACTCTTCAGCATGGAAGCACCGATCAGGGTATGCTTTTTCATTTCCTCAAACTCTTCATTTGTCAGTCTGCCTGGTTTATTCAAAATCTTCTCGTCGATTCCCACTTTACCAATATCGTGAAGGGCAGATGCAATTGTGATCATGTACTGGTCAGACCATTTCAGATCATATTTGTCCGTTTTCTGCATCAGTCTGTCCAACAGAAATCCGGTCAACATCTTTATGTGCTGAACGTGCTGACCGCTCTCTCCATTACGAAATTCTACGATATGGCTGAGAACATCTATCAAAATTTGACTATTTTTTTCTTTTTCTCGAATTTGATCCGTTACAAGTGTGATTAGGCGCCTCTGTTTTGCGTATAATTTAATAGTATTATATACACGCCGGTAAACAACCTTGGCATCAAACGGGCGGCTGATATAGTCTGAAACTCCCATTTCATACGCCCGGCGTATATATGATTCTGTCTCCTCACTGGAGATCATGATGACCGGAATGTCCTCGATCCAATGGTTCCGGTTCATCTCCTCAAGAACTGCAAAGCCGTCCATGCCAGGCATTACAATATCAAGCAACACCAGTGAGATTCCTGCACCATACTCCCGAAGCACGGAGAGACATTCCTCCCCACTGCTTACTTCCATAGTCTTAAAATCATGGTGCAGAATCTCCGCAAGAATATCACGGTTCAGCTCAGCATCATCCACGATCAGAATCTGCTGTTTCAGCTCATCACGATTAACCTCTGCGCCGTCTGCATTTCCATCTTTTATCTCATTAGACTCGGTTACCACCAGATTCTTACGAGTTTTCGCCTGGTACATAAAGCGGTCAGCTCTTCCTACCACACTTCCGATGGTTTCATCTGCCCCGGCAATTGTTCCTCCAATACTCACAGAAAACTGAAGCCCTGCATATCCCGGCACAGCAGCCAGGTGGATCTTATCATGGATTTCCTGCAGTCTTCCGGCAAATTTCACTTCTGTTACTCCGGGAAGCACCAGAAGAAACTCATCCCCGCCATAGCGGATCAGAATATCATCCTTACGGATATGCTTGCATATGGTTTCTGCAACAACAGTCAGGGCCATATCCCCGGCATTATGTCCATATGTGTCGTTATAAAGCTTAAAATCGTCCAGATCGATCATGGCAATTCCAGCCGGTCCCATCTGGGACTTCAATTCTTCTTCATAATAACGTCTGTTGTATGCCTTCGTAAGAACATCCTGATACAGTCTCTCGTTATATCCGGTAAGGCTGCTGATCAGGCGCTCATGATCTTTCTGGTCGATCGGGCTGCTTTTGTCCATTTTCTTCAAAAGCTCCATTACATAAGGATTACCGTCAATTTCCAGATATTTAGCCATGATCTGATAAATGTCATCTCCAATAAATTCCAGCTTGCACAGCTCTGCCTTCCGTAAAAAGGCTTCCATTGCCACACAGCCCTGGCAAAATGTCCTATGCACAAATCTGCTTTTTTTGTCTGTCCGCCCTCTGCTGCCAACAGACCTTCTGCATTCAATTTCTCCAGTTTTTCCTGGTCAAGAAGCCTTACAAAGTTAAAAACCTTACGGTAACAGACCATCTCGTACTCTGCCTGCTCCATGGTGATTTTGTAATCTGATACCATACTTTATCCATCCTTCTTCGTTGTAAAGCATATTTGGACAATAAGCTTTCTCAACTCTTCCTCTGTATATGCAATATAATCTGGTTTTTCCATACCTTCCGGAACCGTATAACGGTGATGGTTCATCCAGATGGTCTTCCATCCGGCATTTTTTGCACCTGCAATGTCATTCTCCAGAGAATCCCCGATCATAAAAGTATTCTCCGGCTTCATTCCCCATTTTTCTTCTGCCATGCGAAAAATCTGCACATCCGGCTTGGCCACGCCCACACCTACAGACACGATCAGCTGATCCTCTGTAAACCATTTATCAAGTCCCAGTGTATGAAACTTCTGAACCTGATGGGAAAAAGGTCCGTTGGTGATCACGCCCATTTTCACTCCGGCAGCTTCGCATTCGTCCAGCAGTTGTGTCATTACCCCTGAAACATGAAGATGGGACTGATTCTCTTTATATCTCTTCTGGAAGAGCTCTGCCTGCTCTCTGGTAAAGGGAATTCCAAGGTCTTTCATAGTATTTTCAATTCTGTAAATCCGGGATTCATGAATGGAAACCTGTCCACTCTCGCTGAACAGAAACATTTCAGCGCTTCTTTTCCCGAAAATCCGGTAAAACAGCTCCGGATCCGGAAGCTTCCTGCCCAGACTGAACTCACAGGCTGTAAGCAACGGCTCCATCTGGCTATATAAGGTATCATCTATATCGAAAACCAGAAATCTTTCGTTGTTCATTTTGCTGACTCTTTTCCTTTTTCGTATAACTCTAAAAAATATTATGCCGCAGTCTGCAGACAATAAAATAATTATACCTTTTTAAGGTAGGTTACGCAATCTATTATTCAGTTTTCTATGTGTTTTCTAACTATTTCAAAGCAGAGTATATTTGAAAAATCTGTTTCGCAACCGGCATGCCTCGCTTTGTGGGAAATTTTGCCCGAAAAAAGAGGTTCACCTTTTTTACAGATGAACCTCTCTCATTCTATTATTTACATTTCCGTGGCTGAATCAATCCCGGTTCTCCTGCCTTAGAGCGTGTCTAAAAAGCATTCCAGCAATCTGTATGCCTTACTAGAGCGTATTCGCCCAAGTGTTTAATTCCAGCCCTCGCCGTACTGGAGACCTGAGCCGCCTTCGTTATTCTCCCAGTCTTCCAGAAGATTATCATCCTGGCTGCTTCCCTGACCGTCACCGTTGTCCTTGGAATCCGTACTCTGTGTATTTGTGTTCTCGCCAAGAGTTACAGTTACCGTCTCTTCTTTGTAACCTTTTCCATCCGGAACCTCAAGGGTAAGCTCTACATCCTCACCTGGCTCGTAGTAGGAAAGGAAATCAATCAGCTGTTCCTTGGTTGTAACAACCTTGCCTGCAAATTTTGTAATGATGGATTTTGCTTCAATACCAGCCTCATCAGCTGCACCGCCTTCTGTTACGTCTCTTACAAGAACGCCTTCCGGAACACCGTATGCTTCACTTACTGCACTGTCAACACTCCGAACTGTGATTCCCAGAACACCGTGGTTATCAACTTTATCTCTGGTCTCCTCATTCATCAGGCTCTCCAGCGTATCTGTTACATCAGAAATTGCAATTGCATAACCGATACCCTCAACCGCTGTGGAAGCAAGCTTTGCAGAGTTGATACCAACAACCTCACCGTTCATGTTCAGAAGAGCACCACCGCTGTTGCCTGGGTTGATTGCTGCATCTGTCTGGATCAGGTTCGTAGCGGAATTGCTGTCGCTGTCATAATCGCCGACTGTATCATCAGAATTCAGCTGACGGTTCTTGGCGCTTACAATACCGGTTGTTACGGACTGACCATAACCAAGTGCGTTACCAATTGCAACAACCTGTGCACCAACCTTCAGGTCATCGGAATTACCGATAGTTGCAATCGTAATGGCATCCATTGTATCGCTGTCAATATCATCCAGGGAAACTGCTACAACTGCAAGATCCTTCTCGCTGTCATAGCCTTTTACCTTAGCCTCACATGCTGTGCTGTCGCAGAAGCCAACTGATAAGGTCTCCGCACCTTCTACTACATGATAGTTGGTTGCGATCAGAAGCTCGGAATCGTTCTTACCAATGATAATACCGGAACCGCTTCCCTGAACCTCCTGTTCCTGGGATGGTGAATAAGCACCGTACTGGCCAAACATTCCGTAGTAGTTCTGAACCTCTTCTACAGATTTAGTTGTAATGGAAACGATACTTGGCATTGCCGCTTCTACAATATCAGATACATCAAGGCTACCCTTTGCTGTACTCTCATCTTTGCTGTCATCCTTGGAATCATCCGATTTCTTCTCGGATTTCAGCAGCTCAACCTTATCTTCGCTTGCTGCCTGTACGCTCTGCTCATAGCCTGTCAGATAGTTAACTCCTGTATATGTTCCTGCTGCAAGGCCGCCTGCCAGTACTGCACAAAGACTAATGCTTGCTGCCTTTTTAAGTTTTCTCTTTAATTCTTCATTTCTATTCTTCATGATAAAAGCCTCCTTTAGAAACTCCTTTATGTTCTCTTCATTTGATAGTTCACAGTATAGAGACAATTTGTGTTCTCTTTGTGGGAAAAATGTGTTTAAATTGTTAAATTCCGCCTTTTAATATTAGAGCGTGTTTGAAAAATCATTCCCGCAATCTGCACGCCCCACTTTGCGGGAGATTTCACCCGAATTCGGTTGCCGTAGCCCGCTACGGCGCCCTCATCCGAGCGAAATCTCCCACAAATTGTGACGCACATCTTGCAGAAAGCCTTTTTCAAACACGCTCTAGCATTAAAAAACCCGGACTGCAAGGCAATCCGGGTAAAGGACAATCATCTTTATTTGTTCGGCATGATCCAGAATTTCATGGTCGGGTAGCTGAGAACTACCTGAACCAGAATGTTCAGAACATTTGCGAGTGTAGGTGCAAGTGCTTCGGAAATACCGATGTTTACGAAAAAGCTCTGGCTGTAAGCCGGAAGTGCTGCGGATACAAGCACCAGCACAACTGCAAGTACAATGTATTTCGGTACAGCCTTCTCAAACGCTGCATTGGATTTGAAAACCAGATTCTTCTGTACAAAGAAGTTTACGGTCTGAGCTGCTGCAGTTGCAACCAAAAAGCTTAAAAATCCACATAAACCAAGATTGGACTCGATATTATCTGCGTAATTGAACACCAGAAACTTAAATGGTGTATTTGCAAAGCTTTTGAAAATAAAACCGGTACACAGCCACATGATAATGAAGTTTGTAATAGTTGCACAGTTGGATAATACGTTAAATTTAATAAATTCCCAGATATTCGGGTGATCTTCGATTAACTGTTTGATTTTTCCCATAATGATACTCCTCCTATTTCTGCTCTTCCAGATCTTTCTCATACTGCTTGTTCAGCTTCTGGTTTCTGAAAAATCCGCTGATTACTTTTCCAAGTCCGCTGAAATGACCGTTTACAACCTTTAGAAGTCCCTCTACCATTTCCATGGAAACCATACCGCCTGTCATCTTGGCGATTGCACGGAATGGCATGTTGTACTGGAACAGGGTGTTCAGATCCGGAATTCCCGCTGCCTCGCTCTTTTTCAACTTTTCGCCCAGCTTCTTACAGATGAAGCGGGCAATTCCGTTCTTCGCGTAATACATCTGGCAAAGGGCATCGTTCATGCCAAGCTCGCCGCTCCAGCTTCCGTCCGGAATGGAATGTCCCAGGATCGTCTCGTACTCCTCATTTCCGATCTGCTGGATTTTTCCCTCCACGTAAGAAGAAACGCGGTTAGTATAGTATGGCATTACCTCAGTGGTTCCGATAATGGCAAGAGAATCCTGAAGACGGATATCCGCACAGCTTGCACCGATCATAATGCTGTAAACGCCGCCTTCTACTTCCCATTTATTTGTCTTCATATTCCAGTAACGGAATGTCTTGTCGTCGAACTTAATGGTAACGGTTTTCTCCTCGCCTGCCTTTAAGAACACCTTGGAAAAACCTTTCAGTTCCTTGACCGGGCGGAAAACTTTTGCTCCCGGAAGTCCTACATAAAGCTGGGCAATCTCTGCACCATCATACTTTCCGGTGTTGCGAAGGGTAAACGTCGCCCCATCCGGCTTCACCTGAAGATTGTCATATTCAAATGTAGTGTAGGAAAGACCATATCCAAATGGATAGTTTACCGGCACACCTGCGGTGTCGAAGTAGCGGTATCCTACGTAAATTCCCTCTCTGTACTCAGAGTTCCGCTCCTGTGACGGATAGTAATTGTAAGAAGGAGTATCCTCATATTTCTTAATGTAAGTTTCAGCAAGCTTTCCGGATGGGTTGACTTTACCGGAAAGAATATCAAGCACTGCACCTGCACCTGCCTGACCCATGAGAGCGGTGTGAAGCAGGGCTTTGAAATGATGGTGCCATGGCATTTCAATAACAGAACCTGCACTGATGATACCAATCATGTTTGCGTTGGCTTTTGCCAGCTCCTGGATCAGGTTGATCTGGTTCTGCGGAATGCGGAGATGCTTGCGGTCAAGACCTTCTGTCTCGCTTTTCTCGTTCAATCCGAAGAAAAACAGAACCACATCAGAACGGCGGGCAAGATCTACGGCCTCTTTTTTCATAGCTTCGTCTTCCTTGCCATCGCGCTGATAACCGCGTACAATTCCAGTCACAGAGATTCCGCTGGTCTCCAGCATGTCCTTGATGGAATCTACTTTTGTGGAATTTACCATGGAAGAACCTGCGCCCTGGTATCTTGGGTCAAAAGCGAAGTCACCGATTATGGCTGCCTGAACCTTCGCTCCAACCGGAAGGATTCCGTCCTCATTTTTCAGAAGAACTGCACTGTTCTCGCAGGCAAGACGTGCCAGCTTGTGGTGCTCCTCATGAAGGGCTTTCTTGTCTGCCACTTTTTTATAATGCTTTGCATTCTCGGTGGTGGTAAGTACCAGATCAAGAAGCTCGTCTACGCGCTCGTCAATGTCCTTCTCGCTGATCTTGCCGCTTTCTACGCTGGCAAGAAGCTCTCTCGCTGCATCAAGTCCCGGAGTCGGCATTTCCAGGGTAGAACCGTTCTTTACACCGAGAGAATGGTCGTTAGAAGCACCCCAGTCAGTGATAACAGAGCCTTCGAAGCCCCACTCGTCACGGAGAATGTCTTTCAGCAGATGCTCGTTTTCGTTGGCGTAAACACCGTTTACCTCGTTGTAGCTGCTCATAACCGTTTTCGCGCCACCCTCTTTGATGGCAATCTCAAAACCGGTGAGGTAGATCTCACGGAGAGTTCTCTCATCTACCACTGCGTTCATTGCCATACGGCGAAGCTCCTGGCTGTTTACAGCGAAATGTTTTGCGCAGGCTGCTGCTCCTGTGCTCTGCACACCGCGGATAAAAGCAGCTGCCATTTTTCCGGAAAGATAGGGATCCTCGGAAAAATACTCGAAGTTACGTCCACAGAGAGGATTTCTCTTAATGTTCAGTCCAGGTCCAAGAAGAACGTTTACGTCTTCTTCCATGGATTCTTCACCAAGGGCAACGCCTACCCTCTGCTCCAGCTCTTCATCCCAGCTGTTTGCCATAGCTGCCGCTGTAGGAAAACAGGTTGCCGGTACTGCTGGATTGATTCCCAGATGATCTCCTGCTCCAGCCTGTTTACGCACACCATTCGGTCCGTCTGAACAGAAAATCGCCGGGATATCCAGACGCGGGAAATCTCTTGTCTGCCACTCGCTTTTTCCGCTGAGGAATGCGGCTTTTTCCTTCAGGGTCATGTTATCTATGATATTCTGATATTTCATGCTTGTGATCGCTCCCTTCTATATTGCCATAAATATAACATAACCCCGTCTGTAAAAGACGGGGTTATCACAAACTGTCAATATATTGCACAAGATGCATTAAAAAACCATTTATTTTTATCCCAGCACTTTCTGCAGCGTTTTCTCCAGCACCTGCAGATTCACAGGCTTGGAAAGATGTCCGTTCATACCGCTTGCCAGGGAACGTTTCACATCCTCGTCGAAAGCGTTGGCGCTCATTGCGTAAATCGGAATCTTTTTGCAATCCTCACGATCCAGATTCCGGATGGTCCGGGTTGCTTCCAGTCCGTCCATTTCCGGCATCATAATATCCATAAAGATCATATCGTAATATCCGGGAACGGATTCTTCCATGCGCCGCACAGCTTCTTTTCCGTTAACTGCCTGCTCGGTTTTAATTCCGTAATTTTCAAGAATCGTACAGATAATTTCCATATTCAGCTCATTATCCTCAACCACCAGGATTCTTTTTCCCGGGAAGCTGATCTCCTCCGGCTGGCTGGTGACCGTAGTCTTCTCTCCGCTTACCGGCTGAAGCTTCACGTTAAAGCTGAAGCTGCTTCCCTTACCAGGCTCACTTTCCAACTTAATATCGGAATCCATCATCCGCACAATTCTTCTGCTGATGGCAAGACCAAGACCAGTGCCCTGTTTTCTTGCATTTTCAGAATTATCCGCCTGCTCAAACTGCCGGAAAATAAGCTGCTGTTTCTCAGGTGCAATTCCAATTCCATCATCCCTGACCTGAAAATACAGATTGGAAAAGCCTTTCTCTTCTTCTGTCTCGCGAACGGTCAGCCACACATGTCCATCTGGTCTGGAATACTTCAGCGCATTTCCCAGAAGATTTACCAGAACCTGGTTCAGCCGCAGGGAATCTGCCATAAACCAATGGTTTTTCAGCTGGATATCTGCTATATACTGAATGTTATTTTCGTTCAGCTTCGCTTCCAGCAAAGGACGAAGTCCCTGTATCATCTCCATGAGATTGCATTTTTCTTCGATCAGCCTCATCTTTCCGCTCTCAATCTTGGACATATCCAGAATATCGTTGATAAGTCCAAGCAGATATTCCGAGGAGTACTCGATTTTTCTCAGACAGTCGATCCGCCGCTCCTCAGTCTGTCCATCTTTCAATGCAATCTCCGTCATACCTATAATACCGTTCATAGGAGTACGGATCTCATGAGACATACGGGCCAGGAAATCCGATTTCGCCTTAGCTGAAAGATCGTGACGCTCCAGGTTCAACCGGTTCTGAATAATTGCACTGATTTCTTCCAGACACTTACACTCTTCTTTTTTCTCCAGAACATCCTGGTCAATGTCCTGGAATACAATACTTCCGGAATACTGTCCGTTGTCTGTCATATGGAATACAATATCGTTTCTGCCCGAAGCAAAAGGCTGAATCAGCGGCTCTTTCCGTATGCTTTCCCCGGAGGTCAGAAGCTGCTGCATTTCCTGGGTCTCCACAAAGTGCTGATATTGCTTCTCAGAACAGTGGACCATACCGTCCCAGCCATCCTTTTTCTCCCAGGTTTTCCAGCAGTACAGCAGGTTATTTACCATATATTCCCCATTGAAATGGGTGATCACAATGTCTGTCAGATGGTATTTCTCCTGCAGCTTCAACGCCAGAATATCCAGAACCACAGAAGTATCACCATCTCTGTCAAACAGGTTCAGAGCTATAGAGGAAAGTGTCATTTCCTTCAGACGTTCCAGAGAAGCCACCTCCGCAAATGCCACATCAACCGCACAGGCTTTTTCCTCAGTTGAAAGCTCCTCATAGAATATAATTTCCTGCTTTCCATGACGTGCAGCTGTAAGAGCAGTCTTCGTCTGTTCAAGTGCCTCAGACAGCGAATTTCTGCTGCCTGTAACTGCGATTCCACATTTCAGGGAAAGGGACAGATGCTTCTCATCTGTAAGCGCCCCAAAATCCTTTTCCAGTCCCTGCACACTTCTCACGATCGGTCCGGTCGTACATACCGGCAGCCATACCAGCATCTGGTCTGCACCAGCCCTGATATAAATACCACCGTTTAAACCGTCCTCCTGGAAGCGCTTCGCCAGCAGACCGGCAAACTGCTCCAGAATAATATCTCCGAAGATCAGGCCATAGCGCTCATCGATTTTGGAAAACTGCTGGATTTCCAGAAGTACCAGTACCCCTTCCGGGTCATCCCGACACAGTGTTTCCACAACTTCCAGTCCGCTTCCAAGGCGGTAAAAAGAGGTAATGGAGTCATAAATCTGCTTTCTTTTCTGCGCCTGCTCCAGAAGCTTGTGCTGATGCACATTGTGAATACAGCCAACGACCCTGCTGCGCTCTTTATTCTCATCAAAAGTAATGCTTCCGGATAGATTTACCCACTGAAATTCTCCATTGGCATGCTGCAGACGAAAGTCAACATCCAGAACGCCGTCTGAGCTTTTTACTGCGTTCACCAGCTTTGCCTTATCTGCCGGATGGATACTGTCATTATCAAGAAATTCCGGATGCTTTCCGCAGTCCCATACACCGTCATTGCCTTTACTGTTAACTATTTCCAGCAGTTTTTCCTTACATTTGTAGGTAAAAAAGGCATCCTGGGAACTTTCTACCGCAATCCGATAGCGCTCCTTTTCCTCCAGAAGCTGATTCTCTGTCTGCATCTGGGTATCCGTCAGATTCTCTATCACTTTATGGAGCTCATCAAGCTCCTGAATACCTGACTCCTGAAAACCGTGAATTCCCTTCACTCCGCCTCGTACACTCTCCACCAGATGGTAAACCGGTTCCGTCGCATACTGGACAAGAAAATAAACCAGAATAACCGCCATCAGGGCACTTCCCAGAATCGCTCCCAGAATTCTCTCATAAACATCGGAAATCAATCCATACACAGAATCCTCTGTAACAAAACCGCACAATGCCCACTGCGTATCTTCATACGGCACATTTCTGCTGTACAGCTCCAGATTGCTCACAAGTCCGTAAATCTGCTGTTTCCCAATGGCAGCCCCCTGTACCAGCCGCAAATTCTCCTGCACCGGCTCCTCCAGAACAAAGTCACTTCCGTCCCGGGAAACTGCATCATACAGCGCACCCTCACCGGCAATTCCCTCATAATTTCCATTTCCATGGTCTACCACAAGGGCAAATCCTGCATTCAGATCGGAATCCAGATCTTTTACCTGAAAAAATTTGGTCAGATCATTCACTCCCACTTCAATTCCAAGCACACCGTAAACGGTTTTATCATAAACAAGAGGTGCCGAATATGTGATCATCTTATGGTTATCCTTATAGAAATCTTCCAGAATAAACGGCTTCGACCAATAGCCCAGATTTTTCATACTGGTGCGGGAATCAACGTAATTTTCTGCTGTTATATATGGCTGGTAAAAAAAGTCATCGGCATCTCTTTTCCCATTGCCCTGGAAGTGGAAATCTGTATGCCAGGAAGTATCCAGTGAAATGGACATATTCTGCGACAGTACCTTACTTCCACGCTCCATCAGCAGGTCCGTGCGGGAAGCCGTTTTGGTCTGGGGATCTGAGTCTCTCACCCAGAAGCCTTTGTATTCCCCTTCCGAATCTGTATCACCGTCATTTCCCAGAACCAGAAAAATTCCAGAAGTGGAATTGTACTGCAAAACCTCCACCATATCGTAAAAAACTGTTTCCAGATATTCCTCCTGGACTCTCCCTGAGCCCATGAAGCCCTGCATATCCATCTGATGATTGCTCAATACCTTTGTCAGCGCTGAGGAAAGACTATCACTTTCCTTGTACACGCTGCTCCACTGCTCGATCATGTCGTTCTCCAGAACTACCTTACGGTTCTCCACCGTATGACTATCCAGACCGATAACCGCATTCTCCATGTTTGAGCGGATTCCGCTGAAAATCAATGACAGGAATGGGACTGCACCCTGTACAAACACAATGATCAGTATAGGAATCAGAAATATGTTCCAAAGAGATTTCTTTTTCTTCACAGTCCTCCGCACCTCCTTATGTCCAGAATCTGTCTAAAAAACCACTTTGAATGTTTTTTCAAATACACTCCAGGCTATGGCAGAATTCTGTATACCAGCTCTGGAAATTCTCATCTGTCAGATACTGTGCAAGAGCCTCTTCCCGGCTCTCTCCGTCTGCGATTGCATCGTCCATGGCATCTTTATCAGCCTTTGCCTTGTCAGCCAGAGAATAATCCAGGATCTTACGGGCACTGTAGCTATTGTCAAAGGCTCCAATTGTATAGAAACTTGTTTTATCAAAGTCTTCCATTTCCGTTGTAAAACAATCGTAAACCTTCTGGTTGACTTCTATATTATTCTCTTTAATAACGGAATCCAGTGCGTCTACGCTGTTGGCTTCTTTCAGAACCGGCATATAGGAGGATTCGCATACAAAGCGCAGGTTCTGGTTCTTCTGTGTGAACCATTTCAGGAATACACTTGCAGCATACTCATGTTCCTCATCAGACTTGGTCACTGCCATTCCGGCACCTTGCTGAACTTTTATGTTCTCGCCGCCCTCCATAACCGGAGAATCACATACGATGTAATCAATCGGATAGCTTTTATTCCCTATTTCCACGGTATCCGGGAAGTATACGGCAGAAGATGTGGAGCCCGTGTATGCAAGAATATCTCCTGTCTTCACATCATCGGAACGGAATTTTCCAAGAGATGCGAAATAGCCCTTCATATATGGTACATAGTAATTATCCCAAAGGCGGCGGATCAGATCTTCGTCTGTGTTTAAGGTCATTTTTCCATCTTTCACCTGGAAAATTTCCTTTCCCATCTGCTTCATGCCAATGATAAAATAGTTGGACATGGAGTCTCTGCCGTAGAATGCTTTTCCATCGTCTGGCACATCCGGGGTCTGCTCATCCGTCCACTCATAGTAGCGCTGTGCAACCTCTGCAATACCTTCTGTAGTGGCAAGTTCCTCCACTGTAGTTCCAGTGGCTTCTGCAAAAGGCTCCCAGTCAGTCTTATTGATCATGGTGATCTCTGTGGATTTGGCAACTGGGAAAAGATATAAAGCGCCATCCTGGTTAAAATAGCCCTCCTGGATGTAGGAATCTACATACCTGGACAGCTCATCTTCTGTAAAATACACGGAAAGGTCTGCCAGCTTATCCTGCTGCTGTACTGCGTAAGCAGTATCAGAATAGGAAGAAAAAATATCCGGCAGTTCTTCTGCTCCTACTTCTCCGTTCAAAGAGCTGTTGACTGCTTCCTCAAGGTCGGATACGGAACCCTGACTGTAGCTCTCCACGTAGATACCCTCCTCTTTTCCAACGGAGGCATTAAATTCCTTTACAAGGGTGTCAAACATTGCCTGTTGGGCACCGTTGTAATAATGCCAGATCGTCAGGGACACCGGGTGATCCGAATCCAGCTTTACAGATTTACCGCTTCCGTCCTTGCTGCTTCCACAGCCAGCTAAAGATGCGGTCATTATTGCGATTAACATCATTGCCACACATTTTTTCTTCATACTCTTTTACTCCCTCACGGCACCTGATACCGCAGCTTAACTCAATATATACTTCTGTCTGCAACACTGTCCAAAGACCTGCTGCCATGGCAGACCAGAGCGTGTTTGAAATCCCAAATCTTCAAAACAAAAAGCCCCTGCAACAGGTAAAATGCATCGCTGACTTCTACGGGATACAATATCCTTTCCGGCGTTTTTACATGTCACATGGGTAAATTTATAACACATAGGCTTATTATAGGAAATGTGAGAAAAAGAATCAATAAATATTCATGAAAAAGGACAGAAAATATTTCATTCCTGTCCTTTCAAAATATACGTTATTTCACAGTCACCTTACACTTAACTGTTTTCTTCCCTGCTTTCACCGTAATTACGGCTGTTCCTTTTTTCTTTGCAGTAATTCTGCCCTTGGAATCTACCTTTACCACCTTGGAGGAGCTGGATTTGTAGGTGATTTTTTCTTTGCTTGTTACTGGTTTTAAAACCGGTTTCAGGGAATATTTCTGATTTTTCTTTAATTTCAGTGTTTTCGGCACACCTTTGATCTTTGTGGTTTTTACAGCGGTTTTCTGGACTTTTACGGTAACAGACTTTTCATATCCGCTGTTCAGGTATATGTGAATACGGGTTTTGCCTGTAGTTTTACCGGCGGTAATGTTACAGGTTCCATCTGAACTAACAGATACATCTGCAATACTCCAGTTATCCGTACTCCAGGTGGAAATGAAATCTCCCTTTGCAAGCCCGGTTACTTTCAGACACTTCGTCTTCTGTCCGGTCTTCAGCACAATACTGGACTGATTCAATTTCATTGTTGGCTGCAGTCTGTCCCGGGTAATTTTTGTTTCCTGCTCACCGCATGCACTGCAGGTACGTGTCTGGACTTCTTCCTCATCCACAGTTGCTTCCTGTGTTACTGCCCATGCAGAAAATTTATGTCCGGTTGCTTTTATTGTAGTTCTCTTTTCCGTATCGCAATACCTGCAGGTGTATTCATCGACTCCGTCATCTGTACAGGTTGCATCTTCATGCCATGACCTTACCCAGCTATGTCCGGTTGCCGGAATTGTCTCTTTCTTTTTGTCACCACATCTTCTGCAGGTATAAGTTTTTTCTCCGTCACTTTCACAGGAAGCATCTTCTGTTGTTTCCCCACGGTTCCAGTCATGACCAAGTGCCGGTGTTTCTTTTGTATAGTAATCACCGCAAAATTCACAGATTTCTTCTTCAGATCCCGAATAGGTACAGCCACTCATTTTTATCACATGTGACTTGTAGGAATGGGTATGGTTCGGATTGTAACTGTAATATACGGTTGTATTTGAATCACAAATGTATCTGGGCTGCCACGTGCTGCTATTTGCATAGCAGCGGATACTTCTCAGCTTGGCACAGTTTTTAAACGCATCATTTCCTATAGATGTCAAACTTGCCGGGATTTCTATGGTTTCTAACGCATTACATCTGCCAAAAGTCTGATCTCCAATTCTGGTCAGGCCCTCTGAAAGCTTTACACTTGTCAGACTGGTACACCCCTGAAATACACCGCTTCCAATGCTCGTTACGCTTGCAGGAATAGTTATGCTTGTCAAACTGCTGCACTTCCAGAATGCCTGAACTTCTATAGAGGTTACCGTTCCCGGAATGGTTACGCTTGTCAGACTGGTGCAATTGCCAAAGGTCATACCATCTATGACGGTTACGCCTTCTAGAATTGTCACACTTGTCAGATTGGTGCAGCCAGTAAATGCGCGGGAACCAATGCCGGTCACTCCTTCTGAGATAACCACACTTGTTATCTTAGTGTTGCCAGCAAATGCATCATCTGCTATGCTTCCAGTTCCGGAAATTACCAGTTTCCCATCATCTGACAAGGTATAGGTAATTCCTATGTCTTCTCCATCTGAAAAAACCAGGGCTTCGTCTGCTGTTGCCGCTTCCTCATTCTGCCATTCTGCAGCTGCTTCCATGCCAGACGCATCTGAGAATGAATCCTCGGATGACTGTTCCTCCACCTGATCCATCTCCGGAGTCTGAACCTGTTCCTGAACCTCATCCTGATTGTCCAGACCCTCATTCTCCACTTCGTCAAAAACTGCTTCTGCTACTTCCTCAGAAGAAAAATCAGCTCCACTTACTGCCAGTGCTGCTCCGTCTGCACTTGTGATTGCCAGCAGCAATGCTGCAGCCAATGCCAGTCGTCTGTTTCTCATACGCTTTACCTCGCTATTCTTTTTTTCGTCTTTTCAAACACACTCCAGAGGCAAAGATTTTTCCATTAATATCTGCTGTATAACACTAAACACTTCCCCAAAATGGATAACCTGCTATTCTGCAAATGAGCCCGCAGCATACTCCCTCCCAAAATTTGTCAGACGATTAATTTAATGATAGCGTAAAACTGCATTTAAAACAATTAACTAACAGCATAGTATAGACGATAATATCAAAAAAAGACAGAGAATCTTTCATCTCTGTCCAAAAGTTTGGTCTCATAATTATAGCAATGCACAACTTTTATACATTACAAGCCTACCGTTCACAACGTAAACCAAAACTATTTCTTCAGTGTCTCATTCATACTTCCCATTCGGTATCCCTGAAGATCCATAGTCACGTATGTGAAGCCGTATTCTTTGAATGCTTTCACGATCTGCTCCCGGTTCTCCAGGACTTTCTGGAGTTCATCTGGCAGTACTTCAATTCGTGCCAGTGTACCATGAATACGCACACGAAGCTGATGAAATCCCAGATCCAGAAGAAGCTGTTCTGCCTTATCTACCATACCAAGTTTCTCCTTCGTGATGGTCTCGCCGTACACAAAACGGGAAGAAAGACAGGCGAAGGACTGTTTCTCCCAGGTGGGAAGGCCAAGGTCTTTGGACAGGGCTCGGATGTCTTCTTTATATAATTCGCTGTGGCGCAGCGGGCTCTTAACTCCAAGCTCTGCAACTGCCTGCAGCCCCGGTCTGTAATCGCCGTTGTCGTCCATGTTGGAGCCTTCTGCCACTGCATTCAGCCCTTCTTTTCTGGCAATGTCCCAGATTTTCTCAAATAACTCTTTCTTGCAGATATAGCAACGATTGGCAGGATTCTGGCAGAAGCCCTCAATTTCCAGTTCTTCAGACTCTATTGTAATGTGTCGGATTCCTTCCTTCTCACAGAAGGCTTTCGCCTCCTCCAGTTCTCTCTTCGGGAAAGAACAGGACATGGCAGTAATCGCGATACATTTATCCCCCAGCACATCGTGTGCTGTTTTCAAAAGAAACGTGGAGTCCACCCCGCTTGAAAAAGCCACAGCCACACTTTCCAGACTGCGTAAGTATTCTTTTAAAGCTTCGTATTTATTCTGCTGCTCTTTGGTTGCAGTGATTTCACTCATATGATTATCCTCCTGTGGCAGTAAATTTAGTCTCTCCCCAGCTCCATCTTTCCCTTTCAGACAAAAAATATCCTTCGCGCAAAGAGCTGGACCGATTTTGATTTATGTTACTATAAAGTTTCCTAGTATGTCAATAGGATTAGTTGTAGTCAGTTTTAAGTATACTATATCATAGATTTTCATACCTGTTCCAGAGCCCGTACTTTCCTGTAAAATGTAGACTTGGAGCCAATCTTCGTCCTTCGCATAGCCTCTTCTACACTGATAAGTCCCGCCTTAAGCTCCTTATTCGCTTGATAAAGTACTTTCTCATCTACTTCTATTGGCTTTCTGCCAGTATATTTCCCATTTTTTTTCGCCTGCTCAATGCCCGCTCTTCTCTTTGATGCATATTCACGTCTTTCAAGAATTCTCTGAGTTACTGCCACAGAAACCATTGCAGAACGTACCATCATACCAACTAATACATCACTATTCTGACTGACGATATCCACACCATTTGTTACTGCTTTAAAAATACGATCTTCAAATCCAGCTGTAGTATCCGCGATTGTTTCCAATGAATCAACAATAATTTTATCCCCATACTGCAGATCAGATAATATTCCCGGTCTAAACTCTTCTACAACTTGTGATTCCCGTCTTCTTTCAACGATTAAATTATCATTTGCAGCTCTCATAGTGGTTCTGAGCAGCCATTCAAAACGATCATAATAATCCAGCCCCACCGTTTCGAGGATTTCCCATAAATCCTCCCGGTTCTCAGAGGGCGTTCTTTCCGTAATAAAAACTGGTATATAATTCACTCGGTAATAACGGTCTAGCCGAAGATCCATATCAATTCCCGGAAGACCCTGAAACACACTTGCCGGAAGTCCGTCAATAATGTCCCAGTAAGGGATTATCACATACTGAAAATTCTCTTCATCAAACTCCTGATAATCAATCTGAGCCACACTGATTTTTTCACCGCTCTTCATAACTGTTTTAATTATTCCTGAATTCACATAGGAAGGAGTTCCAGTAAGCGGTGTAGTAATTCTGTTTCTTGGCTTCCAGTCTGATCGTACTGCCTGCATGTTTCCACCTCCTGCATTTAAGTTTCAAACAAACATATCAGCTTTTTCAGACACCCTCTAATATAGGAATCAACTATTCTCATTACTTTTCCGTATCTGTCAATCTTGATAATTTGTTATATGCATTAAGCAATATTTTCTCATACCTCTGTTCAAGGATTGTTTGGTAAAAAGCCCTGCGCTTTTCGCTGATATTTTCTACCGTGTCAATTAATTTGTTAACTTTCTCTAAATCAATTCTTTCTACTATCCTAACCAGTGCTTTATTGCACTCTTCGAATGCCAGGCTTGATATAATTTCATAGTATGAACTTTTCTTCCCCATATACTTTACCTGCGATGTTGGAAATTTATAAATGCGCTTATCTATTTCTTCCTGGCTTCCAAGAACAGCCTCTATTTTTTCATCTGAATTTAACTGGGGAAACAGACTGGAGCCATTATCAAAAACAGGTGAAAGTCTATACATATTATCTTTTTTAATAAATCCCCAGTTACTTCCATGGCGATCAAAATTGGCAATAAAAGCGTCTACAATAAACATATCCCAGAACAGGTCAATAGTCTGATGAACATCTGTAAGCTTTACATTAGCCTGCAGCATCTCAATAATATCTTCATAAGAATACTGGTACTTCTCTTTGTCTTGTTCCAATGAACTGTCTCCCACACCATTAAATGGTACAAATATTTCATCTTCTCCAAGAAAATCCTGTATTACCACAACGTTCTCGCCTTTATATATTCCCAGAAATGTTTCCTGTGTTTCGATTCCAAGCAAACTAAAAATATGACTTCCAAGATATTCCGATACATGATTAAAACGCAAACCCTCTCTGGAATTTTTTTGAAACTTAACAAGGTATGGTTTTTCATTTATAAGAATGGATTTTTTTCTTTCTGCACCAGAATAAAATCTGTTCCCATCTGGATATTTCGAATAATCCTTCATGTATTATCACCCCAAATTTATTATATAAGCATCCTCCCTGTAGTGTCAATAGGTTCATTATTTATTTTGACACTCATATAGTAAATAATGTTACACCATAGATTAAACAAATTGCAATTATTCCGCAAGGTATTTTGATGAACATAGTTCAGAGAAAACTCGAAAAGTGCAACGCGAAGCATGTAACCGAAAAAACACTGAACAGTTGCGTAAAACTAAAAACAAAAATCCAGCTGACATATTCAAAAAAAGGAGTGCTTCCGCACTCCCCTTCTCATTTAAATTACACTGCCTTCTTTTTCCTTTTCATCATAAATTCGATTAATATAATAGCAAACCTTACAATCATTCATTTCCAGCTGTCTGTCGAACATTCCGTCTGGAGTAAGTTTTCTTAGAAAGCAGAAGCAGCCTCTTCCATCGGTCAATTTCAGGAATTTCTCCAAACCTACAGCTTTCATAGCATCTGCTACCGAGTCCATGTCCGGGCTTCGACGTAGATGAACTTTCTTTCCATTCAGCTCACTCACCTTTGCTCTGGCATCCTCATGGGGTACATAATACTCTTCTCCCTCTCCGGCATGCCCCTCCAGAATATACTTTAAAGTATCATAATAGCGATCTACATAAACTGCATCATGAATTCCATTTCCTGCACATAAAGTATCATACTCGCTTCTGAAAGATTTCCACCTTGCCACATTCCTGAAAGAATGCTCTACGGAAACTCTACTGTCAAAGAAATTTCCATTCAGCTCATCTCCACAGAACAGGATTCGCTCTTTTTTATCAAGAAACTGAAGCGAACCAGAGCAGTGCTCTTCAATATTAAACACCTGAAGCTCACGTCCTTTTAAATTAATAGTATCACCATCATGCAAAAATACAACCGGATAATCCACAGGAACATGGATTGCTGACATCATGCTTCCCATAGCATCCCATCTCTTCTCATAACACTTTGGAGACATATACACCACATCAAACAGATAATTATTTACTGTATGATCATAGTGATTGTGGGTAAGCAACATACGGTAAACAGGCTTTCCAGTAAGCTCCTCACAGAACTTTCTCACGCTGCCACATCCGATACCGCTATCAATAAGAATCGCCTCATCATCGCCCTCGATCAAATAGCTGTAATCACCATGGCTTAAAATCTGCCAGGTACCTGGTGCAATTTTTTTCTCTTTAAAATAGGGTACATCCATCGGCAGAATATTTCCATCTTCATCTTCCAGAAGATAGTCATGCAATGCCGAAAAGTCAATGGGTTCCATATTTTTTTTCCAATCCATAAAGGTGCCTCCTAATCACCAGGCATTCACCTGGTTTTCAATTTAGTTTCAGCACGCTCTCCCGTTCCACAAGGGACGTACAAATATGGATTTTGTATTTTACTTCACTGCCATTTCTGATAATATCAAAAAGTCTCTGCGTAGCTGCTCTGCCAATCTCCTGCTTAGGAACACTGACAGTAGTAAGGGACGGATTCATATATGCTGCCGTGAGAATATCATCAAATCCCAAAAGAGAAATATCCTCCGGAATTCTCAGACCACAATCCAGAATCACCTTCATCGCAGCTAGTGCAATCGTATCATCATCTGCAAAAAAAGCCATGGGAAACTCATGAAGAGTACGGATATACTCTCGCAGTTCATCCTCAAAATGACTGTCTGGACTCAAATCTGCATCAAATATCATACCATCTGGAAGTGTCAGTTCTGCCTCCGCTAATGCCCTGCGAAATCCCAACTCTCTCTCCTGAAAAGGAACATAACGAAATTTACTTCTCAGATATCCAATCTTCCTATGCCCCATTTTTAAAAGATACTCTGCAGCCATCTGAGCGGAATCTGTATTGTTGATCAATACTGCATCGAAATCTTCATCTTTATTCCAGTAATCAATCACTACAAGAGGAGTGGTAATTGCCCGGATAACATCTATATCCTCCGCTGTCATTTCTGTTCCGAGTAAGATCACTGCCGAACTTTTGTCCTCACGCAGTTGTTCTATCACTTCCTCATAATCAGCACTTCTTTTGTCAATATTAAGCAGGATCATTTCCATTCCCTGGATTCTGCACTCCTTCTCAGCTGCAGCTATAATAGGTGGAAAAAAAGGAGCATCTGCGATTACGCCTTCTTTGAAAAAGGTTATAAACTTAACCTTCTGTACACTCTCCTTCTCCAGATATCCCAATTCACGGGCAACTGACAGTATGCGGGCTGCCGTATCAGCGTTCACACCACGTTTTTTATTCAAAGCATTGGAAATGGTTGCCTGAGAAAAACCTGTTAGCTCACTGATCTGTTTCATATTTACCTTCATAGCTGCCCTCCATCTGCACATACACTATCATTTTCGTAAAAATTTTACATGATAGTTTTCAGAATGTCAATTTTTAATTCAAAATCCTTAAAACACTCCTGTAAAGGATTCGCTTTTGCGAAGGAACTGCCCTTTACAGGATTTATAAAATCAGAGTCTTAATTTACCATTAATCCTGTGCTTTCGCTGTGGCTGCACTCATGATAAGCGCCAGTAAAAGAATCAGACCTTTTATAATATTGATAGAATAATATGGGAAAGCCATTGCATACAGACCATTTTCCACAACACCAATCAGTGCTGCACCAACAAATGTTCCGATTGCATTTGCCTTGCCCCTGCCACCAAAAGAGAAACCGATATTGGCAGCTGCGATAGCCGGCATCAAGAAAGAACTTCCTGCTGTTGACTGCACAGTTCCAGCTCTTGCGGCGATCAGCATGCCTGAAAGAGCAGAGAACAGCCCTGTCAACACAAATGCCAGAGTGATGTATGCACCAGTTTTAATACCGGATAACCTTGCCGCGCCAGGATTGGATCCTACCATATAAAGCAGTCTTCCATACTTCGTATAAGAAAGGAACAATTCCACAGCAATGATACATACAAACATAATGATAATAATGTAGGGAGATTTTCCCATATTCCAGAAAGCTTCTGGAACTTCACGTACAACCTCCTGTCCGTTTGCTCCTGCAACCTTTGGATTGATCAGCGCACCGCCCGAATAGGTGAGGATCACACCATCCAGAACAAACTGCATAGCAAGTGTTGCAAGGAAAGCGGTTACATGAAACTTTACTACAACTATAGCATTTATCACCCCTACAAGCATGCAGATCAGAGTTGCAGCGATCATGGCAACCGGCATAGACATATTATACCAGCCAATAAAGGTTACACTTAAGGCAGCTCCAAGTGTTGCCAGCGTAGCAAAGCTTAAATCAAATACACCAGTTGCAAATCCAATAGTTGCCCCCATTGCAATAACTGTAGTGATGGAGATTGATTTCAAAATAGTTACAATATTACTTGGTGTTAAGAACACACTGGGAGCCCCTATTGCAAAAACAATAAATGCAATAATAACAGCAATGACAACTCCACCTTTACTCACCAGCTTTTTCGCCGTTATTTTACTGTTCATAATTACTTCCTCCAGTTGAATAGAATAAAATTTCTTCCTCTGTTGTCTGATCTGTGCGCAGCTCCTTCTGAATTGTTCCATCGTACATCACATAGGTACGATCAGACACCAGGAGAATTTCAGACTGCTCACTGGATGTGTAGATAACTGCTTTTCCCTGTCTTGCCAGCTCTACGATCAGCTTATATATCTCATTTTTGGCACCTACATCAATTCCTTTTGTAGGCTCATCAAAAATATAAATCGCAGCATTTGAATCCAGCCATTTTCCAATAGTTACTTTCTGCTGATTTCCACCGGAAAGCAAGCCTACTTTCTGATTGGGTGAGGGAGTTTTTACAGTAAGACTGGCAATTTTCTTCTTCGCTGCTTCAAATTCCTGCTTTCGATTAATAAAAGTCAGAACCTTTGAAAATTTCCCCAGAGTAACCACTGACATATTGTGATTAACAGTTTCCTCAATGAAGATTCCCTCTTTACGTCTTTCCTCCGGGATCAGTGCCAGACCAGCTTTAATCGCATCTGCAGGACAGACCGGATTTACTGTTTTTCCACAAACCTCATATGTGCCCTCTACTTTTCCAAACTCTCCAAACAGAGTCTTGCAAAGTTCTGTTTTTCCAGCTCCCACCAGTCCAGAAATACCTACAATCTCGCCTTTGCGAACTTCCATATTGATATTGTGTACTCTGCCCTTTTTGTCTTTCAGATTCTCTGTTTTCAGCACAACCTCGCCCACATTTCTTCCAGACTTATCCAAATCCAATACATGTTTTCCACCAAGCATCATCTGTACAATATCATCAATTTTCAGCTTTCCATCTACCTGGCGTTCTCCAACCATCTGACCGTCTTTCATAACTGCAATCGCTTCGCAGATTTCGAACAATTCATTTAATCTGTGGGAAATGAAAATAATGCCACAATTTTTCTTTTTCAGTCTTCTCACCAGGTCAAACAAGGTCTCTGTTTCTTTCTGGGAAAGTGGTGCTGTAGGCTCATCCAGAATAAGGAATTTACAGTTCTGCACCATTGCTCTGGCAATAACAACCATCTGTTTTTCTGCCAGAGTCAAATTTGAAACCAGTGTTTTTACATTAATATCAATATCCAGTTCCTTCAGTACAGCTGCTGCTTCTTTATTCATCCTGGACCAGTTTACAACGCCAAGGCCTTTTAATTCGTAGATTAAATGATCGGTCATAATGTTTTCTGCTACTGATAGATTTGGTGTAAGAATACTGTCAACTTCCTGATATACAATTCCAACTCCCTGGGCTTTTGCATCTACGGGATTTCTCAGTTCCACTTTCTTTCCATTGAAATAAACCTCTCCTGTATAAGTTGGATTTGCTCCTGCAAGAACTTTCATTAATGTAGATTTTCCTGCTCCGTTGGCTCCGATCAGAGCCTTAGCCATACCGCTTTCAAATTTACATGACACATTCTGCAAGGCCTTTACACCGGGAAATTCAATCGATACCCCTTTTACTTCAATTACATTTTTACCAGCGTTATCCATAAGTATTTCCTTCCTTGGGGCGTTTCTAGTACATCGAATATTAAGTAACTGCCATATTGACTTGTCTGATTTTTCATCTGCTGCGTTGTCGTCAGTCGCCGTAGCCACCGCTACGCCTCCTTCCTCCGCCTTGCATATGAAGAAATCATCCTGCGTCAATATAGCAGAAACTTAATTTTCGATGTACTAGACGCCAGCTTTTACCAGATTGCTTTATTTATACAGGGCATTCAGTTCATCGGAAAGGAATGCATCAGAAGAACCAAATCCAGAAATCTTTCCTACCAGGGTTGCCATGGAATCATCTTTTGTTACATCTGTATTGTTAATTCCTACAGCATCAAATTTATATTCTTCCGGAGTTTCTAATCCAAGAACCTTTGAAACACCAATTCGTACGTCAACCATACCGATAACATATGGATCAACCGCTGCACAGCAATAATAGTCAGGCTCTGTTGCAAGTCTCTGTACTTCCGTGTCAGAAATATCAATTCCGGTTACCACATAATCTTTTTCCAGAGAATGCATTACATCAAAAATTGGATCAAGAAAACTTGTGGATGCTGTCCAGATACCATCAAATTCCAGTCCACCTTGAACAGCAGTTGTAAGAGCTGTATTAATCTCTGAATAATAATCTCCCTGCAGGTTTGGAGAAATCATCTTTACAACCTCGATTTTTCCCTCTTCCTCATACTGCTCAACTGTTTTATGTCTGGTATCAAAAGGAACAATGGCACCTAATGTATTAACTTCCACGATCTTAACAGGCTCTTCAATTCCTTTTTCTTTAGCATTCTCAATCAACGCATCCAGAGAAATAGCAGTCAGATCCGGATCACTCTGACTTGTATAGGTAACACCGTCAACATGATCTCCACCACAGTCAAAGCCAACAACCTTGATTCCCTTTTCAACAGCTTTACTAAGATAATCGTACTGATAACCTTCGTTTGCATGGGAAACAATCCAGATGTCATAGTCCTGATTCAATGCCTGATCCATCAGGTTCTGCATTTTAACATCATCACCGTCACTCATGAAGGTGTCCACTGTGTATCCCAGCTTTTCGCCCTCATCAGTCGCACCTGCGAAGAACTGAGTCGTGTGGTCAGAGCTGATCATGTTTCGGATGACTGCAATTTTCTTGCTTCCGCCATCTTCAGCATATACTGTACTTCCCATTGCAGTTACTGCTACCATTGTCATTGCTA
Source organism: Ruminococcus sp. J1101004sp1_RTP21198st1_B9_RTP21198_201120 (assembly GCF_040924245.1). Taxonomy (NCBI): domain Bacteria; kingdom Bacillati; phylum Bacillota; class Clostridia; order Eubacteriales; family Oscillospiraceae; genus Ruminococcus; species Ruminococcus sp. J1101004sp1_RTP21198st1_B9_RTP21198_201120. The sequence continues at coordinate 22,819 of NZ_JBCOMI010000023.1, read as the reverse complement.
CCCCAAACAATACATGTTTTTTCATTTTTGCTTCCTCCTTGTTTCGTGTAATGTTTTTATATGTTTTATTATAATAATTTTATATTGTTTTTCAACCTTTTTTTACTTCTTGTTGTTAAATTCGTGTATTTATACAGTTTATTTTATGCTTTTTTGTGCTTATTGCACTCTTTTTTCAATTAGATTGTAGTTATTATGTAAATATTTATATAAAATTTTTATTTCAGTATAAAAAGAAGAGCTAAAAAGTTTTGAAATAAACACAATACTTTTTAGCTCTATCTAAATTTTTACTTTAAATTTTTAGATTCAACAGAACCTTTCATTCCCCAAGCTAGGTTCATTCCCCCTGGCGTTCTTTCAGTCTTTGTTCAGCTGCAATCCGCTTGGGATGCTCCGGTGGGTAGCATTCCCGGAAGCCTTCAACGGCGGCTTTCAGATATATAGCTTCTTTTTCTTCATCTCCAAGTGCACGGTAAACGCGTGCCAGATTCCAGGTAGGCTCTGCAACTGCCGAACCTACAAGTCCATTTTCCTTCGTAAGCTCCAGCGCCTCTGTCAGATATGGGATCGCTTCTTCCGGTCTTCCCAGGTCCAGGTAGACTACACTCATATTGTTGTCCACCATCAGAAGCATAGAACCCTCACGATAGCCATTCTTAAGCAGCTGATTGCGAACCGCAAGATGACATGCCAACGACTCTTCCCTTCGTCCGGCAGCATTATACATTCGTGCCAGTTCCTCTGACAGGGCAGAATACATCTGATTTTTCTCACCACAGTACATTTTGCACCTGTCCGTTGCTTGTTCCATACAATAGGCGGCTTCTTCCATATTCTGATCCATAGCTGCAAGCTGACCACGAAGCTGCCATATTGCATACTCACTCTCACCCTGACGCTTTCTTTGTATCTGTTGTATCTGCTCTATTTTTTCCAGACAATCTGCCAGCTTTTCTTTTTCCTGAAAAAACATATGACATTCTGCTTTTGGATAAAGAAAATCCAGTATTCTCTGGCTATGCCCCCATTGTACACACATGAGGATTCCACGTTCTGCCCACATTTCAGCCTTTTTCACATTAAGCTTTAACATCTGCATATTCGTCTGCAAAAGCGCATATCCAATTTTATAATCAATATTATCCTTCTGTTGAAAAATTAAATCACAGATCTCCCGGTAACACTCATAATTACTGCTTTGCTCCAGCCTATTGCAAAAATCACTTATAGCAAACAACATCCATTCCGATGATAGCGTTCTCTTTTTCAGCTGTTCGCGGAAGAGTTCTATATATTCTTCGTTTTGTTCAGGTTTTGTCTCTGTCAGACACGCTACCATAAACTTCGTCTCATTGGAAATCTGTGCACATCTTTTTTCCAATTTCTGGATTTTCCCGCACATAGGAACCGGCAGCTCCAGATATCGGGCAGCCTCTGCCGCCAGTGCCACAAGCTGGCCACTGACCGCTCCCTGTACTCTGGAAATTCCCTGGAAGACAAGCCACGCAATTTCCTCCATACGAGGATCCTCGTCTTTCGATGCCTGTTTCGGGAAAAAGCACTTCTGTGCCCGTTCCCAGAATGGCTGAAACTCAGCTTCTGAAAAATCCTTTGTACACAGACTCTCTGCAATTACAGGATGCATACGGTAACCATTTCCCGTATCTTCCAGCCAACCGAATTTCACCAGTCTGCCAAGCGCCTCTCCCAGAGTTTCGTTTTTCTTCAAAAATCCCTGGAAAAACATCACAGTAAAATTCCGGTCAATTTCCTGATACGGCAGAAGCGCGAACATCCTTGCCAGCTGGCTTCCGGTTTCTCCAATATCAGCCAGTTTGTACAGCCCACGGTACATATCAATGAGTCCGAACTCTTCTGCAACATCATTCCAGTTATTCTGCAGCTCTTCTTCCAGATAATCCCAATTACCAAAATAGTAGGTCCCCGCTTTTCCAAGAAGCTTCAATGTCAGAGGATGCTGAAAAATCTCTTTTTCCAGCAAACGACTCAGCCGGTCTTTTTCCTCTCTGGAAAGTATTTTGTTGTAATTGTCACGAAAAATCAAACTTAAGGCATTCTTTTGCGGTGCCTTTATGCCAAATGTAGTAAACCCATCCAGATGTTTCTGACGTGAAGTAACAAATATGGTGCACGGCAGATCTTTCAGTTCTGACAGGTAAGGATCTTCCTCTTCCGTATGGTTCATATTATCCAGAAAAAGCACTGTTTTTTCCTGATGCTCTTCTGACAGATGATAGATACTTTCGTGAAATCTTTCTTCCACGCTCTCACCAGTAAGATTCAGAAAACTTCTGGAAAAGCTGGCCGCCAGATTCTCCTCATACTGAACAGCTGCGATCCGGCACTTTACTTCTTCCTGCTCCATCCAGCTCACAAGCTGACGCATGAGTTCTGTTTTTCCAATTCCTCCAATTCCGGAAATCAGATACTTTCCGGAATTGAAGAACATCTCTTTCAAGTCATATAACTCTTCTTCTCTGCCAAAGAAATGGCTGGCTTTCACAGATTTCCGGAACAATTCACAGTTTCGCAGGGTGAGAAAGCTCTGCCTGGTTTCCCCGGATTCCCGATAAATACAGCTCCAGATATATTCCGGCTTTAAGTCTTCACGGTTTCTTACCAGTTTCATTTTTGCCCCGGATATTTCCGGCCCCGCCATCGCGTGCAGACTAAGCAGGGTAAACAGCCAGGCATCCCCAAAGGACTGGGAAAAATCCTTCTGTTTTTTCTCTATGTAATCGATCCAGAAGATCAGCTTTTCCCCACACTCTTGGGACAGCCATGGATCTGACTCCATGACCATGCCCAGAAATTTTCTCAGCTTCTGTACAAACACAGAATGGTTATAATTTTTCTCTTTCAGGAATTTTTCAAAAATCAGTACCTGACTGCCAAATGTCTCCGTATTCAGACCTTCCAGCACTTCCTCTATGTATATATGATACAAGGGAAAGCTTTCCTTGCGATTACAAAATTCCGAATGATAACGGTTCTGGCTTCCATCCTTTCGAAAAATCATTTTTCCGTGTCTGGTGCCTTTCCACTCATAGAGAAGATATTCATCCCAGAATCTGACCAGAGTCAGACCTTTTTTACTTTTTTCACGTAAAATACCTGTAGAATAAACCGGATAATCTTTCACGGTAAACAACCGATATAAATTTTTTAACGAAAGCAACACATTTGCCTGCTCATCTTTCTTCATGTCACATTCTATCTAGTTGTAAACACAACAACTCGTTCCTTATTTTTTAATTGTAATTTTGGCTTTTTTCGTGTACACACCAAACACCTTCTGTTTCTGCTTGTTCAGTTTATAGGCACAAGCACGTATATAATACGTATGTCCCTTAGAAAGATTCTTTATCGTTACTGTATTCTTCTTGGATTCCTTGATTGCTACAATATCTGTAAGACCGGAATCTGCTGTCACTACAAATGCATAACCAGCAGCACCTTTTACCTTGGATGCCGTAATGGTGATCGTGCCCTTCTTGTTATTCTTTACACTGATCTTCTTTACCTTCGGCACAACATAGGTTGTAAACTTAACAGCCTTGCTATACTTTCCAGTAACCTTCTTGCCGCCGCCCTGTGCGATTGCTCTTACTTTTACATAATAGGTCTTTCCAGATTTCAAACCGTAGATCAGTTCATTGTTTTTATTTTCCTCGACAATATAATTCTTTACATTCTTCTTGAATTTCTTGTCAGTGGAAATTGTGATCTGATATCCGGTTGCACTTGCAATCCGCTTCCAGGAAATCTTGGCGCCATCGGTAAGCACATTGGTGGCCTTGGTTCCAGTAAGCTTCGGAAGCTTGGATGGAATTACAGTGTTCTGATTGTTATCAGAAGCGTTCGGAGTCTTCGTCGGTTCCGGAGCAGATGGTGCCTTAGTCGGCTCTGCGTTCGGAGCTTTTGTCGGCTCTGCCGTTGGAGCTTTCGTCGGTTCTGGTGCCTTGGTAGGATCTGGGTTCTTTTTCCAGTTTGCAGTCAGTTTAACACCACTTACCAGTTCACCCATTGATGGTGTGTAAGAACCGGAAAAGTTTACTTCTTCATCATCCGCATCTACTGTCGTCCATCCGGTAAAGGTATAACCGCTTCGTGTAGGCGCTTTCAGCTCAATACTGTTTCCACCTGTGAAAGTGGATGGGTTGGAGCTGTCATTTGTTCCGCCAGCCAGATCATAACTGATTGGAAGCACATCACCATTTTCATAATAAAAATGATAACGTGTATTAAAGTAATTGTCCACATAAGAATTTTTTACAACGTATAATTTACAGCTGTCCTTGATGGAATCAAAGGCATAATATGTGTTCCTGTCTCCTATAGAAGCCATAGAGTCATAATCCAGATCCAGTACACGGGCCGGAATGTGAATCTCTGTAAATTTACAGGAATCAAATGCAAAACCGCCTAACAATACCACATCTGACGGAAGTGTATAACTTCCTGCCCAGCTTTTTCCTGCAGGATAGGTGAAAATACTGCTGCCAGCCACTTCCCCTCCGCTGCTTTTATAGACCTTACTGTAAAGCACACCGTCCTGGGAAGAAAGGTACGGATGTCCTGCGTCAACTGTGATTTCTTTTAAGCTTGTGCAGCCCTTGAACATTGCACCAACTGTATATTTTACATCAGCACCAATGCGGATACTTACAATTCCACTGTCGGTGAACTGATATTTCAGGCTGTCAGTTCCATGAATATATACATTTTCAAGATGGAGGTTCTTGCAGCCCATAAATGCACCTTCTCCGATACCTCCGCTTACGCTTGCCGGAAGAGAAGTAAATCCTGTAAGCGCTGTACAGCCTGCAAAAGCATAACTTCCAATAGTGGTTAAGCCCTCCGGGAGATTGATGTAAGTAAGGTTCTTGTTATCCTTAAATGCGTCCCAGCCAATTTCCTTCAGTGTGGAGGGCAACGTTACTTTTTTCAGTGTTTTAATGTTTTCTCCCCGTCCACTCGAGGGACTTCCATCCTCATTCCATTCATAAGCTACAATAGTCGAAATTCCATCGACATATGTAAGTCCTTCTGCAAAAGAAACCTCCTCAACATCGGCACAATACTGATCCCAGCCCAGTTCCAGCTCGGATGGGGCATTGTAAATTCTTTTCAGGTTACATTCTCCATAACTGTAAAAAGCTTCTTTATCAATCTCGTTATAAGCCCCTGTTGGCGGCAATGTTATCTCTTCCAGTTTCGGACAGTTACCAAATGCCTGCTTCTCGATTTTTACAGGCTGTGCACCGCCTACTGCGTCATTAAAATGCACGATTTGAAGATTCTTATCCCCATAAAACGCACTTTCTCCAATTACAAGCCGTGGATTCTGCGGCAGCTGAACGGCTGCCAGTCCGTCAAACCAGCTGCCACTTGTTGAAAATGCATTGGGCATCACATAGCAGAGTGTATCCGGAAGAATCAACTTATACAGCGTTCCGTTGCCATACTTTCCATCGTAATAGAAACAGCTAAACCGGTCCCATGTGTTATCATATTCTGAATCCGGAAAATACTTACCGATTCCAATTACCTTCTTCGCCACACCATCCTTATACACATATGACGGAACCTGCAGTTCCATAACAGCCTCGGTTACTGCGCTGATAATAGCTTCTCCATTTGTTCCATATTCATGGGCATACCAGATCTGCCCCTGACTGTCTGTCCAGGAAAATTCTTCCTTGTTCCACTTTTCGCCGTCGAACTGGAAAAACTGTCCTGAGCCTTCTGCATGCACGCTAAGCGCCATACCCAGGCACATGATAATGCCAAGGAACAGCATTTTCACACATTTTGAAATTTGTTTTTTCACTCTTTCATTCCCCCTTATTTTTTCGGCAATTATAACTGTTCAAAAATCCATTTGGGTTACTGTTTACTCCGTTCACAGCAACACGCTTCGTGGCTCTGAATAGCACCAGCAAATTTTCAAAAGCTGGAAAAGTGCTCTTTTTTTCTCATAAAAAGAATATCATAATTGAATTTTTGAGACAATAATGGTGGGAAAGGTTACGGTTTTTATGCACAAGATTGCTTTTTTTATGCACAGCACAACCTGTTTGACAACTATCCAGAAGGCAGTGTGAAGATACTAAACAGTTATCCTGTTAAAAAAAACTGCCGTGTTCAATATGTTTCTTAAACATATCAGACACGGCAGTTTATCAGAGGCATCATACATCCTGTAATATTGGCAGTTCTAAAGTCTGCCCCCCTAATCATTCTTACAATCTGCACGCCCCGCTTTACGGTATATTTTGTCTTCTTTCAGTCGGCGTAGCCCGCTTCGCTCTCTTGCAACTTACCACACTTTGACTGTAATAATCACCTTTTTGCTTCCGGAGCGTACCGTAACTTTTGCAGTACCTTTTTTCTTCGCTGTGATCACACCACCTTTTGTCACAGTGCAGACCTTCTTATTAGATGTGGTATAAGTCACTTTCTGCTGGGTTGTGATCGGCGCCAGAATCGGTGCCAGGGTCTGTTTCTTCCCTTTCTTTAAGGTGATTTTCTTCGGTACACCTGAAATTTTGGTGGTTTTCACCGTTCCCTTCTGGATGGTAACATTCACAGTTTTTACTGCCCCACCAGCCAGAGTCACTGTAAGTTTCGTCTTTCCTGTTTTCTTCTGAGCCTTCAGCGTAACTGCACCGTCTTTCGTGTAGGAGCTTACCTTCAGAAGCTTACTGTTGCCTGAAACCACAGATGCTACATAGTCCCCACTCTCCATGCCGGAAATCTGGAACGCTTTTGTGGTCTGTTTTATTTTCATTTTCAGACTGGAAGCTGTAAGTGTCATTTTGGAAGTCAGCGGATTTCCATTATCTCTTTCTTCTGTGGTCTGGCAAACCTGGCAGATTCTCTTCTCTTTCTGAGCTGCAAATACAGTAGCATCTGCTGTCTTTTCCCATTCTCCCCAGGAGTGTTCTGTCTTCGCGATTGTTTCACCGCAGCTTAATCTGGTTCCGCAGGTCTTGCAATAAGTATCTCCTGTATAACCTTCACTTGCACAGGTTGCAGCTTTTTTCCCTCTGACCTCTGTTTCCCCATGTCCCTTCGCTGGCAGCTTCTCGGTTCTGGTCTGCCCACAATTCACACAGGCAAAGGTTCTGATGCCTTCCTCAGTACAGGTGGCTTCCTTTGTCACATTTCCGTTATCCCAGCTGTGGGCGTCCGGATTCACCGGTAAAACCTCTGTTCTGGTAATATGGCAGTCCGTGCACTCATAGCTGATAATTCCTGTGGAAGTACAAGTCGCTGCTATGACTACCGTTCCGTTATCCCAGCTGTGCTCTACCGACGGTTTTGTCTGCGATACCATACCGATATTCACTTCGGTTCGAAGAGGCGGAACGGTCATCCAGTCACTCCATGTAGTTTCATATCCCTCTTTCTCGTATTTTACTCTCCACCAGCCTTCCGGAACATCCCATGCATATTTTCCGTCTGCATTTGTCTGAAGAGGATTGTACTGGTTATACTCCCCCGCATTCCATTTTGTTCCATACTCGGATGGGGACGGCGTTTTATTCCAGAAATCATCTGACTCATCATATGGGATCCAGTAAGCTGTTACGGTAACATCCTCAATTCTCTCTCCTGTGGAAAGATCAAACACATAGCCGCTTGGATCTACTACAAAACGAAGCTTGAATTTTTCCCCTTTAATATCTGCTTTTCTGATATCCCAGAATAATGAGGAAGCTGCTGTAATCGTTCCCAATATGGCAGTCAGCGCAATTACCGGGCCTGCGCCCATCGCCCCTCCTGCTACGACCAGTGGAATCATCGCTGTCATGATCATAAACATTTTCTGGTCACTCTCTAGATTATCCACAGCTTTCAATTTCTCCTTTAATTCCTGGTCAGAATAGTGACCGCCGGAAGCCAGTACATCTTTTCTCAGCTCATCCATGTCTTTCTCAATCTGATAGTTCTGATATAACATGGACGCTCCCTTATTTATTGTTGACAGGTGGGAGGAAATCTGGGAAAGTGTCCAGTACTGATCCAGAGTCCCGGCATTTTCAGTAGCAGTGTCCAGCATAAATCCAATGTATTTATTTCCGGTAACATCCTTTACCAGCATATACCAGGTGCCTTTGTCGGAATAATCCAGGTTGCAGATATACTTGCTGTCATCGTACCCCGGGATCAGATAGCCCATATCTTTATTGGCTTCGTCGATCAATCCCTTCCATGTTCCCATACTGGAACCGTTGCTCTCGTCAAACACGCTGATGGTGACATCCAGTCCTACATCTTTCAGATCCTCCCCGAATTTACTGAGATCAATGGTTGCGTCATAATCGGTTGCTGTATTTTTCCTTACCGTAATATCCTTTTCTGCACCTTCCGGAAGTCCTTTCTGCAGAGCCTCCCAGTCAAAATCCTGTCCCATTTTTACTTCTGGAACTGTTTTGTTATATTCATAGCTAATCACGCCAGGAACATAGTTGTGATCGGATTCATCGAAATATCCGTCTGTCACAAACGCATTTTTTTCTGGATCATAGGTTGCTTCCAGATATTTCGTCTGGTTGTTTCTGGTACTTGTAACATACAGAGTCTTTATCTGTTCCGGATTTTCAAAGGTAAGCTCATAGTCAAATTTGCTTTTCGGAAGGTAATACACCAAAGGTGTTACTCCGTCTGTCTTTGTCAGATCGTAGGATTTTATTTTGTCATGCTCATTATAGTACATTTTGAAGGACTCGATTGAGGGTTCTCCTTCATTATAGGTAACTGCGGCAGTTCTTGTTTCTGTTGTACCATCTGCCTGTGTGCAGAGTGCTTTGATCTTATATGTCTCATAGTTGGAAGGATTTTCCAGTGTAAGGACGGCAGACCATAAACCTGCCTTTGATACCTGGACTGTCTGCTGTTCTTTCTCATCCACAAGCAGGGTAACAGTTCCACCGGCATTTGCCATACCGGAAACATTTACGGTTGGCTTTGATACAACATCTGGTGCATCTATGGTGAACAGATTAATGCTTTCATTTAATACACCAATGATTTCCTGGCTGGAGTTTCTATTCTTTTTGTAGTTCAAAATAGCGTAGCTGCGTGCTGCCGACTGACTCTGTGCTTTGATACTGAAACGGATAATTCCAGAGGTACCGCTCACAGGAATGGTCAGTGTCCTGTCCTTTAAATTATAGTTCTGGCATAACTCCCCATCCACCTTTAATGTGGATTCGTCAAGCTCTCCGTTGGAAGGAAGAACCAGCTTCACATTCAGGTCGCTTACTGCGGATTTCCATGTGTCTTTTATGTTATAGCGTACTGTCATGGCCACATATCCATTGGCTGTGGCACTTCCGAAGTCTCCGTAATAGCTGGTGCCTGAACGATCCAGGACGGTTTCGGCGCTGTCCGTATAAGTTCCAATTTGCTCAAATGGAATATTATTTTCAATGGCATATATGGTTGCCATAGAATAATAACTGCAATGTATCGTCAGCTGTGGGCAGTTTTCGAATACAGCTTTCCTGATATCAGTAGTGGAATCTGGAATGTAAATATCCTTTAAACCTGCGCAGTCGGCAAATGCATAATCTCTTATCGTCTTGGTATTGGAAGGAAGCGTTACTTCTGTGAGACCGGTTGCTCCTGCGAATGCGTATGCACCGATTTCGGTCAGGCTTGATGGCAACGTTACACTGGTTAGTGTGGTTAAGCTTGCAAAGCTATGCGGCGCGATTACCTTTACTCCTTCCGGAATCTCTATCTCGGTCAGTTTCGGACAGCCGGAAAATACATTTCCATATTCATAACTGTTCGATCCGTTTCCACTGGGGCTGTTTACCCAGTTTACCGGATAATTGGCACTCTCAAGATTGCTGCATCCTCCAAAGACTTTATAGCCCATCGTGGTAATGCTGTCTGGCAGGTGTATGCTGGTGATACTGGTACATTTTTCAAATGCATAGGCGTATATTAAGACCTTCTGACAGATTGATCTGGGTAAGGTTTGTACAGTCTGCAAATGCATAAGCATATATGGTAGTCAGGCCATCGGGAAGCTCCATACTTTCCAGCACTGTATTTCCCTGGAATGCTCTCGCTCCGATCACCTGAACCGCATAACCACCTATGGTAGACGGAACCTGAACGATGGTGGCACTTCCGGAATATCTGGTAATACGCGCATAACTGTTATTTACAATTACATAGGAAAAATCACCTTCTGTCATCTCTGCCGATTCAGAAAGAGCCTCTTCCAATTCATTTGTTTCTCCAGTTTCCTCTACGTTTTCTTCCACGTCTCCCGAAACAAAAGCTGCAGCATCTCGCTTTACCGCCTCATCTCCCGCTTCTGCTCCATCCATTTCCGCAGATTCCCATCCACCAGAACCATTTGCTGAAGATTCAACTGTTTCTGATTCTCCAGACCAGAATCCATCCTCGTCAGTAACCGTTTCCTCCGATGTGGTCGCTGAATTACTCTCTTCCAACGTATACGCTTCCGATATGCCGGTTGTCGCATCGGCTTTCGTGTTGGTTTCTGTATTAGATTCCGTGTTAGTTTCCGCGTTGGTTTCCGCGTCGCCTTCATTCAAACTCTGGTTTTCAATAGAATCTTCTGCGAAGAAGTCCGCTGCAGCTGAAGTCCCAATTTCTTCTGCAGCATAAATCGGAATGCTTTGTGCACACATTGCAACACTCAGCGAAATTGCAAGTATCCGGCTGATTGCCTTCCTTTTCATAATTCTTTTCTCTCCCTTAAATTCATTTGTAACTGGTCAGAATCAAATGACGAAATACAAAGCATTTTGAAAATTAGCACTGAACAATTACATTTATTTTTGATAATTGACTAAATCCATTTTAGCATAGCTATTTTCCCTTACAATCACAAACGGCGCCGGAAAAGTTAGTTGTCGTTTTTATGTATAAGCATGCAATTTTTATGTACATTCTCGAATTCAATCCGACCGATAATTGTACTATCAATGCTGACGGTACAATTGCTAGCCAAATAAAATAATAGCGTAATATTACGCAAAAAAGCCTCACCGATCTGATAACAACTCTGTATAAGCGATATCAGATAGTGAGGCTTCTTATTTGGTAAACTATAACTGCGCAATGCCTTCACAGTTACCGTATGTTTACTATGTATCTTTATTCAGTGAACAGTGGTGTAGAATAATATCTGTCACCAGTATCCGGAAGAAGGGCTACAATCACTTTGCCCTTATTCTCAGGCTTCTTTGCATAGTCAATTGCGGCTTTTAACGCAGCTCCGGAAGAAATTCCAACCAGGATTCCTTCTTTGTGTGCAAGAAGCTTCGCTGTGGCAAATGCCTCATCAGCCTCTGCTTTATAAATCTCATCATAAACTTTGGTATTCAGAACATCCGGAACAAATCCGGCACCGATTCCCTGGATCTTGTGCGGACCTGCTTTTCCCTCAGATAATACCGGGGAGGTAGAAGGCTCAAGTGCTACAATTTTCACATTCGGGTTCTGCTCTTTCAGATATTCACCTGTTCCGGTAAGGGTTCCGCCTGTACCAACACCTGCGATGAAGATATCAACCTTTCCCTCAGTGTCCTTCCAGATCTCCGGACCTGTAGTCGCCTTGTGCACTGCCGGGTTCGCCGGGTTCACAAACTGTCCTGGGATGAAGCTGTTCGGAATCTCCTCTGCCAGTTCGTTGGCCCTGGCAATGGCACCTTTCATTCCCTTGGTTCCATCGGTAAGAACAAGCTCTGCGCCGTATGCTTTCAAAATGTTTCGACGCTCAACACTCATGGTCTCTGGCATGGTGAGGATGATTCTGTATCCCTTAGCTGCTGCGATAGATGCCAGACCGATTCCGGTATTTCCAGAAGTTGGCTCAATGATTACGGAACCTTCCTTCAGAATTCCTTTCTGCTCTGCGTCCTCGATCATAGCCTTGGCAATTCTGTCCTTAACGCTTCCTGCCGGGTTAAAGTATTCCAGCTTCACAAGAACAGTAGCTTCCAGTCCAAGCTCCTTCTCAATATTTGTAACCTCTACAAGTGGGGTGTTTCCGATCAATCCAAGTGTTCCCTTATAGTATGCCATATCCATTCCTTTCCCGGCGCCTGCGGCCGCTTTACATTTATTCGAGGTGATGTCGCCGTATGGCGGCCCGCCTGTTATGTCTGTATCTGCCCCCAGTAACTGCCAGCTTGCTTCTTCGGCAATAATTGTCGATATTCCGTATTGATTTACTGGGTTATTTATTCGTTAAATGGATATTACCACTATTAACCCACTATGTCAATAGGTTTTTGGGATTTTATATGAGAAAATAGATTGGAGCGTTACTGTTCACTGGTAACATTCCGCGAGGTGTTTTTTGTGAACAAAGTTCACAGTAACATTAGAGCCGTCGCGTAGCGACGCTTGTACGATTTCTATACACTACAAAATCTCCACAATATACAAGAAAAGTACACCCAGTACTAATTAACACGTTGTGTTGTTTCGTGTTTTTAGCTGAATGTACCTTATTTTAAATAAATTATCACTCCTCTTCCTCAGCAACTTCACAGACCATCTCATATGCATCTTCCAGCGCGTCCAGAGCCTCAGTCAGTGTATCGACTTTCCTTACATCTGCGCCATCATCCTCATACTCCTGGATCAAATCTGAAAACTGGTCTTTCAGTTCCTCCATGTAATCTACTACCTGCTGTAATTTCTCTTCTTTTTCCAGTACTGCTGATAAATTAATAATTTTTCCCATAGTATGATGTCCTCCGCTTTCAAAAAAATGTTTTCTAAAGGTTTTTCATATTTTCCAAATCATAACATGTCCGAAACGTTCTCTCAATATTTCGTTTCAAGTTTCTCCTGCAGATTATAACGTATATTTTACAGAAAACCTTTTTTCAAACACGCTATAAAGTTTTTTCCTTTTATAATTATAACGTAGTCTGTAAATTCTTTTACAGGATTCCGCCCCGCATGCGCCGTCTCGTACTTCGCCAGCTATAATTTGCAAAAGCATCCTGGATTTCCTTTCGCTTAAGACGACTGATGGGGATTTCTGTCTTATCCGACAGCTTCAGAATATCCGTAGGCATAGCCACGATTTCCCTCATGGAAACCAGCGCCCACCGGATCGGGCGGCAAAACTCATTGGCTGGCAGAACCTTTTCCAGATCTGCCATAGACATGGAAGCATCTATCACGCCCTTTTTCGTGTGAATTTTCGCTCGTTTTCCATCTGCTTCTGCATACAGAATATCGGAAATGTAAATGCTCTCCTCCAGCCGTCCCACTTTCACGTTCACAGTCCGCAGGGAGTAGACACTGTCAAAAAAGCGATCCAGAATGTGAAACAGCTTCTCTTTTCTCACTGGCTTCACCATGTAATGAAGCGCCTCAATATCAAAGGCCTCTGCTGCAAACTCCGTACTGGTGCTCCCGAACACGATCTGCACCCGGCTGTTTCTTGAAATCAGCTTCTTCGCCGTCTCCATACCGTTCATCCCACTCATAAAAATATCCATAAAAACCAGTGAATAAACGGATGTATCTGAGGATAAAAATGCCTCCCCGGAAGAAAATTCTTCTATTTTCACATATAGGTTATTTTTGTCTGTGTATTCCGAAAGCAGCCGGGTGATATTCTCCCTGTCTTCCGCAAGGTCATCACAAACCGCTATTTTTATCTCCTGGTTCATGTGTAATTCCTCCCATAGAATCTGTCTGAGGTCTGTTTCTGAATCTGCCATCCCTCATATTTCTGCATAATAAATGCCGCATTCTCCGGGTAAAAATCTGTCTTTTATGATTCGCTCAGTTTTTGAAACATTTCCAGATATTCCTGCTCTACTTCAACAAACGGCCGCACTGTATAATCCAGCTCAAAGTGCAGCTTCGGTGCATCCCCCGGTTGTTTCTCTTCCAGAAGAACCTCTAAATCATACCAGAGAAGATCATCATCAATTTCTTTCAGACGCTGCGCTTCTTCATCAGTCAGACTGCTTCCCAGAAATTTCTTATAAATCACCTGAAGCAGCTGCTCTTCCACCTCACGGTATCTGGGCATCTCCTGCTTCAGCGGACGGGGCACATCTGACATATAGCACTCGCTGGCATCATGCAAAAGACAAGCCAGCGCCTGACGATTGGAATACCCTCGCCCAAGAGCCTCCTTCGCACAGCAAATACAATGCTCCCCAACAGACCAGAAAGAACTTACATGTCCATTTCCCCTACAGGTCAGCGACAACGCATGTGCAATATCCTGAATATCAATCTTCTCCGCCTCCGGATGAACTGGATTGAAATGGTTTCTTGTGTATGTGGTTATGTAACTCATAGGAAGCCTCCCCTACTGCTCTTTTCTTTTTCTTGCAAGATACTCATCCAGTTCTTTCTTGATTTTCTCCGGAATCTCCCTTGCAACCGGACACACTGCTGCATTTGCAAAACGTTCTGTAAACTTCACCAGAAAATCAATATCCCCCTGTAGCTGCTCCATGGACATAACCTCCTTCACATCATAGCGGCAATGAATTGGTGCCACATTGGAGCTGGCAATTCTGGCAAAAGAGAGTGCCGGAATTCCGCTGTCTGCAAAAGGTGTAGAATCACTGGAATACACTCCGGTCTTTGCCTCAATTGGAAAACCGATTTCTGCTGCCATATAAGATATATAATGTGCCAGCTTGTCCTCTGCGGAAACACAGGAGATAAATTTACCCATATAAGTTCCAATCATATCCAGATTAATGTTCAGCACTATTTTGTCCAGTTCCTCTTTATGCTCCTTCACATATGCTTTAGAGCCCAGAAGCCCTCTCTCCTCACTTCCGCAGAATACGAAACGAAGACCATAGTTTAGTTCTTTTCCCTTCAGCTGTTCCATAATTCCAAGCAAACCTGCGCAGCCACTCATGTTGTCATAAGCGCCGTGGGATAAAGAAGTGGAATCGTAATGGGCACTAAGCACAATAAACTCGTCCCGTCTGCCAGGAAGCTCTGCAATTACATTGTGGGACTCTCCGTCGTACTCTTTCTGGGAAACCTCCAGACGAATGTTCTTCACCTTATTTTTCACCAGTTCTACTGCCTGGCTGGAATGGATCATGGCGCAAAGAACTTTCCGTTCTTCCCCTACAACGGCTTCGCGCAGATCGCGCTGGTCAATATCTGTATTTGGATAATACATATTTCCGTACTGGAAAATAATTCCCTTTGCTCCTGCTTTTATCAGATCCTGGTAAACAAAAAATCCAACTCCCTGAGTGTCCATCAGTACAATTTTATCTTTTGCACCTGCTATGGAAACAGGATCCGTTCCCGGCATATAATAAAGCTCTCCCTCTACGCTGCCGCTGCCACAGCAGTTAAACGCCTTACAGGTGATTTCCTTCCCATCTGCAAACAAATGCGCAGATTCAATCTCTCCCATAGCAACCCGAAAAGCCTCCAGATGAGCAAGTACGCCCAGTTCCTCGCACTGCGCTTTCAGAAATTCAGCAACCTGCAGTTCCTCCTTCGTACCACTGGCGTGGACGAAATCGGTGGATTCGAAAATATTGGATAAATTCATGATGGTTTTCTCCTTTGTGAATTGAAGATAAAATCTCCGGCTCTCAGAGTGTCCCTGAGAACCGGAGGTTTGTTTTTATAAATTTCACTTAAGTTTATTTTACGTATTAATACCTTTCATCGTGATTTGTTTCCCTTACTTAAATTTAGTTTTCGGTTACATTTGCTCTTTTTTCAAACAGATAACCCATTCCACGACCTCCAATCTCGCCCATCATCTCTCTTGCCTCGTCCACGGGCACATTCATCTTTATTAGTAAAGTCCATAAAATCTTCTTGTAAATTTCTTTTATCGCTTCCGGCGCATTGCTGTAAATAGAGTTGATTTGCTGGATACATCCTTGATATCTTCAGGCTGAACATTCGCAAACAATGGAATATTCGTATAATTTCTCAAAAACTGGCTGGCAAGTGTATCGTTTTTGAAAATCTCCCGGCTGTTCACATCTCTTGTATGCAGCTCCGGATGGTAAGCAGTGTCTCTTTTTCTTTTGTTCTGTGGCTTTCTGCTCATTTTTCCTCCTTACGCAAGAAACGCTTCACAGATCAAAAGATATCTACAAGTTCATAGTAACACGCACAAATTCAGAATACAAGAAGGAACCATAAAATTTTCACTTCATATGATTGACCATAGAATGCCTTTTCCAATGTTTTACTAATAGTGCGTTTAAAGATTGCATCCAATCTCCTTCTTGACAGCCATGCTTCTTTTTATATCTGTCTCCCCCCACAAATAACCAAATATAATATGTACACTCCTTAATTTACTTTAAAAGAAATAGCCATGCGAGCCCCCTCGCACAGCCATCTCATATCTTTCATATTATTCAATTCCCTCACACAAACGGATTATAAAATCTCCCCCACCGTATCGTCACCGTCAGGCTGACTGCTAGCAGCAGCACGCCAACTCCAATTGCCACGAAGTCCCTTTTCTCAAAAGGTCTCTTCATATACCACGTTCTCTTCTTATCCTTTCCGAACCCACGCAGTTCCATGGCATTGGAAATGGTATCAATCCGATTCAGGCTGGTCAGGATCAGCGGCAGAAGAATATTCACCGAATTCTTCAGCCGGGCAAAAAAGTGCTCGTTTTTTCCAAGCTCTACGCCCCTTGCCTGCTGGGCCTGGCTGATGCTGTGATAGTCACGCTGAATATCAGGAATATAACGAAGCGCAATCGCCACAGAATAACCCACTTTGTAGGAAATTCCAATACTGTTCAGGCTGGCGGCAAACTCACTTGGGTTCGTTGCAGAAATAAACAAGATTGCAACCGGCAGCGCAACAAAATATTTCAGAGAAATATTCACCATATAAAACAGCTGCTCTGCGGTCAGATCATACCGCCAGAACAGGTGGCAAAGCACATGTCTGGTTCCGTACAATGTGGTTCCCTGATTTGGGTCAAACAGAAAAATAAACAAATTATTCAACACCAGAAATACCAGCATAAAAATCATCATAAACCGCACTTCGCGGAACTTAATCTTACTCAGCTTAAACGCCGCCAGGCTCACCGCAAACAGCCCAAGCAGTACCCACGTATTATAAGTGATCATACTTGCAAAAGTAAAAAGCAGGAAAAACGCCAGTTTGGTGGTACCTGTCAGCTTGTGTATCACACTTTCCCTTGGCAGATAATTCAACACTGTCTTAGCGGCCATGGCTTCGCACCTCCCTGTCCTCCTCAATAAAACGCTGCACAAACTCTTCCGCCGGACTGATTCCCAGCTGGTTCGCCAGGGTAAAAAGACTGGTCTCCTTCAGTGCCGCCTGACGGATCAGCTGTGGATCACAAAGAGCTGCTGCCGCGCTTCTGTCCGCGATCAGCCTGCCGTCAGCAAAGACCAGTGCCCGAGGCGTATATTCCAGCATCAAATGCATATCATGGGTAATCATCACAACTGTTACCCCTTTTTCATTCAGCCCACGAAGGAACTCCATAATCTCTGTATAATGGCGAAAATCCTGTCCCGCAGTCGGCTCATCCAGAATGATCAGTTCCGGATCCTGCACCAGCACACTGGCAATGGTCACACGCTTCTTCTGTCCGAAGCTAAGCGCCGATACCGGCCAGTTCCGAAATGGGAAAAGTCCGCAGACTTTCAAAGTTTCCTCCACTTTTTCCCGAATCTCTTCCTCGCTTTTTCCCATATTGCGAAGGCTCAATGCCACCTCATCAAAAATCATAGTCTTGGAAATCATCTGATTGGGATTCTGCATCACATAGCCAATATGTTTGGCTCTGTGGCGGATATTTTCCTGCAGAAGATCCCTTCCCTGGAAAAGGATTTCACCGGAATCTGGTATCTCAAAGCCGCAGACCAGTTTGGAAAAAGTAGATTTCCCGGCACCGTTTTTCCCCACAATACTGACCATTTCACCCTTGTGGATTGTAAGAGAAACATCACGTAAGGTCTGACTGCCTCTCTCATAACCAAAGGTAAGATTTCTAACTTCAAGCAGCGGCTCATGTTCTTTCTCAGCCTCTGCTGCCGGACGGGACCAGAACCAGTCTGTCATTTTCTTCCGGTCCGCCTCATCTATCACGACAGAATCAGCATGTGCCGGCTTCTTCGCCGGAACCAGTTCCACGCCTGCATAACGCAGCGCAGTAAGATAAAGGGGCTCCCGGATTCCATTTTCTTCCAGAAGTCTGGTGGACAAAAGCTCATCCGGATGAAGATCTGCCAGAATTTTTCCATCGCCCATAAGAACGATACGGTCCACATCTCGCCACAAAACATCCTCCAGACGGTGCTCAATGATCACCACCGTAGTATCTGTTTTTTCCTGAATCTCGTCGATCAGCTCAATAGTCTGCTTACCTGTAGCTGGATCTAGATTGGCCAATGGCTCATCGAACAACAAAATTTTCACCTGATCCACCATTACCCCCGCCAGGCTGACGCGCTGCTTCTGCCCTCCGGAAAGCTCGTGGGGCGCGTAATCCAGATGATCCTGAATTCCAACCAACTCTGCCGCGTGACGGGTGATCTCATGCATTTCATCCTGCGGCATGCAGATGTTCTCCAATGCAAAGGCAATATCCTCGCCAACCGTCAGCCCGATAAACTGACCATCCGGATCCTGCAGCACTGTGCCCACATGTGCAGAGAGCTGAAAAATGCTGCTCTTCGGCGCATCCACACCATCCACAATAAGTTCCCCGCTGCATTCTCCTGGATTGGAAAAAGGATTCAGGCCATTGATGCAGCCTGCCAGAGTACTTTTTCCACAGCCGGAAGGACCTGCGATCAACACCCGCTCGCCAGGATAAATGTCCAGATTAATTTCCTTCAGCGTAGGCTTTTTCTGTGCCCGGTACTGGAAAGAAAAGTTTTTGAAAGAAATAATAGGAGATTTTTTCTCTGTCATATAGTACCTCAAAATCAAATATCCTGAAGCGAATCCATCGTCAATTTGTAAACAATGTGACTGCTTCAGAACCACTTAACAATTTGCATCTCTATAAGTGTACACCTTACACCATCTCAAAAGGATAACACGAATTTCTTAAATCCACAATAAAATTTCTTACCAAAGTTTATCTTATTTTGCATAAATCTTGCGAAATTTACTTTTGGGATCCAATAAAATTATGCATCAAAAAAGACCCTGCCACAAGTTTCCCCATAGCAAGGTCTTTCACAAATTTCCCTTTCAACTTATTCCTGATCCAGGGAACCTTTCTTTGCAATTGTTTTTGTATAAGCCAGAATCAGAAGTCCGCCGACTACAACACCTGTGATGGTGTTTGAAACAGCGGCGAATGCACCCTGTGCGAATACTTTGTTTGCCGGTTCAGCATAGATTACAATGTCAAGTACAGGTGCAACAACTACCCATCCTACAACATGTGCGATCACGTTTGCAACTGTGAAAACGGCAACTTTGCCTTTTCCGAAATCGCCTTCCTGAACCTGAAGCTTCTTGGCGAACAGACCGATCACAACACCTACAAATGCAGATGTGATAACCCAGCTCCACCATGGGCTTCCACCCCAGGACAGGTCGATCAGTGTATGTCCGATGAAACCAATGAGTCCGCCTGCAACCGGACCATACATTGCTGCAAGAAGTCCAAGTACTGCGTACTGAAGACTGATGTTTGTGTTCGGGACCGGACTAGGGATCGCCACAAAACGTCCCAGTACAAAGAACAGTGCAGCACCGATACCGATAGCAACTACGGTTTTGATACTATTGTTGTTTTTCATAGCTCTTTCCTCCTACTATGTGTCTTAACACGCTATAGTATACGCTTTATTAAGAGCTTGTCAATCTGAATCACAAGAATTGGCCATTCTCTCTTCTCTTATTTCTTTAAAACAAATCCCCAGATTCGTATGCCTCTCCAAAGAATGCTTTCCCTCTTTTATAAATTCCCAGGAGTCCTTGAAATCCCCAACTACAGAAAATTCCGAATCCGCTATAAACTGAAGAAATTCATCCAGACGATCTTTATACCTTTTTGCAAATAAAAATGCATCATTTTCCTTATCTTTATCCGAACTGTTTAATTTATCATACAGTACATGATCCAGATTTGCAGACATATAATAAGCTCGATAAGGAACCGATCCCCATACTTTTCCCATTAGGCAAATGCGATTTATATTTTCACTTTTTCTTGCATTTCGCAAAAGAATCTGGTCTGGCTGTGCTGACTTAATTTCATTTTCTGTATAAAAAGGTTTCACCGCGTTTTCATCCTGTACTACCAATGAATTCGGAATAAATGCTCCATCCATATCAATAAGATGTACCACTTCTTGAAAATCACCAGCTTTATAGTGGTTTGCATTTGCATACCCGCGTATCATATCTCCAATTTTGGATGCAATATTTCCCGCGACAATGCCATTTCTCGAAGTAATATCGCCATGGGTAATTTCCACATATACAGCATTCTTATCATACAAACGGTTTAAAATAACTCCCAGAGCCTCATCATCAGACGGACCTTCCACGATTACATATATAATTTTTTACGTGCCACTTACTTCACCAGCCTCTCTGAATGCAAATGCAATTTCTGCATTGTTAGTAGGCTCATAAAGTTCCTCGTTCTGTTCTCCCAGAACTATATCCCTGAAGTAAAAATCGCGAAGGTTATTGTTGTCCTTCACTTTTGACATTCTAATGTAACGCATCTCAGGATTCGTTGTTGTAAATGCAATAAACCCTCTGTCAATGGTCTCCAGTGGTCGTAGATTATGGGATGTGAAAATCAACTGCCCTTTTCCTTTTTCAGAAATTATTCTTAAAAGCTCTCCGAGAAGATATTCAAAGATACCGGAATCCAATTCATCAATTGCAACTGTAATTGACGGATTATTATACACAACAATCAACAATTGAAGAATAGAAATAATTTTCTTAATGCCATCGGATTCATTTTTTAACGGGATTTCTTTGCTATTTTTATGGGACATCAGCTGAACGCGATTTCCTATCTTTCCGTCATCCATGACCTGAGTCCCCAAATCTTTTAAGCTGATGGTAAGACCGGGAACAATCTGTTGCAGAACAATGTTCATGTTGTTAACAATTTTATAAACAACATCAGCTTTCCCCTTTTCTACAATTGCAGGGCCATCCAATGGTAAAGTAAACAATCCTACAGACTCGTTTTCTTCATCTTCATATTTAAAGATTAACGGAAGAGCATTCATACTAATTAATCCTGTATTAGCTGTATCAATCACAAATAGTTCCGAATTTCCATATAAAGCTAATCTTATTAGCAGCACCCTGTGTCTGACAAATTCAAGACTTAATTCACCATCTTGCTTCTCCATATCAAACTGTTGTTTTCTATTTGCGTTCAATAATTCAGGTGAAAAAATAAAAGATCTGGAAGTTTTGTATGCAAACTTTTTTGCAACAATCAAATCTGTCATTATATCTTTATCTTTTCCAATAAGACATTCATACTTAGAAACAGGTACAAAAACGGATTCTGTGCATGTATCTATCAAGGGACCTTTTCTTACCTTAACTCTTTTATCGGCATAAGAGTAACTAAGAATTTCATCATATATAACCAACCGTGTCTTTTGCTCATCATTTTTTTTCTCATTCCAATTATACGCATACTCCGTTACTTCTTTTTTCATCTTAAATTCATAATATGCCTCATATTTCTCGCTATATTTAGGAATACGTACATCAAAAATGAATTGAAGTTCTGCCTGTTCTGCATCTACATTAATACAATCCCAAAAATCTTCTGGAATCTCTTTTCCGCAAAGAAGATATTTTAATATTTGCAAGGCCTCAATCAACGCAGTCTTCCCAGACCCATTTTGTCCATATAAGCCTAAGATGCTGGCATTGTACTCTTTCCTGCGATTACAAAAATCCAGTTCTCCATACTTAACATTTTTAAAATTCTTTAACTTTATTCCAGTTAACCGCACAATCGAATTGTCCATATCTTCCCTCCATTCTGCCTGTAGCTTCATCATAACATTTCATTATATTTTAGTCAATTGAATCAAGAATTATTCACTTTTTGTTCCCATTTCATGATTTACTTTCTAATTTATGTTAATAAAATCCCCTTAAATAGATTTTAACAAGTTCACTTTTATCTATCCAAGGGGATTCCTACTATATTTCAATTTTTATGTATTATGCCCGAATGTCAACCTTTCACCGGAATCTTAAACACGATCTTCGTTGCTGGCTGTGGTTCAGTTACGGCGATGCAGGGCATATGACCGTCTTCAGGAGCGTAGAAGCCGAACATTCCAGCCTCCAGAAGAGTGTATCCCTGCTCCGGACCACTTTTATAGAAAATAATGTCAGCTTCCGGGGTGCGGTCGTCTTCCACTGTAAGGTTGCGAAGAGATGCCCAGTAGATTTTCTCAGTGCCTTCTACAATGTACTGAAGGTCGCAGTATTTCTTATGGGATTCCATCTGTGCACCATCCAGGGGCTTCGTGGTATATTTCTGAATCAAGGCAAAAATGCCGTTTTCCAGGTCGTACCTGCCTTCTGGAAGGTTCTCCTCTTTCTGTTTTTTGATAAACTGCTGAACCATGTCAGCGTAGTCTTTAAATTCCTCATATGTATTCAGTTTGTCTGCATAATCTGCAATCATGATAATTCCTCCTGTTATTTTATTTACTATTTAGTGTGTTGGTCGTTATCCCGGACGCGATTTCACAATGTATATTCACCGCCGCGCGTCGCAACGTTCCGGCAAGCTAAT
>NZ_JBCOMI010000022.1:0-64584 GCF_040924245.1 Ruminococcus sp. J1101004sp1_RTP21198st1_B9_RTP21198_201120 | reverse complement strand
GTGAAGCCCCCCTCAAGATGAGATGTCCCATTCGAAAGAAGTAAACCCCCTTGAAGACGACGAGGTAGATAGGGCAGAGGTGGAAGTGCAGTAATGCATGGAGCTGACTGTTACTAATAGGGTGAGGGCTTGACCAACAATCGCAAGGTTTTGAAAAAGATTCTTGACAAATATTCCACAAGGATGTAACATGTATGTAGTTTTGAAGGTGCAAACCTTTATATTCCTCCTTAGCTCAGTCGGTAGAGCATTCGGCTGTTAACCGAAGTGTCGTTGGTTCGAGTCCAACAGGGGGAGTTTAATCGGAGCATGAAGCCCGATTTGATAAGGCTCCATGGTCAAGCGGTTAAGACACCGCCCTTTCACGGCGGTAACAGGGGTTCAAATCCCCTTGGAGTCATTCGCTTCTGCGAAGAACTAAATAATATGGTGCCATAGCCAAGTGGTAAGGCAAAGGTCTGCAACACCTCTATCCCCAGTTCAAATCTGGGTGGCACCTCTTAAAGCTCTTGATTTATTCAAGAGCTTTATTTGCGCACAAAATTCCGGTGCAAAATAGGTTTGGCTTGATCTGAAGGGGTGCGAGCTGCATTGAAAGTTCTGAACAGTTTCGAGGTGCAGTGCCGGAAGAAATTTTGGATTTGACGAAGGAGAAGAATTGAAATGAAAGAGGACAGACAGGACCTGACCACAGGCTCTATCTGGGGGAAAATGCTGCTTTTTAGTATCCCTCTGGTGCTGACCAACTTTTTGCAGGTATTGTTTAATATGGCTGATATCGCGGTTATTGGTCAGTTTGCGGGCTCTTTATCATTGGGGGCAGTGGGATCCACTACTACGCTTGTAACTCTTTTTACGGGCTTTCTGATCGGTATGGGCGGCGGTACCAATGTTCTGGTGGCAAGATTTTTCGGAGCGAAGGATAAAGAAAGTACGATCAAGACGATACATACGGCTCTTTTGGTAAGTATGGCTGCGGGGATGATCGTACTGATCTTTGGACTGCTCTTTTCAAAGGGAATTCTGGAGCTGTTGAATACCAAGGAAGAACTTCTGGATGGTGCAGTACTGTATATAAGGATCTATTTTCTGGGAATGCCGGCAATGGCTCTTTATAATTTTGGTAATGCGGTGTGCAGTGCTTTTGGAGATACGAAGAAGCCTTTGTATTATCTGGGTGCAGCTGGTATTGTAAATATAGTATTGAATCTGTTTTTTGTAATTGTCTGTAAAATGGATGTGGCAGGTGTTGCAGCTGCAAGTATTATTTCCCAGTATTTATCTGCGTTTCTAATCCTCCGGGCTCTGGTAAAAGTGGGCGGGGATTATGCACTTCGTCTTTCCAAACTGAGGTTTGACAAGAGAATGGCAGGATACCTCATCCAGATCGGTCTTCCGGCAGGATTGCAAAACGGTATTTTTCAGGTGGCAAATCTGTTTATCCAGGCAGGCGTCAATACCTTTGATGCTACGATGGTGGCAGGTAATTCCGCTGCGGCAAATGCGGATGCTCTTTTGTATGACTCCATGGCTGCTTTTTATACAGCCTGCGGAAGCTTTATGGGGCAGAATTACGGTGCAGGGAAAAGAAAAAGAGTGCGAAACAGTTATCTGGTCAGCCTGGCTTATTCCTTTGGAATTGGAACTATAGGTGGTATTGCACTGGTTATATTCGGCAGACAGTTCCTGGGACTTTTTACCAATGATCCTGCGGTTGTGGATGCCGGAATGAAACGACTTACGATTATGGGTTTCAGTTATGGATTTTCTGCATTTATGGACAGTGCCATTGCAGCTTCCCGTGCTCTTGGAAAGAGTGTTATTCCTACGGTTATTGTAATTATAGGATCCTGTATTTTCCGAATGGTATGGGTAAATACGGTGTTTGCCTACTTTAAGACGATTCCGTCTTTATATCTGCTGTATATTTTCTCATGGGGAATTACGGCAGTGGTGGAAATTATATATTGGGTACATGTATACAGGAATACAAAAATCGGATAAAAAATCCCGGGCATATGTGCTTCATAAAGGAAGCTGTGCCCGGGTGTTTTTTGTCTGGAATTATGTGAAATTATTCAGCTGCTGTAACAGATGTAATGTGCGGGTTTACGCCCTCATACCAGTACAGAAAGCCTTCCATATCGATCTTATCGCCAATGTTCAAAGCTTCTACGGCTTTGTAAACATCGCTGTCTTTGTCACAGAGATAAGACTCTACTGTGAAAGTATAGGTTTCGCCGTTAAGGGAAACGTTGAAGTAAAGGTCATCTCCCTCAGAACCGGATCCATCGTAATTGTAAAGGTAAGCTACATCGTTTCCGTCAGCATCCTGTCCGGCAGCTTCTACGGTCATTCCCTTGAAAGATACCAGCTCGTTCTGATGATCGATCAGCTCGTCCTTACCAAGAAGATCTGTTACATCAAGCGGCTCTGCGATGTATTCGCCATCCTCAATCTCGAAAGAGGAAATATCTGCAACCTCAATCTCGCCAGACCATTCTGCCTTATATCCGGTTACTTTGATCTTGGTTCCCGGAACCAGCTTCTCATAGTCTTCTTCGGAGCATGGCATATTATAAATGAAGTATGCACCATCTTTGTCCTGGGTATAGAAGGTAGCTTTATCTTCCCACCAGGACTGCTTTGCCTGTACATAGGTCTCGATGGTAACTTCGTCATCAACAGCTGCTGCAAGGTATTCGTCATGGGTCATAACACCTTCGGATTTCACATCTGCATCTTCTGCAGTGCTGTCAGCTGCTTCTGTGTCATCAGCAGTTTCCTCTGCAGCAGTGGTATCCTCAGCCATAACAGCTGCCGGGAATGCAAATGTAAGAGAGAGCGCCATCAGTAATACAAGTCTTTTTTTCATAGTATCTCCTTTCTGGGTACGTAAATTCAGATGTCTGACAAGGTGAGTGTAAAGTCATCTGTCAAAAACGATTGTACACAATCACTTTTATTATAAACAAAATTATGGGGAAATCAAGCTTAAATATTACGCTTTTTTCGTTACTGTTCACTGGTAACGTTCCGCGAGGCGTTTTTTGTGAACAAAGTTCACAGAAAACCCGAGAATTGCGGCGCGAAATCATGCGAATGCATGATTTCTGTGCATCGCGAAGCGCGTTACTGTGAACGAAGTGAACAGTAACCTTTTTTCTTCTTTAATCGTTCAAGTAAAAGATAAAGAAGAATCAGACCCCAGACTACTGCCAGACTTCCAAGAAGAATTCTGGATTCTGCGGGAAGAGGTCCAAGCTCTTTTTTCCCGGAGGACTGCTCAGAAGAAATCTGATCCAGGTGATACAGGGAGGTAACATCGCTGTAAAGTTTATCAATATAGGCATCATCAATCTCCTGTTTTCTTCGGACAGATTTGGTCACGCTTTCAATCAGCTGTCCTGCAGCATCACGTAAAGAAGCGGAGCCGTTAAATACAGGGGTAACAAAAGTGTGCTCTACATTGTCAAGGAGCAGCCTGGAAGCTTTTATTTTTACATCGTAGTAAGTGGAATTGTCTTCCCCTTCCCTGGAAAGATAATCCTGATACTGGTCGGATTCCTGGGCTTTGCTGGTAACCGGCACATAACCTTCCGTTTCAGAATAAGCGGTCTGTACGTCATTTGTGAGCAGATACTGTGTAAAGAGCCAGGAGGCCAGCACTTCCTGAGGGTCTTTCTTATTGAAGATACATACAGAAGGTCCCTGTGAAATCATCTGCGGATTATCCGGATCAAACTGTGGAATGGTCATAACCTCTGTTTCAAAATCCACCAGAGCATCAGAACTGATGTCCACAAGAGGGGCGTTTGTACCCATCCAGGTGGAGCCTGCTGTGGAATCTATGGCAAAGATACACTGCCCTGCATTCAGGAAGTTAGCCGGATAACTGGAAATTTTAAAAGTGGAAAAAGCACCGGTTTTTACATGCTCCGCGATGGTATCCAGCAGACTTGCCGTGGTGTCGTTAAAAAGCTGGATTTCTCCGCTGTCAGTGGAATATCCTGCATTTTTCTGCTTTAGCATTTCAATCATCATATTGTCTGTGGATTTGTCTATAAATGGAATCAGCACATTCTGATCGTTGACCTTGTAGGTTCCATCTGCATTTTGCGCCATGGCGGCTTCACTTACTTCCCACACAAAATCCCATGTGAGGGTTTCCGGAAGGGTGTATCCAAGCTTTTCCACATAGGTTTTATTTACATAGCAGGCTTCTGTGGAGCGCATGAAAGGCAGTGCATAATAGTGACCGGAAAAAGAACACTCCTGTAAAAAACGGGGAATGATCTCATCTTTTTTCACTGAGGCGAATTCAAGCTTATCACCGCCAAGTCCGTAGCTGGAATCTGCCATCAGATCGTCCAGAGGGACAACGGTATCGTTTCCCGTAAGGTAGGTGGCAATATGGTCCGGGTAGGTGATACATACGTTCGGAGTGGTGCCTGTGGCGATGTTGGTGATTACATCGTTGTAGATTTTGCCGTAGTCCGTGTAAAGCCGAAGATCTACGGTGATATTGGGGTACAGGGCTTCAAAATCGGATATTGCCTTTTTATAGATTTCGGTCTGGGTTTTGTTTGTGTCGTTTTTGGCCCAGAAAGTGATCTCGTAATCTCTGGAGGTGTCAAATTCCCCGGGAATGGTAAAGGCACTTTGGTCCTTCGCGCCATGACAGCCTGTAAGCAGAGTCACAGAAGAAAGGGCAGCCAGGGAAAAAAGCAGGAAGGGCTTTTTGTGGAACGCTCCAGGATGTTTTTGTCTGAATAGTCTCATCCTTTTGTACCTCCTCTTGAAACTCCTGACATAATCTTGTTTCTGAAAAGCAGGAACAAAATGATCAGGGGCAGGGAAATCACAACTACCGCCGCCATCATAGCAGGGACATTTTCACGACCGAAACCGTTTTCGCGAATCTCCTGGATTCCGTTGGAAACCAGATAGTAGTTCTGGTCATCGGTGATCAGTCTTGGCCAAATGTAGGAATTCCAGCATTCGATCACCTTCAGGATAGCAATGGTGACCATGGTAGGCTTACAGATGGGAATCATCACCTTGCAAAGGTATTTCAGATCTGAGGTTCCGTCCACTTTGGCTGCACGGTAAAGCTCATCCGGTATCTGTTCGAAATTCTCTTTCAGAAGATAAATATAAAATACAGAGGTGACAGATGGCAGGATCAGCCCAAGGAAGGTGTTCCGCATATCCAGGTTGGTGATGGTCACAAAATTGGTAATGATCACAAGTTCGTTTGGAATCATCATCAGGGAAAGGAATAAAGTGAAAGCCAGATTTTTCCCTCTGAATTCAAGCCTTGCGAAAGCAAAGGCGGACAGTGTGATCACAACCATCATAATAGCAGTGGTGGCAACTGTGAAAATCAGTGTGTTCAGCAGATATTTTCCCAGGGGCACTGCTGTAAAGGCATCTGCATAATTCTGCAGGGTGGGCGTCAGTGTAAAGAAGGTGGGAATGTGCTCTGCGTTGTAGGAACTGTAGCTTTTTAC
Organism: Ruminococcus sp. J1101004sp1_RTP21198st1_B9_RTP21198_201120; assembly: GCF_040924245.1. Classification (NCBI taxonomy): domain Bacteria; kingdom Bacillati; phylum Bacillota; class Clostridia; order Eubacteriales; family Oscillospiraceae; genus Ruminococcus; species Ruminococcus sp. J1101004sp1_RTP21198st1_B9_RTP21198_201120. The sequence continues at coordinate 59,071 of NZ_JBCOMI010000022.1, read as the reverse complement.
AGAGGTAAGAAGCATCCAGTAAAAAGGAAACAGTACAACCAGAGCCCAGATGGTAAGCAGCAGGTAGACAAGGATGTTTCCCAGGGAATGCCGTCTGGCGGCAGTATGCTCCGATTTTGTAAACTGAGTGGTATCTTTTTCCATGTTTTCTCCTTTATGAAGACTAGTACATCGTTTTCGAAATAACTATACCACTCACTTGTCTGTGAATCCGATTGCACAGGCATAAAAGCCTCGGCGTAGCCCGCTACGCCTGCGTTTTTATGCCTGCACACTCGAATCCACATCCTACGCGATTGGTGTAGTTATTTACGAAACGATGTACTAGAGCGTGTTTGAAAAAGGCTTTCTGTAAAATGTACGTCACAATTTGTGAGAGATTTTGCCCGAAAATACCTTTCAGATAAAGAGGGTGAACCTTCACCGTTACGAGTAGTATACATGTTTTTTGCTTACAAGCAGGTTTATGCAGGTGATTGTCAAAACAATAACAAACAGCAGGATCGCTGCTGCTGAGGCATAGGACGGGTAGCCGCCGCCATTTCCGTAAAGCATGTCGTAAACATAGCCTACGATGGTGTTCATGCCAGCTGCGTTTAAGTCTGTGCCAAAAAGGGCAACTGCATCGCTGTAAGCCTTGAATGCACCGATAAAACCAGTGATGATCAGATAGAAAACAGTGGGAGAGATCATCGGTAGGGTGATCCGGATAAAAATACGGAATCTGGAGGTACCGTCTACCCGGGCTGCATTGTAATAATTCTGGTTTACAGAAGCCAGGGCACTGGTAAGGATCAGTACCTTAAAAGGCATAACGATCCAGATGGTATAAATACATAATACCAGCATCTTCGCCCAGTATGGTCCGTCAATAAAATCTACAGGTCCCTGTCCAAACAGCTTCAGCACCAGGTTTATCAGTCCGTCGGAATAAGCGGTTTTTTTGAAAAGAATCATGAATACCAGTCCAACGGCCAGTGTGTTGGTTACATATGGCAGAAAGTAAATGGTCTGGAAAAGTTTTTTCAGAGCCTTCACAGAACTTAAGGCAACGGAAATCAGAAGTGCCAGCAAAGTGGAAAGGGGCACTGTGATCACAACCAGGATAAAGGTATTCCGGATCGCCTGGAGAAAATATGGGTCATGAAGGACGTAGGAATAGTTGTACATACCTGTCCCATAGTAAGTCTGGGAAGCGGAATTATAGCCCTCTTCAAAGGAATAGATAAAAACATCGATAAGAGGGTAGACCATGAAAATACCCAGAAAAAGCATAGCCGGCAGAAGGTACAGCCAGCCTTTGAAGTTTCGTTTGTTCATAGGAGCCTCCCTTTAAAGGTTGATCCGTTCACCAGTATCATGCCGGAACAGGAAGATCTTGTTTGGCTTGATAGAAAAACGGACGGTTTTTGCATCAAGCCGGATCTGGGTGTCAGAGCTGATGATGGAGCGGATCACAGGATTTACGGAGGATGCATGGGTGGAGACAACAGAGATGTCACGTCCCATTACTTCCATGCCTCCAAGCTGGCAGCAGAGCGCTCCCTTCTCATCGGGGATAAATCCCTCCGGACGGATTCCCACAGAAACCGGCTGGTCGGAGATCCCAGGTGTGAGAAGAACCGCATTTTCACCGATGTAAAGGCTTCCGCCACGGATCTGCCCCTCAAATACATTGATGGGAGGGGTACCAAGGAATTTGGCAACAAACAGATTTACAGGGCTGTCGTAAACGTTCTGGGGCTTCCCGATCTGTTGTACCACACCATCCTTCATGACTACGATCATGTCGGAAATGCTCATGGCCTCCTCCTGGTCATGGGTGACAAAGACAGTTGTGATCTTTGTAGCCCGCTGGATCTTGCGGATCTCTTCCCGGGTCTGGAGGCGGAGTCTGGCATCCAGGTTGGAGAGCGGTTCGTCGAGAAGCAGTACGCGTGGCATTTTTACAAGTGCACGGGCAATGGCTACGCGCTGCTGCTGACCGCCGGAGAGCTCGGAAGGACGTCGGTCCATAAGCTCTGTAATCTGCACCAGACGGGCTGCATTCTGAGCCCGCTCATCCATCTGGGATCTGGAAAGCTTGTCCTTTCCTTTCAGATTCTGAAGAGGAAAGAGGATGTTCTGCTTCACTGTGAGGTGGGGGTAAAGTGCATAATTCTGAAATACCATACCAACGCCGCGCCGCTCTGGGGGAAATGAAGTCACATCATCATCGCCGAAAAGAATTCTGCCGCTGGTTGGTTTCTCCAGGCCGCAGATCATATTCAGGGTAGTACTTTTCCCGCAGCCGGAGGGGCCGAGAAGTCCGATCAGCTGACCGTCAGGAACTTCGAAATTGAAATCGCTTACAGCTGTGACCGGCTCCTGAGCCTTTCTTCCACGGGGCGGAAACTGCTTTGTGAGATGCTCTAATACTATTTTCATAATTTCGCTCCTAAATGTTTAATAAAGGTAACTGTCCAGTACCTTCACAGTTACCCGCTTCGCACTGCAGCGGAAAGCCTTTTTCAAACATGCGCTGGATGTCGCTGGAGGCGACCAGCCGCAGGCGGAGAATCCTGCTTGCAGGATTCTGTTTTATTGGGATTTCTGCGAACTGCGTTCCAAAAAACACTTTGCAGAAAATAGCTGCTTAATAAAGTAATTATAGCGAATTTGCATGAGTTGTACAATGAAATTTGGAAAAAAAATCCTCCTGCCTGTCTGGCAGAAGGAAATAAGACTAAAGTATGTCTGAAAAATCATTCCCACAAATTGTGACGCATATCTTGCAGAAAGCCTTTTTCAGATACGCTTTAAGCTTCTGGATTGTCAGCAGAAGCGTTGTCAGAAGAAGCAGAAGCAGTATCTGTGTTATCCGTTTCAATGCTGTCAGGTGTGGAATCTGTACTGCTCTGAGGCATAAGTGCAAGCTCCAGGGAAGTATCTGAATAGAATGTATTTGCATTATACAGATAAAGTACTTCCTGAATTTCCTCTACCTGCATCAGTTCTTCCAGATCGTCATAGAAATAACGAGGGTCTACCATAACAATCTTGCGGTAGTAAGGCGCCAGGAAAGGGATCAGGCTGTTTGCGTAGGAGTCTTTGATCACAAGTAAGGTACGGTTTTCCTCTGTAGGAGTGGTGATCACAACCTTGCCATGGTTTCCGTTAAAGAACATGGCGTATTTGTCTCTGGTTTCCAGCTTGCTGGTATCGTAAAAGCTGGCTGTTTTTTTCTGTTCGTCTACATAATTTACAACAGAGGAAGGAACCGAGTCATCTCTTGGAAGAAAGACATCCATTTCTTCTTTCTCAGAAGCACGGAAACCGCTTTTGGCAGAAAGGGTTCCCTGGAAGCTCATGGAAACCGGGAGCTTGTCGTAGGAGATGGAAGAAGAATCGATTCCAAGTACCTTTGCAAGCTGCATATAAGCAAAGTAAGCTCCCTGAGTAGTCCAGTGATGGTCTGTGTGGTAATAAATTCCGTCATCCTTGTGCTGGGAAAGGGTGTCACGCACATCCACGAAAGTGACACCTGCCTTTTCAAGAGCAGCGGCAGTTGCGTCCAGATAAGGATTCTGGTCAGTGGCAGCAGCCAGGGCAGGGAGCTTATCTGAAAGGATATTCACGGCATTTGGCGCGATCAGCGCATACTGGGGAAGATCAGAATGCCTTGCTGCAAAATCTGTCATAGCGTTTACAGTACGGTTCAGACGCTCCTGGGAGGGCGCTGTAAAATCCTCCATCAGGTAACCGTTTTTGCCAAGAAAAACACCGTTTTCTTCCGTATTTCCAAGGATACGCTGGGCTGTGGCGCGCAGTGTGATCCACCAGTCACGAAGGAAAAACTGGTCATTTACATAGGTTTCATAACCATCCGCAAATTTGCCGGATGTGAGCTGTGAAACGCTGATGGCCGGACGGGAGGCCAGCACACGGTTTTCCTTCTGGGAAAAGCCCCGGTCCGGAACTAAAAAATTGATTATCAGTACTGCCAGGATGAAGATTCCGAAAAGGCATCCGGTCAGGTGACAAAAATAGCGGTATCCGTTTGGTTTCTTTTTCATGGGTCCTCCAATTAATATGGTACCAGTTCAGGGCTTTTTCAAATTTACTCTAGAACTGCTGATACATAAATGGTGTGTAGGAACTGTAGATCATATACGCAATACAGAGGAAAAACAGGATTGCGTTTATCACTGCGGCAAGGTAAGTATTGCGTCTTGCAAGGCGCTTGAAATACTGGTAAAGCCCCGGACGGCAGCTGATCACGGAAATGATCATCAGGATCAGTCCGGATTTCAGTGCATACAGGGAGGCGCGGTCTGCGAAGCAGGAAGCTCCCAATCCAAACATGGCTCCCAGCATTTTTCCTATGGCTGCAGGTGTGGTCTGGCTGAAAAATACCCAGCCGATGATCACGGCAAACATGGTATATAAATTGCGAAGCCAGACGGGTGCTTTCTCAAGAAAACGTCCAAGAAGGAATTTCTCTGCCAGAAGAAGGAGACCGTAGTAAACACCCCAGAACACAAAGTTCCAGCTGGCGCCATGCCAGAGACCGGTGAGTGCCCATACCACAAGGATGTTGCGGATGTGTCGGCCTGTGGAAACACGGTTGCCTCCCAGTGGGATGTAGATGTAATCACGGAACCAGCTTCCGAGAGAAATATGCCAGCGGCGCCAGAATTCAGAGACGCTGGTGGAGATGTAAGGATAATCAAAGTTCTTGTTGAAATTGAACCCCAGCATTTGTCCAAGACCGATGGCCATATCGGAATATCCGCTGAAATCGAAATACAGCTCCAGTGTATATGCGCCAATGGCAAGCCAGGTTCCCACAAAGGAGGTAGTACCGGAAGCCTGAAGGGTGGTGTACAGAGCAGAAAGATTGTCTGCAAGGAGAACCTTCTTGGAAAGACCCTTGATAAATAGCTCTGCACCTGCACCGAGGCGCGTTGTGTTTATACTGCGGCGGCTGATGGATTCCGAAATGTCAGTATACCGGACAATGGGTCCGGCAGTCATGTGCGGAAACATGGTGCTGTATACGGCATATGGAAAAAATCCTTTACAGGGTTCTGTTTTTCCCATATAGATGTCCAGGATGTAGGACAGGTTCTTAAAGGTATAGAAAGAAAGTCCGATGGGCAATGCAAGCTGCGGATAAGTAAGCTTCAGTCCTGTGATACCGCTGATGGTATCAAGAAAAAATCCCCAGTATTTGAAAAATCCCAGGATCAGAAGGTTGATCACTACTGCGAAAATAAGGTTTCGCTTGCGGGATGGATCTTCATCGGTAATTTTCCCAAGCTCTTTGCCCATGTAATAATTGAAAAAGCTGGAAAACAGCATAAGAACCAGATAAGTAGGATCTCCCCATGCATAAAAGAAAAGGCTCCCTGCGAAAAGTACCGGATTACGGGCCCTGGCCGGCACGAAATAGTAGATCAGCAGAAATATGGGAAGAAAACAAAATATAAAAATTACACTGTTAAATACCATAACGTCAATTCTCCTATATCATGGATAATAAAGCCTGGCGAAGTTCCTGGGCGTTTTCACCGCAGAAATACCAGACATAGGCACCGCGCTTTTCTACAGAAGCTTCTCCGAGAAGTGCCATCTGATCAGTTCCATAGCCTTCGAAAATGTTCTTCTGACTTTCAAGATGAGCCTGAGCTGCTTCTAAATAGGCGCTTGCCTCAGAAGAAGAATTAGCCTTAACTACCAGAACTTCGTCTACAGACATCGGGGAGGCTGCTTTACGGAAAAAGTAGCTGTCTATGTCATTCTCATCTATCTGATAAAAACGGCGAAGACCGGAAACCCCTGGCTCACTAAGGTCCGTTACACCGGAAACCTGTTCAAGGGCAGCAGATATTTTGTCCATGGATACGTCTGCTGCGTAGTCGGATACATAGAGGCGTCCCAGATAGACAACCAGGAAAATTACCATGACGGATTTTAAGATAAGGGAACCGGTAAGCTTGAAATCAGAAAGGATGCTGGTTCCCTGATGTTTATTTTTCTTCAGATTGCCGCTCAGTTTGCCAGAAAAATCTGAGAGGATATTTCGTTTGGTATTCAGCTTCATACGAGACCTGCCCTTTCTGCCATATAAGTAAGCCATTTGGGGTAGTAATTGTAAACCATATGCTCACCATCCGGCTCATACATGCTTTCGTCTACAAGGAATGTATCGTCTATAAAAGTGCATCCCATTTCGTCACAAAAGTCCCTGAGTGCCTGATTAAAGCTGTCATAATAAGCAAGAGCAGGATTTTGGTCAATGGCGCTTTGCTGGATGGGAAGAATGCTGTTGATGTAAATGGCAGTATCAGGAAGTGCGTTCTGGATCTGTTTCACTTTCACACGGTAGGCGTCAATAAAAGCAGAGGAATCACCATTGTAAATTTCCAGGTCATTTGCTCCAAAGGACAGGAAAAATACGCTTGGATTCAGACTGATGGCGGTATTGATCTGGTCATCTGCATCGTCAATACGAAGTCCCAGCTTGGCAACTACAATACTGGTGTCAAGAAAACCATATTCTGCAATTGATTCTGTAATAGAGTCTCCTACAATAACAGTTCCCTGAAATGCCTGTTTAATTTGTACATCTGTGAGAATATCGCCAAGAACACCCTCCTCTGAGTCCGATCCGGTGGGCTTTTCTTTCTCGGAAAGTGCACGGATCGCATCCTCTATACTGGAGATATCGGCTGTTTCAAGCTTCTGAAGACGTTCAACTGTTTCCTGACATTGTTTGTCAGTATTGCCTGAACGAGAGCAAAAAAAAGCTACCCCTGCAGCCAGCACTACGACAGCTGGGATAACGGCAAGAATGGTTTTGTTGTTTTTTATATTTTTCAAAATTTAATTCTCCGATAAAAAATTAGATATAATGGAACTGTTCCCTGTATGAACAGTTACGACATAATTCATTTTCCTTCGACATTCATTATAATACCACAGGGAAAAACTTCAAGTATAAAAATGGATTTTTTATATAGGAAATTATACTCTTTTTCCGGCTTTTTGTGGACGAATTTCACGAAAAGGTTTATACTGTCCAAAAAGAACCGGAGGATAACAGGAGGTTAAATGATGGAAGAGAAGAAAAGCAAAATTTTAAGAGGACAGATTCCAACATCTGTATTTTATATTCTTTTTGGACTGTGTCTGGCATTGATGCCTGTAGAAACGGTGAATGTTCTGTGCAAGGTGGTATTTGGGCTGGTTCTGATCGGGGCCGGTGTTTATCACATTCTGATCTTTGTTCTGGAAAAGGATAATTCTACCATACTGGATCTTTTTTCCGGTGTGATCGTGTTGGTGATCGGTATCTTTTTGTTTATGAATCCAACTGTGGTTGTGAAACTGCTGACTCTTATGCTAGGAGCTTTTATTCTGGTGGACAGCATCTGGATGATGCGCGGCAGTATGAAACTAAAGAAGCGCGGGCAGGGCGTTTGGAAGGCATTTCTGGTTGAAAGTCTGATTTTTATAGGACTTGGAGTGCTGATCCTTGTAAATCCATTTTCTGAAATCAGGATGACCGTGCAGATTTCAGGATGTATTTTTGTGGCGAACGGAGTGCTGGATATTATTTTTTATCTGATTCTGAAACATGGGCTGAAAAAAGAGATTCAGGATGGATCAGCTGGTGATGGAAAGAAAGAGGATAAAGTGACAGATGCTGATGTGGCTGTGAAAGATGCTGAAACACCGGACTCAGGTTTTGAACCTGCGAAGAAGGTTGACACTGAGACAGTCGAATCTGGTGCTGAAAATACAGGTGCTCTGGAAGAACAGACAGATCAGGAAGAGCAGACAGATCAGGAAGAGCAGGCGGATCAGGAAGAACAGGCAAGTCAGAAGCCGGAAGAAGAGGAAATTCTGGAGGAATGGAAGGATTGAAGCGGAACATTGTGATCATGGATTTTTCTGGAATTTACCAGGAAGAGCAGTTCTATGAGGGAGAGCAGATTTCCTGGATAGACCTGAGTGATATTTCAGGAACCAACTGCTATTGCGATGGAGATGCCCAGGCGCAGATTCTGGAACGAATGGAAAAATATCCGGTTTCCGGAATTTATTTTATTGATTCCGGAAATTATCATTATATGAGCAGAATCGGGATCGGGCGGGTGAAAGAGCCCTTCAACCTGCTGGTATTTGACAATCATACAGACATGCAGCTTCCTGCTTTCGGAGGGCTTTTGTCCTGCGGGGGGTGGATTGCAAGTGCACTGGAAGAGGTAGAAAAGCTTCATGAGGTCTGGCTGATCGGGCCGGATGAGGAAGCGTACGGGCAGGTGGAAGAACCCTTTAAGGACAGAGTGCATTTTTTGTCCAGAGAGAGGCTGGCTGAGGCAAGGCCGTATATGGCTGAGAAAAAAGGTTCTGAGGAAGAATTGATCAGAAGCTTGGAAATTCCTGCCAATATACCGCTGTATATTTCCATTGATAAGGATGTGCTCTGTCCGGAGGAGGCAGCCACTACCTGGAGCCAAGGAGATATGACTTTAGAAGAGATGTTGAAAGTACTTCTGGCATTGTGCTCTCATTTTGAAAAAGAGAATGGAAAAATCCTGCAGGTGGATATCTGCGGGGAATGTGATCCGGATAAGAGTATGGAAAGTCCTAAAAATGATCATGCAAACAAGGAACTTTTAAGGTTCTGGAAAAAATGGTTTTGAGTGGAGAGAATAATTTATGAAAAATGAACTTCTGCGGATTGGTCCATTTACGGTCTATGGGTACGGACTGATGATCGCCATTGGAATTCTGGCAGCTTATTTTACCGGAGAATACAGGGCAAAAAAGCGGAAACTGCCCTATGAACACGTTTTTTATCTGGTGGTATGGTGCGTAGTGGGAGGATTCCTGGGCGCCAAGATCCTGTATTGGATTACAGAATGGAAAAGTATCCTGGAAAATCCTGGGTTTCTGAGTGCTACTCTGACCGATGGCTTTGTGGTATTTGGTGGAATTGTTGGTGGAATTTTCACGGCGTATGTATATTGCAGGGTAAAAAAACTGAATTTTCTGAAGCTTTTTGATACGTTAATGCCTTCTGTAGCACTTGCACAAGGATTTGGAAGAATTGGGTGTCTGCTGGCAGGATGCTGTTACGGAAAAGAAACGTCCGGTGCTTTTTCCATTACGTTTCATACGTCTGCTTTTGCACCAAATGGGGTGGCGCTGGTTCCTACGCAGATTTATTCCAGTATTCTTGACTTTCTTCATTATGGTTTGCTGCTCTTGATTTTGAGAAGCCAGAAAAAAGATGGAGAGACAGCGGCGGCATATCTGATTTTTTATAGTGCAGGAAGATTTGTGCTAGAGTTTTTTCGCGGAGATCTGGCAAGAGGAAGTGTGGGAGTGCTTTCTACGTCGCAGTTTATTTCAGTCTTTACATTTTTGGCAGGAATTGTGATGTTGGTACAGAGAAAACACGCTTCAAGTCATTGAAATGAAAAATAAAGCATACTCTTAAATGAAAAAGCTTTAAGGGGCAGTTATGGGAAATAAAGACGCGGGCAATTTGAGTATGCAGGAGTCAGTTTCACCGGCACAGAACGAGATGTATGCGGATTTTATTGTAAAATATATGGACGATTTTCAGGAAGACCTGGGCGATGTCCCAGGTTTTAGTTTTCAGAAAATAAACGGAATTTACGGGGTAGTTTATGCACCCTTGACAGAAATTGGAAGGTGGAATATCAATACGTATTCCTACAGTTCTATTCCAAAATGTTATACGCATATGGATCTTGGAGGCCTTAGTGCTTCCGGAATTACCCGGCTTCAGGAACAGCCCTACCTTCAGCTGAAAGGAAGCGGAACAGCTGTTGCGGTTGTGGATTCCGGAATTGACTATCGGAATCCGGTTTTTCAGAACGAAATGGGCAGCAGAATCCTTTGCATCTGGGACCAGACCTTAGAGGGAGATGGGAAAGAAGTGCCTTATGGTCGTGTCTTCTGGAAAAAGGATATTGATCAGGCACTGGCTTCCGGAAATCCTCTGGAAATTGTGCCCTCTGTGGATACGGATGGCCATGGAACCAGAATGGCTGCTATTGCGGCTGGAAATTATTTTCCTGAGGAGAATTTTTCTGGAGCCGCACCAGAAGCCATACTGATCATTGTGAAAGTGAAGCCTGCGAAAAAATATCTCCGGGAGTTCTATCTTTTCCCTGCAGAAGCGGAGCTTTTCCAGGAAAATGACATTATGATGGGAATGGATTTTGCAGTGCGAATTGCGAATGACAGAAGAATGCCTCTTTCTCTGTGCCTTGGAATTGGCAGCAGCCAGGGAGCACATATCGGGAAAAATCCACTGAGTCTTTATGTGGATTATATTTCCCAGTATTCGCTGATCTCAGTTTCTGTTGCAGCTGGAAATGAGGGAGCGGCAAGACATCATTACGCAGGCCGCCTTACAGAGAGAGAAAACCAGGCATTGGCGGAGCTTCGCGTTGGAAACAAGGAGCCAGGATTTACCATGGAATTCTGGGGCGAGCCGCCAGAAATTTATAATCTTTCTTTGCAGTCTCCTACAGGGGAAACTCTGGATATCAGCGCTTCACTGGGGGCGGTGACGCAGGAATTATCTTTTGTCTTTGTGGAAACAAGGGTGAAGGTAAATTATGTTTCTATTGAGAGGCAGACCGGATACACGCTGGTATATTTTCAATTTATCCAGCCGGTACCTGGAATCTGGCGTATTTTTGTTAGAGGAAGAGATGGGCAGAATGTAGGATTTCATATGTGGCTGCCGGTTCAGGGGCTGATTTCGGAGGAAACCTATTTTCTGGAACCATCGCCTTATAATACAGTGACGGCACCTGGAGATTCGCTGGAGAGTATTACCGTGACTGCTTACCAGTATCGTGACAACAGCCTGTATGTCCAGGCAAGCAGAGGCTTTATGCCAGATGGAAATGTAGTTCCACAGGTAGCAGCCCCAGGTGTCCAGATCCGGGTACCCCAGTTAAACGGTCTTTACGGAAATGCCTCCGGCACCAGCCTTTCTGCCGCTCAGACTGCCGGTGCGGCTGCACTTTTGTTCGAATGGGCGGTGATACGTGGGAATCAACCCTATTTTACCGGCTCGAGCGTGAAAAATTATATTACACGAGGGGCGGAGCGTGAAGAACGGATGCAGTATCCCAATCGGGACTGGGGATTTGGGAGAATGGATCTTTATCATACATTTGAGTTATTGGCGTGATAAAAAGCCTTGATAAAACTTGACACAAAATATTGATTCTTTGTATAATAAACCCATAAAATATGGAGAAAGCCTTACGAAGAATGTTTTATCAGAGTAATTGATAGACATAAGAGAAAAGTCGCGAAAATAATCTGATTTAAAAGGAGAAGAATATGAGCCTGAAGATTGAAAAGAAAAATGAAGGAACAAAAGATACTGTAATGCTGTCAGGAAGACTGGACACAACCACAGCTCCTGAATTGGATGTTTTTGCAGAGAAGGAACTGGCAGATACACAGGAACTGGTGCTTGACTTTGCAGATCTTGAGTACATTTCATCTGCTGGTCTGCGTGTGCTTTTGAAATTGCAGAAGGTTATGAATAAAAAAGGAAGTATGAAACTGATCCATGTGGGAGATATTGTAAAGGAAGTCTTTGAGATTACAGGGTTTACGGATATTTTAACAATAGAGTAACACGCGCAGCAGGTCTGGCAGGTTTTAGGCGTGGTCAGAGAACTTACCATGTGAGGAACCGGTTCAGCGCGCATTTAATAAAGGAATTCTGTATTTTGTGCAGGATTCTTTTTTTACATAGTGCAGGAAAAAAGGTATGGTTACCAGGCGGGATGGAAACAGAAGCCTTGGTAGCGTATGGGAAAGGAGCTGTGAAATTTGAAAAGTATTACAGTGGAAGCAAAGATAGAGAATGTGGATAAAGTTACGGAATTTGTAAATGAAGTGCTGGAAGAAAAGGAATGTCCGTTGAAGGTTCAGATGCAGCTGGATGTTGCCATAGATGAGATATTTGGAAATATTGCTTATTATGCTTATGGGAAGGGCAGCGGAAATGCCACGATACAAATTGAAATGGAAGATAATCCGCCGAAAATCACATTGACCTTCATAGACCAGGGAATCCCTTATAATCCACTGGAAAGCAAAGATCCGGACATTACACTGGACATTGAAGACAGAGAGATTGGCGGACTTGGAATTTTCCTGGTGAAGAAAACCATGGATGAGCTTTCTTATGAATACGTTGACGGACAGAATATTTTAACCATGAAAAAAGAACTGGCATAAGATTAAAAAACGAAACAGATAAATGTTTACAAAAAAAGGCTGGCTTTTTTGTGAATATTATATCCAAATATTTTGAGCTAACCTAATTGTTTTTGCACGCCTTATTTGGTATACTGTATAAAACAAAAGAAAGCAGGAAAATATTATGAAGAGAGGCAGTATTTTTGAAACGGATGGTATCCCGCGGATACAGGAAGCCCTTCCTCTTGCGTTGCAGCATGTTGTTGCAATGATTGTGGGATGTGTCACCCCTGCCATTATTGTGGCAGGCGCAGCAGGGCTTGAGAATAAGGATCAGGTCATTCTTATTCAGGCAGCTCTGGTAGTTGCTGCGCTGTCTACTTTACTCCAGCTTTTTCCCATTGGGAAGAAGTACAGGATTGGTTCAGGACTTCCCATCATTATGGGTGTCAGCTTCGCATATGTACCAAGTATGCAGGCCATTGCGGACGGGTACGGAATCGACACCATTTTGGGAGCCCAGATTGTAGGCGGTGTTGTTGCCGTTATCATGGGAATTATGGTAAAAAAGATCAGGGTATTTTTTCCGCCTCTGATCACAGGAACAGTGGTATTTACCATCGGACTTTCCCTGTATCCCACTGCAATTAACTACATGGCTGGTGGAACCTCTAATCCGGATTATGGCTCCTGGCAGAACTGGCTGGTGGCTTTCTTTACCCTTGCAGTGGTAACAGTCCTGAACCACTTTGGAAAAGGAATCTGGAAGCTTTCTTCTATTCTGATTGGTATGCTGGCCGGATATGTGGTATCCATTCCATTCGGAATGGTGGATCTTTCAAGCGTGGGTAAGGCAAGTGTGTTCCAGGTACCACAGCCGTTGCACTTCGGAGTGCATTTTGAGATTTCTGCATGTGTAGCCATCGGACTGCTTTTTGCAATTAACTCAATTCAGGCAATTGGTGACTACTCTGCAACTACTATCGGTGCTATGAACCGGACGCCAAAGGATTCAGAGCTTCAGGGTGGTATTGTAGCTTATGGTATTACCAATATTCTTGGAGCCCTGTTTGGAGGACTTCCAACTGCAACATACAGCCAGAACGTTGGTATTGTTACCACGACCAAGGTTATCAACCGCTGGGTTCTGGGACTGGCAGCTGCTTTCCTTGGAATTGCCGGATTTGTGCCGAAATTTTCAGCACTTCTGACCACGATTCCCCAGTGCGTATTGGGTGGTGCCACAGTTTCCGTATTTGCATCTATTGCTATGACCGGTATGAAACTGGTAGCTTCTGCAGAGATGGATTACCGTAATTCCTCCATCGTAGGTCTGGCTGCAGCGCTTGGTGTGGGTGTTTCCCAGGCCAATGCAGCACTTGCCACACTTCCTGCATGGGTGACTACCATTTTCGGAAAATCTCCGGTTGTGCTGGCAACGATCATAGCAGTCTGTCTGAACCTGATCCTGCCTAAGTCAAGGGATGAGGAGAAAGAAGAGAAAATTTATGACAGCCAGGTTCAGGAGAAACTGGAAGAAGATCATAAGATGTTTGAAAATGATCAGAAATAAGGCAGAAGGAATCATGGATTTTTGCTGATTGTGTGAAAAATAAAGAAAAAAGTAAGAACTCCTTTGTTCTGTAAGATCAGGCTCTAGAGCCTTTTTCAAACACGCTCTAACTGATCTTATAGAGAAAGGAGTTCTTCTCTTTTTCGTGAGCCACAAGAAAAACATGTAGAATATGTTTCGCCCTGTTTAAATCATGATACCGTATAGGGAGATTCTCAGCAGGATCTGAACTCAGAACGGCGGGGGTATTTTGTTACTGTGGACGGAGTGAACAATAACGTTATTTTCTGTATACGCAGACAGGAAGTCCGTCTTCGCCCATAGGCAGTTCTACATTTCCCTGAATCAGTGGACGTGCATAATGGATGAAATCCTCTGTCACGTCAGAACCGTCCTGGCTGATCCAGGAAAGGGGAACGGTTTTCTCCTCATTACAGATTTCATTGACATCCTCAAGTCCACATCTCATCTGATAAACGCCCTCAGAGGTCTCCTGACGGATGAAAGATACCATTTTTCCAGTTTCGCCTTTCAGCGCAGCCTGAACGCCGAAAATACCGGCTGTAATGGCCTCCTGGCGGTCCGTGTCAGAGAGCATGGAGGCACTGCAGCGCTGGCTTACATTCAGTTCAATGGAGCGGGCTTTCACGCCGAGTCGGCTTCGTACCAGGTTTTCCAGATATTTGCCGCAGCCTGCCAGCATTTTATGACCAAAAGTATCAGTGCCTACGGAATTGTCATATTCGCAGATAAAAGTTCCCTTATTATCATGAATGCCTTCGGAAACGCATACAACAACATTGCAGTTTTTTTCGAAGCAGGTTTCAGTTTTTTTCAAAAATTCTTCTGTATCGAAGGCTGTTTCCGGAAGATAAATAAGAAGCGGGTTATCGCCGGTATATTTGCGGGCGAGGGCGCTGGCTGCTGTAAGCCATCCGGCATGACGTCCCATGATCTCTACGATGGTCACGGATTTTTTCTCATAAACATTGGCATCCAGGGTGATTTCACGAACTGTGGAAGCCACATATCTGGCAGCACTGCCGAAGCCAGGAGTGTGGTCAGTATGCACAAGATCATTGTCAATGGTCTTCGGCTCTCCGATAATGCGGATGTCACTGCCAATCATGGCTGCGTAGCGGGAAAGCTTGCTCACAGTATCCATGGAATCGTTGCCTCCGATGTAGAAAAACCAGCCGATATTCATCTCCTCAAATTTGCGGAAAAGCTCTGGGTATACCGGATCTTCCAGAGATTCCGGAAGCTTATAGCGGCAGGAGCCCAGGTAAGCGCCTGGGGTGTAGGTAAGATATTTCAGCTTTTCCCCGGGAAGTGCTTCTTCAAAGTCAAGGATGGTGCCCTTCAGAAATCCTTCAATACCGTTTATCATGCCATAAACATGTTCGATTTCTTCCTGTTTTATGCCCTCAGAAACTACACCATAAAGGCTGCTGTTGATAACTGCAGTAGGTCCGCCGGATTGTCCGACAATCAAATTCTTTTTTTCCATTTTAATGAAACCTCCTGTTGTTCTTAGCGCCTGTTTGAAAAAGGTTTGTTGCAAAATATACCACAAATTGTGACGCACATCTTGCTGGAATGATTTTTCAAAAACACGCTTTGGTATTTTTATTATAACAGGAGAGAGCGTATGTGGCAAATGCGAAAAATACGATTGTGGGAAAAGGTAGGATGGATTATAATAAGAAGCAGGGAAACTGCAAGAAAGCTGGGATTATATATGGAAAAAGAGCGTGATATGCGGTATGAAAAATTCCAGACAACAGGACAGGAGCGGATTCGGCTTGCCTGCGCATTGGAAGGATTTTTTTTAACAAATGAGTGCGAAGAAGAGAAAAAAACTGCCTATGGCCAGTATCTGAAGCGAAGAATCCGTCCTGCTATGGAAGCTTTGATCTGGGAAGAGAACGTGGGGAAAATGGAGCTCTTGGAGAGTTTTGGCTGGTTTGGAGCAGAAGAACTGGAGAATTTTATCTGTACTGCCAGAAGAGAGCGAAAGCTGGAGAGCCTGGTGTGGCTGATGAGGTTAAAGGATCAGAAATACGGATATAAAGAGAAAAAATTTGACCTTTAGCAGGAAAGAAAGCGAAACTATGCAGGATAATAAAGAAAGAAAAATGTCTGAAAATACAGGCAGTTTCATAAAGAAAAAAAGGCAATACCAGGAAATGGGAATGAAAATCCTGCATACCTGCAGGAGTGAAATCTGTGCAAGATTTCCATTTTTTTCTTATGCATCAGCAGCCCTTTCGGCGGTCGTGGAGACAAAAATGTTTCCGAACAGCATGGAAAATGAGAACTCTTCGCAGTCCTGGATCCATGGAATTGGAACTGATGGCGAGAGGATAATAGCAGACCCTGTATTCCTGATCTATACGTGGGCAGAGAAGCCAGAAAGGCTGAAAAGAGGCTGCCTGCACATGTTGTTTCACTGCCTTTACCAGCATCCTTTTTCTGACAAAAAGATGGAAGAAAGATTGTGGAATGTGGCTTGTGATCTGGCTGTGGAGCTTCTGATCTGGCAGAATATTCCGGAAAATTTATGGCAGTATCCGTCAGAAGAACTGCAAAAAAGAAGACAGATTTTTGAATTTATTGAGGGCAGAAATTGCTCTGCCCAGGTACTTTATCAGCTTCTGAAACAGGAAAAACTCCCTTTTAATATTGAAGAGCTGGAGTCTCTTTTTTCCTTTGATGACCATTCCCTGTGGAGTGTAAATCCATGGAAAAGGGAACAAAAACGGAGCAGGTGGGAAAAGATTCTTACATATACCACCATCGGAAGGGAGCGGCAGAAGCATCGGATCGGAGCAAGTTCTGGAAATAAAGAAGAGGAACTGGAGGAACTGTACAAAAGCCGATATGATTATCGGAAATTTCTCCGAAAATTTGCTTTTCCCAGGGAAGAAATCCAATTGGATGAGGATAGTTTTGATTATATTTTTTATAATTTTGGAATGGAGCAGTATGGAAATCTGCCGCTGATTGAGCCGTTAGAATACAAAGAAGTGAATCGTCTGGAGGAATTGGTGATCGCCATTGATACCTCTGGTTCCTGTTCCAGAGAGATGGTCCGGAGATTCCTTGGAGAGACCTACCAGATCCTCAGCACCCGGGAGAATTTTTTTAAGAAAATGAAAGTATATATTGTCCAATGTGACTGTTGTATTCAGTGGTACCAGGTGATCCATTCAGAGGAAGAATGGAAAGAATATATGCAGAAGATAACCATACAGGGACGGGGCGGAACCGATTTCAGACCTGTTTTTGAACTGATCAGAAAGGAACAGGAGAAGCGGGAATTGCAGAATCTGAAGGCTTTGATCTACTTTACTGACGGAGATGGGATTTATCCGAGACAGAAACCGGATTATGAAACGGCCTTTGTATTTGTGAAAAAGACGGAAAATATGAGACTTGTGCCGGACTGGGCTTATAAACTGGTTATCGGCGAAAGGACAAAAATATGAATATCAAAGACGCAAAAAATGAGATTATCCATACCCTTGCTGCTTATCTGAAAAAGGACGGGAATGGAGTTTATACCTATCCTTTGGTACGGCAGCGCCCAATCCTTCTGATCGGTCCGCCGGGAATCGGAAAAACTGCTGTTATGGAGCAGGTTGCAGCCGAATGTAAGGTGGGCTTGGTGGCTTACACCATCACGCATCATACTCGTCAGAGTGCAGTGGGACTTCCCAAAATTGTCACCAGGAATTACGGTGGTACGGAAATTGATATAACAGAATACACCATGAGTGAAATTATTGCTTCTGTGTATGAGTACATGGAACAAACGGGAAAAAAGGAGGGAATCCTTTTTATAGATGAGATCAATTGCGTGTCAGAGACGTTGGCCCCGGCTATGCTGCAGTTTTTGCAGAACAAGACCTTTGGAACCCATAAGGTACCGCAGGGATGGATTATTGTAGCTGCTGGCAATCCGCCTGCATACAACAAATCGGTCCGGGAATTTGACATTGTTACGCTGGATCGTGTAAGAAAGATTTCCATACAGGCAGATACAGATGTATGGCTGGAATATGCGGGGGAAAAGGGCATACATGGCGCAATTTTGTCCTATCTTTCCCTTAAAAAAGAGAATTTTTATATGGTAGAAAATACAGTAGATGGCAAGTTTTTTGTGACTGCCAGAGGTTGGGAGGACCTTTCCGAAATCCTGAAAAGTTATGAGGAACTGCAGGTGGAAATCGGAGAGGAACTGATTGGAGAATTCCTTCAAAAAGAGGAAATTGCAAGAGATTTTGCCGGTTATTACAGACTGTATGAGAAGTATAAATCTGATTATCAGATACAGGAAATTCTTGATGGAAATGTAATTTCCGGGCAATTGAAGACTTGTTGCGATATGGGAAAAAAAGCATCTTTTGAAGAACGCTTTACTGTAACTGAAATGCTTCTTGAAGCTGTGACAGAAAGAATTTCAGTTTTTCAGAAAATAGATGAAAAGACAGAAAAACTATACGAAAATCTTAAATTGCTGAAGATTTTTTTGCAGGAAAAGAACAGTGTAGAAGCTATGGAACAGTTTGTTGCTTCCAGAAGAAAAGCACTAGATGCGAAAATCTGTTCAGAGCTTCTGACAGCAGAAGAAGCTGCCAGGGAAGAGGAACAGATCAGAATTCTGGAAGAGTATTTTTTCCAGTTGAAAGAGCTGCATATTTCTGACGTGGCAGAAGGAATAGAACAAATCGGCGAAAGGTTTGGCAATGTTTGCAGATTACGAAACGAGAAACTTGAGGAAACGAAGAAGATGCTGGAACAAGCCTTTTCTTTTCTGGAAGAGTGCTTTGGGGAAGGGCAGGAATTGCTGTTGTTTGAAACCGGACTGACAGGAGATGACAGATGCAGTATTTTCATCTCTCAGTATGGCTGTCCTTCTTATTTTAAACATTGTGAACTTTTGCTTTACAGCAAAAAAGAAAATGAGCTGAGGAAAGAGTGCAGGGATTTGCTGGAAGAATAAGTGAAGAATGTAGGAATTACTGATGCTGAAGGTATGACGTGTATAATACTCTGAGCACGAAATCATGCTTTGCATGATCTCGCGCCGCAATTCTCGGGTTTTCTGTGGACTTTGTTCACAAATAACACCTCGCGGAATGCGACCAGTGAACAGGAACTGTTGCTGTTCACTGGTAATATATCCTGAGACAGAGGTTGCAGGAAAATTTTATAGCCTATATAATATAGAGAGATTTTAAAAGTTTTATATATGCGATACTTCAGATTATGTAAATAATATTGGTAGAAGGAGGTTGCTATGAGCGAAGATAAGAAACCAAAAAAGAAGAAAAAAGCAGGTGATGTATTTCTCACAATTGTACTGATTGCTGCAATCTGTGTATTCTGTTATGCGGCATATAATCTTTATCACATTTATACAGAGTATAAGAAAGGCTCAGATGAGTATAATGCGATTGCCCAGATGGCGGTGACAGAGCGTGATCCGGATCAGGACAGTACCAGTGAAAGTGAGGAAGCAGCAGGACCAGACGGACCGGCTCTGAAGGCCCCGCTGGATATTGATTTTGATTCTCTTCGAAGCATTAATACAGATGTGATCGGCTGGATCTATGTGGAGGCGCTTGATGGTGTCAGCTATCCGGTGGTAAAGGGAACTGACAATGACCAGTATCTTCATCTGACATATGAGAAAAATTATAATTTTGCCGGAACTATTTTCATTGATTATGAGAATAAGGCAGATTTCAGTGACTGCAATACGCTGGTATATGGTCACAATATGAAGAATGGAACTATGTTTGGACAGCTGAAGAATTTCAGCAAGGATGATTCTGCTTACAATAAGAGCAAATATTTCTGGATCTTTACCCCGGAGAAGACTTACCGGTATGAGATTATTTCTGCGTATACCACAGCGGTAAACAGTGATACATATACACTGTTTAAGGGACCTGGACAGGAGTTTGTGGATTATATGAATAAAATAGTCTCCTATTCTGATGTTAAGACTACACCAGGTGAGTTGGGCGTAGACGACAAGATCGTTACCCTTTCCACATGTACCGGTAATGAGTCTACCCGTTATGTGGTTCAGGGAAAAAGAGTGGATACTTTGGATGTTGTGAAGAAATCAGACAGCACGAAGCAGACAGGTGATAATTAGAATCGGATCTTCTTGAAAAAAGCATGCAGACCTGTAAACGGCCGGGAAATTTCTGCAGGGCTGCAGAGGGATTTTGAGAGAGATATCGGAAAGCATATTACTGAAAAATGTGTACCGTATAATGATTGGAGGAATGGACATGAGTAAGGAAGTGGAAAGGCTTCAGGAGCTGATCGACCAGTACGATAATATTGTATTTTTCGGAGGAGCAGGAGTTTCTACGGAGAGCGGGATCCCGGATTTTCGAAGCCAGGACGGACTTTATAATCAGAAGTATGATTATCCGCCGGAAACTATTTTAAGTCATACCTTTTTCATGGGTCATCCTGAGGAATTTTATCGTTTTTATCAGGACAAGATGCTATGCGATACAGCGAAGCCGAATGCAGCTCATCTGAAGCTGGCAGAGCTGGAAGAAGCCGGAAAGCTGAAAGCAGTTATCACCCAGAATATTGATAATCTGCATCAGATGGCAGGTAGTAAACATGTACTGGAGCTTCACGGAAGTGTATACCGGAATTACTGTATGAGATGTGGGAAATCCTATGACTTCAAATATATGAAAGCAGCGGAAGGGGTTCCAAGGTGTTCCTGCGGTGGAATTATCAAGCCGGATGTGGTTCTTTATGAAGAAGGACTGAATGACCGCACCATCAATGAGTCTGTGCGTGCCATTTCCCAGGCGCAGGTTCTTATTATAGGAGGGACGTCCCTGGCAGTTTATCCTGCGGCAGGATTGATCGATTACTTTTCCGGAGAACATCTGGTAGTGATCAACAAGTCCCCGACACCAAGAGATCGGTATGCAGATCTTTTGATCAAGGAGCCTATCGGACAGGTGTTTTCCCAGATAAAAGTAAAAAAATAGTGTGCTGAAAAAGGTTCTAAAGCAGAAATGAAGCAGGTAAATAAGGAGTTTATATATGGCAGCAGTTGTTTATGAAGTTGGAGATATTGTTACATTGAAGAAGGGTCATCCATGCGGCAGCAAAGAATGGGAAATCTTAAGAGTAGGTGCAGATTTTCGCCTGAAATGTATGGGCTGTGGACACCAGATCATGGTACCGCGGAAGATGGTGGAGAAAAACACAAAAAATCTTCAAAAAAAGGAAAAATAATGCTTTACAGCCTGAAAAAAGTATGTTAAAATCAAAAATCGTGATATATAAAATATCCTTGCTCTTTGACAGGCAAAGGGCCAACAGACCATAAGGAGGTAAGACAAGCATGAACAAGTACGAGTTAGCATTAGTTGTTAGCGCAAAAGTTGAAGACGAAGTACGTGATGCAGTAGTTGAGAAAGCTAAAGGATACATCACTCGTTACAATGGCGTTATCACAGACGTTGAAGAATGGGGTAAGAAGAAATTAGCTTACGAGATTCAGAAAATGCATGAAGGCTTCTACTACTTTATTCAGTTTGAGGCAGACGCACAGTGTCCGGCAGAAGTAGAAAGACATGTACGTATCATGGACAACGTATTAAGATACTTAGTTGTCAGAAAAGACGCATAATCTTTTTGCATAATCGGATTTAGAAAGCACCATTAAGAGCCCGTTCACTTAGTATATTAAGAGAGGTAAGAAGAATGAACAAAGTAATTTTAATGGGACGCTTAACAAGAGATCCTGAGGTGAGATATTCCGCAGGAGAGAATGCACTGGCAATTGCCAGATACACATTAGCGGTAGACAGAAGATTCCGTCGCGATGGAGAAGCAAGTGCTGATTTCATTCAGTGTGTTTCTTTTGGACGTACGGCAGAGTTTGCTGAGAAGTATTTCCGTCAGGGACTGAAGATTGCCGTTACAGGTCGTATTCAGACCGGAAGCTATACCAACCGTGATGGACAGAAGGTTTACACTACAGAGGTTGTTGTGGAAGATCAGGAGTTTGCTGAGAGCAAGGCTTCCAGCGACAGTTATGCTGCTTCCCATCCGCGCACAAGTGCACCGGAGGCATCTATGCCGAACCCGGGAACCGCTGCAGAGGGCTTTATGAACATTCCGGATGGCATTGACGAGGAATTGCCATTTAACTAGAGCTTAGCTCTTAGAACTGAATAAAACAGGAGGAAAACCAACATGGCTTACAATAATAGAAGCGAAAGACCAGATTCTCCAATGAAGAGAAGAGGCGGCCGCAGAAGAAAAAAAGTTTGCGTATTCTGTGGTAAAGAGAATAACGAGATCGATTACAAGGATGTAGCAAAATTAAGAAAATATGTTTCCGAGAGAGGAAAAATCCTTCCTAGAAGAATCACAGGAAACTGCGCGAAACATCAGAGAGCTCTGACTGTTGCTGTTAAGAGAGCACGTCATCTTGCTATGATGCCATACATCCAGGACTAATTTGGAAGTGTTTACCGCCATCCGGAAGGATGGCGGTTTTTCTGTCTAATCTTCTATGGAAAAATCCTTAGAAATCTGTTATACTATCTGGCAAAGGCGTATTTTGCCTGTCACTATGTAAAAGGTACCTGAGGATTTGTAAGTGAGGATAAACTTATGAATAAAAAACTGAAATTCAAGGGATCCATGAAGCAGTTCATGAGGTGGCCACTGTATCTGACCATTCTTCTTATATGGCTGGATATTCTTATTTTTATGGTAAGTGTGAAAGCAGGAATTCTTGCTACACTTGGAATTGTGGTATATATTGTGGCAGCACTTCTGCTTACCCGCTTTCACAGGCCGCTGATTCTCAATGATCTGATCGCGTTTGCCAATCAGTATGAATCTCTTGAGAAGCGTCTTCTGGATGATCTGGCTCTTCCTTATGCCATTATGGACACCAATGGAAGAATGATCTGGTCCAACAAGGTATTTGCAGAGCTTACCGGGAAAGAACAGCTGTATAACAAGCACATTACCACTATTTTTCCGGAGATCACACCGGATAAACTTCCTGTACCTGAGAAACAGGAGATCACAGAGATGAGCACCAACTTTGGTGACAGGATCTATCGTGTTTCCATGCAGCTGGTTACTATGAAAGATGTGGTAAATGAAGCCCGTATTCTGGAAAATGTGGATGCAGACATTAATCTTGTGGCAATGTTTTTCTATGATGAGACAGAGCTTCAGGAATATATTCAGAAGAATGAGGATGATAAGCTGGTAGTTGCTCTGGCATATCTGGACAATTATGAAGAAGCTCTGGAAGGTGTGGAAGAAGTCAGAAGATCCCTTCTGATCGCACTGATCGACAGGAAAATCACCAAGTATTTTTCCAATTTTGACGGACTTGTACGCAAGCTGGAGCGGGATAAATACTTCCTGATCATGCGTCAGAGTTCCCTGGAAGCATTGAAAGAACAGCGTTTTCATATTCTGGATGAAGTTAAGACGGTCAATATTGGTAATGAAATGGCAGTCACCCTAAGTATCGGTATTGGTCTGAACGGCGCAAACTATCTGCAGAATTATGAATATTGCCGTATTGCCATTGAGATGGCTCTTGGACGCGGCGGTGACCAGGTAGTAATTAAGAATGGAGATTCCATCGCCTATTTTGGCGGAAAATCCCAGCAGGTGGAGAAAAATACCCGCGTAAAGGCCCGAGTGAAGGCACAGGCGCTGAAAGAGTTTATGAGCACCAAGGATCGTGTTGTGGTTATGGGACATAAGATCACAGACGTAGATGCCCTTGGGGCTGCAATCGGTATTTATCGCGCAGGAAAGACCCTTGGCAAGCCGGTCCATATTGTAGTAAATGATCCGACCACATCCATCCGTCCGTTGATGGCGGGGTATATCAATAATCCGGATTATGAGCCTTCCATGTTTGTAGATTGTGCCCAGGCAAAGGATCTTGTGGATAATAATACAGTTGTGGTTGTGGTGGACACAAACAAACCAAGTTATACAGAGTGTCAGGATCTTCTTTATCTGACCAGGACGATCGTGGTGCTGGATCATCACAGAAGAGGCAGTGAAGTGATACAGAACGCAGTACTTTCCTATGTGGAGCCATATGCATCCTCCACATGTGAGATGGTTGCCGAGATCCTTCAGTATTTTGACGAGGATCTGCGTCTTCGCAGCCTGGAGGCGGATTGTCTGTATGCAGGTATGGTAATTGATACCAATAATTTTACTACACGCTCCGGCGTGCGTACTTTCGAAGCAGCTGCTTATCTTCGGAGAAATGGCGCAGATATTACAAGAGTCCGCAAAATGCTTCGGGATAACATTGATGCATATAAGGCAAGAGCGGAAGTTGTCCGCACTGCCCAGATTTACAGAAATTGTTTTGCAATAGGAAGATGCCCCAGCGAGGGGTTGGAAAGTCCTACAGTAGTAGGAGCCCAGGCCGCAAATGAGCTTCTGAATATTGCAGGTGTGAAGGCTTCTTTTGTTCTTACTCCATATAATAATGAGGTGTATGTAAGTGCCCGTGCCATTGATGAGGTCAATGTGCAGGTTATGATGGAGAGAATGGGCGGCGGAGGTCATCTGAACATTGCCGGAGCCCAGGTGAAGGCTACAGAAGATGAGACAGAGAAAATGATCAAAGATATTATAGATCAGTTATACCAGGAAGGAGAATTCAAAGAATGAAAGTAATTTTACTGGAAGATGTAAAAGCCCTTGGAAAAAAGGGAGAGATTGTAAACGTCAGTGACGGATATGCAAGAAACATGATCCTGCCGAAGAAGCTTGGACTTGAGGCAACTCCAAAGAACTTAAATGATCTGAAGCTTCAGAAGGCAAATGAAGAGAAAGTTGCCCAGGAGAATTTAGAAGCTGCCAGAGCTTTTGCCAAGAATCTTGAAGATAAAGAGGTTATTCTTACTCTTAAAGTGGGAGAGGGCGGAAGAACATTTGGCTCTGTTTCCACAAAAGAAATTTCAGAAGCTGCCAAGAAACAGCTGAATCTCGATATAGAGAAAAAGAAACTGGTACTTCCAAACCCGATCCGCAATCTTGGCGTAACAAATGTACCGGTTAAGCTTCATCCTAAGGTAACCGGAAGCCTGAAAGTATGGGTAAAGGAAGAGGCATAAGGGCTACTGTGAAGAAGTGTAAACAGTAATGCATAAAGCTGCAGGAGAGGATGTTTTTTACGAAATGGAAGAAGCATTGATCAAGAGGATACTTCCTCACAGCATTGAAGCGGAACAGTCCGTTATTGGTTCCATGATCCTGGACCGTGATGCCATTCTGGTAGCATCAGAGATTCTTACAAGTGATGACTTTTACCAGAGCCAGTATGGTATTATTTTTGATGCCATGGTGGAGTTATGTAATGAAGGAAAGCCGGTGGATCTGATCACTCTTCAGAACCGTCTGAAAGAGAAGGAACTTCCACCAGATATCAGCAGTATGGAATATGTAAGAGATCTGATTTCTGCAGTTCCCACTTCTGCCAACGTAAAGTATTATGCCAATATTGTCAGCGAAAAGGCTGTCCTTCGAAGACTGATCAAAGTGAATGAGGAAGTGGAAAATGCCTGCTATATGGAGAAAGAAGGCACACAAATGATCCTGGAGGAAGCGGAGAAGAAATTGTTTAATGTTCTTCAGAGACGCTCCAGTGATGAGTTTGTGCCTATCCAGCAGGTGGTTTTGAATGCGGTGAACAATATTGAGAAAGCTTCCAAGATGAAGGGAACGGTAACTGGTATTCCTACCGGTTTCGTGGATCTGGATTACAAGACCTCCGGAATGCATGCTTCAGACCTGGTGCTGATCGCAGCCCGTCCGTCTATGGGAAAAACTGCTTTCGTTCTTAATATTGCCCAGTATATGGCATTTCGTAAGGACGTTACGGTAGCGATATTCAGTCTGGAGATGTCCAAGGAGCAGCTTGTAAACCGTCTCCTTGCCATGGAATCTCATGTGGATTCCCAGAATATGAGAACTGGTAATCTGAAAGACGAGGATTGGACCAAGCTGGTGGAGGGTGCAGATATTATCGGACGCTCTAATCTTATTATTGATGATACCCCCGGTATTTCCATTTCCGAGCTGCGTTCCAAGTGCCGAAAATACAAATTAGAGCACAATCTTGGAATTATTATGATTGATTATCTTCAGCTGATGAGTGGAAGCGGACATTCTGATTCCAGACAGCAGGAAATTTCCGATATTTCACGTTCCCTGAAAGCACTTGCCCGTGAGATCAGCGTTCCGGTCATTGCACTTTCACAGCTCAGTCGAGCTGTAGAGCAGCGCCCGGATCACAGACCTATGCTTTCTGACCTGCGAGAGTCGGGAGCTATTGAGCAGGATGCTGATATGGTAATGTTTATCTACCGTGATGATTATTATCATAAGGATACGGAGAAAAAGGGAATTGCTGAGATCATTATAGCGAAACAGAGAAACGGTCCTATTGGTACCGTTGAGCTGGTATGGCTGCCTCAGTATACACAGTTTGTAAATATGAAAAAATAAGGAAATGCTGATTGATTATGGTATTTCTTCGAAAAGGCCGGCATGTTATGTCGACCTTTTTTTCTTGCATTTGAAAGACCTTTTGTTATAATAAAAACAGTGAATTATGCTATTGTCCATACGGATGCTGTCTGGCAGCCAGACCGATTTGTTTTGTGGACAGCAACAATTTCATGAGGAGGGGTAGTATGGAAAAATGCTATACCGTGGCTGAGACTGTGAAGCTGACAGGGGTGAAATCTTATGTCCTTCGTTACTGGGAGGATGAACTTTCCCTTCCTATTCGCAGAAATGAGCTGGGGCATCGCTGCTACACCCAGGATGATATTCAACTGTTTTTGAACATTAAAGAACTAAAGAACAGAGGCTTGCAGCTTCGGGCGATACATGATCTTCTTCCAAAACTTACAAAAAAAGAAGGAATGGAAGTAATCGTGCCGGAAGAAAAGGATAAAATACATTTACTGGAATCTGAGAGTATAGAAAAAGAAGAGAATGAAACAAGAGATACACTTCGGGAAGAACTGCTGGAGAATGTTCAGAATTTTAAAGCGGAGCCAGATAAAAAGATTCTGGAGTTTCAGGAGATATTAGAACGTCTGATTACTCAGGAGCTTCATGCCAAAAAAGAAGGAGAAGACAGGTGGCGCACTCTGGATGCAGCCATCAGGAGACAGCAGATGGCAAGAAGAGAAGCAGCTGCATCTTCGGAGAAGAAGGGAAAAAAGAAAAACGGAGTGTAGAATGTGTTTGAAAAAGGGGAGCTCCATAGGAAGCTCCCCTTCATGCTATCATCACTTATGTGGGAAAATCAACCCTCGCTGATAGCGCCTGTAGGACAGGCATCAGCACAAGTTCCGCAGTCCATGCAGGAATCTGCATCGATTACGTAATGATCATCTCCCTGAGAAATAGCACCTGCTGGGCACTCGCTCTCGCATGTTCCACAGCTTACGCACTCGTCAGAAATTACATATGCCATTGTTATATCCTCCTTTAATCTCTTTAGTTCCCTTATGATTACTGTTCACAGAGTGAACAGAAACCCTTTCTGGGATATGAGTCTATTCTAATATATATGTCAAAGGATATCAAGTACAAAATTATAAACAAAATTTTAGAATTGTGACGGTTGCGCAAATGTGTATTTGGTATTATAATAGTGGAACGTGGAGAGTTACTGCCGGTTTTGATGTAATGGCAGGGAATTTTTTACGAGAGAAGCAGTTGCTGGTCAGGTATGAACAGTAACTCGATATAAAAAAGGAGGAAACAGATCATGGCACAGGTGACAAAAGATATGCTGATTGGTCAGCTTCTTCAGTTAGATCCTAATATGGCTGGTATTCTTATGGCATCCGGTATGGGATGTGTAGGATGCCCATCCGCACAGATGGAATCTCTGGAGGAGGCTGCTATGGTACACGGAATTGATGCTGATGTTTTAATCCAGCAGCTGAACGATTATCTTGCAGGCCGTTAGTATATAGTTTCTTGACGGGCTGTTCCGGTTGAGAAGGTAACCCCGACAGAGTATATACGAACTTATAATAAAAAGGACTGGCGATTTGCCAGTCCTTTTTAATAAGGTTTTAGAGCGTGTTTGAAAAAGGCTTTCTGCAAGATGTGCGTCACAATTTGCGGGAATGATTTTTCAAACACGCTCTAGCCTGTTCAAAATGTCTGCGCAGCGTGCAGGCATTTTGGAATTGTCAGGCGGAGAATCCTGCAGGCAGGATTCTTTTTATTTCAGATTTTTGCAAGCTGCTGCAAGGCTTTGCGAGAAATAAGCTCACCATGTTCCTTTAAATGAGCTTCTCCGGCAGCATTAAAAGCGCGTCCGCTGCCGTATTCAGAAAGAATATTGCATACTTTATTGAATTCTTCTGCTGTGCAGGAGGATTGATGTACAATCAGCTGGTAAAGGGAATTTTCATCCTTGTAAAGAGTATTGACGCCTTTATAGAATCCATCCAGTCCATGTGCGGCAGCAATGACATCATCCAGAGTATGGAAAGTATAGAGCCGTATCAGGTTTACCGAAACTTTCCGGGTATTGGAAACAGATTCAGAAGCTTCCGTACTTCTGGAAGTCCTGGAAGCTCCAGATTCTTTGACCTCCTTGTTACTGGAAGAAGCTCCCTGAGAGGCTGCTTTCTGTGTCTCCTCATATAATTTCTGGAAGATATCGATGATATTATCAGCACCATCGAAATGAAGGGTATCCTGCTTGGTTTTCTTATATGGTGAAAATTTGGAGAAACGAGTGTCAAGTTCTTCGGGATCCTCTACCTTGGTGACAATCAGAATGACACTTTCACCGTTTACGGGAATTGCCTCGATCATCAGCGGGATATTATCAGCTTCAAAGCCAAATTCAATCTGAGCCTGCTGCATCATTTCACGGAAAAGCTTCTTGGCTTTATCTGTGCCGTAGGCAAGCTCGCTGATACGGATCTGGTGGCTGTCCAGATCTTCCTTTGTAAGAGTACAGCGGATTTGATTGTCACTGATTTTTTCTATTTTCATATGATCACATCCTGTTCTTGGAAATAGTGTTTATTATTAAAAGATTACCATAATCAGTTGTTAATGCTCACTTCGCGAATAACAACACACTTCGCGATGCACAGAAATCATGCATTCGCATGATTTCGCGCCGGGTTTCCCAGGTTTTCTGTGAACTATATTCACAAAAACACCTCGCGGAACACTACCAGTGAACAGTAACAATCAGCTATCTTGATTCCTCATTGTATAATATATGTTTCAAAAGTGCAATAGGAAAAAAAACAGGTAATTTCAGTTTGTAAATTTCAGTTGCAACTTATTAAATTTTTCGAAACAGAATGGAAAAAAAGAATAAACTGGTCAAAATCTATTGCATAATGGAAAATGAATCCGTATAATGGGGAACAAGAAAAAAGAAATGGATCTGTGACTCACAAGCAATTGAGAACAGAGATAACACAGATTCGTATTAAATATTAACATTAACATCTATTTTTTCTAAAAACAGCGTCGATTTATCATGCAGCGTATCAGCTGGGGCGGTGTTTGCATTCCCTGAAGATGAAATGAGCTCACATTCCGTCTCTTTTTTCTGCAAAATGATTCAGGTGTTTTCTGAATCCATAAAGGAGGAAAGGAGGTTAGGACACGAAGCGTATATCACGATCAGGAAAGGAAGAATCCTGCAGATCGCTGGAGGGTGAGCTGAATCAGTATGAAGAATTGGGAATTGCTCTTTATCTGGAAGGGCTGCCCAGTGATGCCAGAGCCATTGCAAAAGCCTGTCAGATTGCAGATGGCGGAGGATATATGCGGGATTATACAGAGGACGAGAATGGGCATATAGCCCGTGTGGATTTCGATTTTGTAATCGATGATCAGCAGTTGTAAACCATGAATATTCAGTACATACCGGAATTTCTTCAAGACCAGCAGTTTCCCCCTACTCATGCTTTGGCAGGAAGAAATTTCCGGTGTTGCTGATTGCAGGAATGATTCTAGTACATCGAATATTAAGTAATTGCCATATTGACTTGTCTGATTTTTCATCTGCTGCGTTGTCGTCAGTCGCCGTAGCCACCGCTACGCCTCCTTCCTCCGCCTTGCATATGAGAAAATCATCCTACGTCAATATAGCAGATACTTAATTTTCGATGTACTAGATACCAACATTCAATAATGTAAACAAATTGTAAAAAGTCGAATTATGTAATACAATCCTGAAAAAAAATATGTTATAATGATAATCGACTGTGGAAAAGTCCGCAGCAGATATCAATTAGACGTTCACTGAGAGGATAAATATTTTATGAAGAGAAGAATTAATCCTGTAGTAGTGGTATGCATGCTGATCGCAGCAGTTACCCTGATCGGAATTGTTACAACCCTGATCATGCGCCGCATTCCTACCAGGAAACAGATGGATTTGACTGAATATTATGGACAGACAGACGATTCAGAAGCCGTAATTATAGTAGGTACCCAGATTCTGGAGCAGAAGGCAGTTATGTCTGGCGAACAGCCATATCTTCCTGTAGACGTGGTGGATAGTTATCTGAACCAGAGATATTACTGGGATGAAGAAGGTCAGCAGATTCTGTACGCTACTCCGTCGGAGCTGATTTATACACCTGCTTCCGCTGAGGAGGGCGGTGATGTATGGCTGAAGGACGGAACCGCTTATCTGAGCCTTGATTTTATAAAGAGATATACAGATCTGGATACTTATGTGTACCAGCAGCCAAACCGTATAGCGATTCAGAAGGATTTTTCAGGCGTATCAGTTGTCACAGCAACTAAGGATACATATGTGCGCTACCGTGGAGGAATCAAATCAGAAGTACTGTCCAGGGTAAACAAAGGAGATAATCTGATCCTTATGGAAGAACTGGAGAACTGGGATCAGGTAGCCACATGGGATGGTTATATCGGATATATAGAGAAGAGCAGTGTAAGTGATATTCAGAATCTGAATATGGACAGAGAAGCAGTTGGGGAATCTTATACTTATCTTACCATGGACCAGCCAGTGAATCTGGTATGGCATCAGGTAATGTCCACAGATGCCAATGCAGGACTTTCGGAGGCTATTCAGAATATGACCGGAGTGAATGTAATTTCACCAACCTGGTTCTATGTAACTGACAACAATGGTAATATTATCAACAATGCTACAGCTGATTATGTATCTCTTGCCCATGAAAAAGGGCTGAAGGTATGGGGACTTGTGGACAATTTTACGCAGGACATCAGTACTTATGAGGTATTGTCCAGAACAAGTTCCAGACAGAATCTGGTTTCACAGTTGGTGAATGCAGCTGTTGGAGCTGGAATTGATGGAATTAATGTGGATTTCGAGCAGCTTAGTGAGGACGTGGGCGTTCATTTCCTGGAGTTCCTCCGGGAGCTTTCTATAGAATGCCATAAGAACAATCTTGTTCTTTCCGTAGACAATCCGGTTCCAGAGGATTTCACCAGTCATTATGACAGGGCTGAACAGGGCAAGGTAGTAGATTATGTCATTATTATGGGATATGACGAGCACTACGTTGGATCCGAGGAAGCGGGCTCAGTAGCGTCTCTTCCATGGGTAGAGAAGGGAATTCAGGATACTATCGCTGAAGTTCCGGCGCAGCGTGTGATCAATGCAGTTCCATTTTACACAAGATTATGGAAAACAGAAGCTGGCAGCTTATCCAGTGAGGCAATTGGCATGGATACTGCCCAGGAAGTAGTAAATACAAATAATGCCCAGGTATACTGGGACAGCGATGTAAGTCAGAATTATGGCAGCTTTGAGAAGGATGGATGCACTTACCAGATCTGGATTGAAGATTCTCAGTCTATTGCAGCGAAGGTACAGCTGGTACAGAAATATAATCTTGCCGGTGTGGCAGCATGGAAACTGGGATTTGAGAACAGCAGTATCTGGCAGGTGATCACAGATAATCTGTCTGCGTCTAATTAAAACAGGTACTATTTTGCAAAGCATATTGCTGTGAGGGTACTGAACGGTTACGCCTTTTTCAAACATGCTCTAATACACGAATGATAAAAACACTCTCTGAGACATATAAATAATGTGAAGGTCGTGAACAGCGACAAAAGACGAAAGTTTAACGATAACATTATATTATTATATGCCAGGGGGTGTTTTGTATTGAAAAAGCATATACTGGAGCTGATTATGGGGTGTCTTTTGCTGATATGCTTTTATTATCTTTCCCGCGAGGCAGCAGCAGTATCGGTAGAGATGAATCAGAAGCAGGTAATTGTGGTGGATTGTGGTCATGGAGGAATGGATCCAGGTATGATCGGGATAGACGGTCTGAAGGAGAAGGATGTAAATCTTGCCATTGGCCTGAAAGTGAAAAGTGCATTGGAAAAGAAAGATTTTCAGGTGGTTATGACCAGGGAAACAGACGTGGGATTATACGATGAAGACTCTAATAATAAGAAAGTACAGGATATGCAAAAAAGGATTTTTCTTATTCAGGAAGTAAAGCCTGTACTTGCAGTAAGTATCCATCAGAACAGTTACGAAGATTCTGGGGTGAAGGGTCCTCAGGTTTTCTATTATCGGGACTCTGTTAAGGGAGAAGAACTGGCGGAAATAATTCAGGAGAAACTGAATGATTATCTTGAGGTGGAGCGGCCAAGGCAGGCGAAAGGAAATACTACTTATTATCTTTTGAAACGAAGCCCGGGGATATTGAATATTGTGGAGTGTGGATTCCTTACGAACCCGGAAGAAGCCGGAAAACTGTTACAGGATGATTATCAGGAAAAAGTAGCGGCAGCAGTGGCTGACGGTGTGGAAGAATACATAAAAAATAATGAACAATGAGAATCCTCTGTTAATGAAAAAACATTTCAGTTTATCAAAAACTATACACTTTTCAGAAGCTGTGGATTCTGCTATACTGGACTGGAAAAAATAAGCGAGGGAAAATACCATGTTAGGATGTGTTTATCTGATTCTGGCAGCATTATTGGGTAGGGAAATTACCCATAATTTTTTGCCGGAACAAAGAATGAGAGAAAAAGGAATCACGCCCTTGTGGGTGACTTTTGCAGCGTCATTTGGAAGTGGTGTGCTGCTTATGACCTGGGCTGTCTATATAGCAGCATGGCTGCTAAGCGTGTACTCTGAAGCGGAGAACCCCCTCTTTGGAGCAAATCTGATGGTGATGGCAGCTGTGGGGATATTTTTGCTCTTGTGCTGTTATAGAAGAAAAGGTTCTTTTGGGAAATTTATTAAAAGACTTTCCGGCGAGGTTCCTCCAGCGAAAGAAATCGTGTTCTTATTGATTTTACTGGCGGGAATTACCTGGATCATGGTATTTGTATTTCATGTTAGTGACGGATATTTGTATTCCGGATTTACTGTATTTGGAGATTATGCCCCTCATACAGCGATGATGAGATCATTTTCGCTGGGAAATAATTTCCCCACGCAGTATCCTCATTTTGGTGGTGAAGATGTAAAATACCATTTTATGTTTCAGTTTCTGACAGGAAACCTGGAATATCTTGGAATGAGAATTGATATAGCGTACAATGCCGTAAGCAGTCTGTCACTCTGGTGCTTCTTTATCATGCTGTATTCTATGGCGAAAAGGTTCTTTGGCAGTATGAGTGCCGGAGTGCTTTCTGTTTTGTTTGTTGTATTTCGAAGTGGAACTGCTTTTTTCAGATTTGCATATGAACATTTACAGGCTGGTGATTTGTGGGAGACTCTGGCCGGGAATACTGCTTTTATTGGATATACCCCCAATGAGAACTGGGGACTTTGGAATTTTAATGTATATTTGAATCAGCGGCACTTGGGATTTGGTCTTTTGATGGCTGCGCTGGTATTATGGATTTTCCTGGACTGGGTGGAAGAAAGCTGTGCAGAGAAAGATAAGGGAATATTGTGGCTGAAGAACAGATTTCTTACAAAAAAAGCATGGATGTTTAAGAAACCTGATACAGCTCTTTTTGCCGGAATGCTATTGGGTCTGTGTTCATTTTGGAATGGAGCTGCTGTAATTGCATGTCTTCTGATTCTTATGGGATTTGCCTTTTTTTCTGATGGAAAACTTGACTATCTGATTCTGGCAATCGTGACAGTTGTGTTCTCGGAAATTCAATCTAAAATGTTTGTATGGGGAAGTGTTGTATCACCTTCTGTATATTTTGGATTTCTGGCAGAAAAGAAATCACTTCCAGGCATAGCTGTATATTTATTTGAAATAAGCGGCATTGTTTTCCTTGGCGTTTTAGTACTGCTGTTTTTTCTGAAAAAAATGGAAAGAGCAGTTGCAGTGAGTATACTTTTCCCAACAATCTTTGCATTTGTGGCGTCTCTTACACCAGATATAAACGTGAATCATAAATATATTATAATATCTTATGCATTCCTTGCTGTTTTCTGGGGTGGAGCTGTAAGCAGATTGTTCCATTGGAAAGGTGCTGTTGGGAAAATTTTGAGTTTGATTCTGGCACTTAGTCTGACCATAACAGGAATTTATGATTTTGCAGTAATCCTAAAAGATAATGATTCGGGACATCGGGTTTCTGTGAACCTGAACAGTGGACTGACCAGCTGGCTTGCAGAAAATCTGAAAAAAGACGATCTGATTTTGACACCGGAATACAGTATAAATGAAGTCACTATGTCAGGGGTTATGATGTATCTGGGATGGCCTTATTATGCATGGTCCGCAGGCTATGACACTTATTACAGGGCTGCCAGGGCAGTAGAAAT
The DNA here is from genome assembly GCF_040924245.1 of Ruminococcus sp. J1101004sp1_RTP21198st1_B9_RTP21198_201120. Classification (NCBI taxonomy): domain Bacteria; kingdom Bacillati; phylum Bacillota; class Clostridia; order Eubacteriales; family Oscillospiraceae; genus Ruminococcus; species Ruminococcus sp. J1101004sp1_RTP21198st1_B9_RTP21198_201120. The sequence continues at coordinate 24,404 of NZ_JBCOMI010000022.1, read as the reverse complement.
CTATACAACAGCCAGCGCACAGGTACTAAAGAAAACAGTTGAGGAAGAACAAATTACATATATCCTTTTTGAGGAAGGTATGAAATTTGAGGAGAAAGAATGCCGCGAAGATGTGATTGCGGATACATATCCTCTGGTGTATCAGTCAGATGACGGGAGAATAAGAATTTATGGAACAAAAGAATAAGAAAAAAATCAGTACACAAACAATAATTAAACTTCTGCTGGCGGTGGTGCTGCTTGGCCTATCTGCATTTTTACTGAAAGGTGATGTGTGGACTTTCTGGACTTGGTGGCTTCTGGCGGGAGTGATGGGATTTGCTGCAATGCCTGTTACAGGAAGACTGTTCTGGCGTTTTGAGGACAAAGGATGGATTTTTTCTAAGGTACTGGCGATTGCTGCAACAGGTTTTCTTACCTGGTTTCTGACAGCTATCAGACTAATCCCTTTTAATGCCCTGACTTGTGCTGCTGTAACAATCCTATGCGCAGTTATCTGTTTTTTCCTTCTTCGAAAGGAATCAAAAGAAAAGACAGAATGTTTTCCAGTTGACAGGATTTCTCTGATTTACTGGGAAGAATTATTGTTTTTCCTTGCATTTCTTATGTGGACATATCTGGCAGGATTCCGCCCTGCTGCATATGGAACCGAGAAGTTCATGGATTATGGTTTTATGGAAGCTATGATGAGAAGCACCACACTTCCGGCAAGAGATCTGTGGTATTCAGAAGGACATATTAATTATTATTATGGCGGTCAGTATTTTGCTGTTTTTCTTACCAAGCTTTCCCATACAAAGGTGGAACTGACTTACAATCTTATGCGTACTTTTGTAGCCGGACTGGCTTTTGCAATGCCATTTTCCCTTGTTTACCAGATGATGTCAGACCGTATGAAGGGACAGCAAAAAAGCGAAAAAGTAATAAAAGGACTTCCTTTTGCAGCTGGATTTACAGCTGGTACAGCTGTTTCCATTGCAGGAAATATGCATTACGTAATTTATGCGCAGATCATTCCCCTGATTGAGAAGCTGACAGGTAAGGAAGTGAGCAGTTACTGGTTTCCGGATGCTACCCGCTATATAGGATATAATCCATATCGTGAGGAAGACCGGACGATACATGAATTTCCCTGCTATTCTTTTGTACTGGGAGATCTTCATGCTCATGTGGTAAATATTATGTTTGTACTTCTTGTAATAGCATTTCTTTATGTATGGCTAAGGGGTGTGCGCAAGAAAACAGTACCGGTTGAGACTTCCATGAAAGATGGAAAATTCTGGAAAGAGCAGCTTCTTATGACTCATCTTCTGGTAATCAGTGCGCTTCTCGGAATGTTTCAGTGGACAAATTTCTGGGATTTTGTAATTTATTATGTAGTAACTCTTGGAACGGTGCTTTTTGCCAATATTATCCGTTTCCAGGGAAAAATAAAGAAAATCATGGTTGTAACTTTTGCACAAATGGCAGAAATCTATCTGCTTGCCTATCTTGTGATCCTGCCATTTACCTTACAGTTTGACACTATGGTGGATGGAATAGGAATTGCCAAGTACCATTCCTATTTCTACCAGCTGCTGGTTCTCTGGGGACTTCCGGCAGTTCTTACCATTACATTTGTAATTTCTATTCTCTGGGAAAAGCTGCGGGGGATGGAGCACAAGAGCCTGTACCGTCTTATGAAAGCTATCCGCACGGCAGATCTTTTTGCCATTATTATGGGACTTTGCGCTATTGGTCTGGTGGTAATCCCGGAATTTGTTTACGTGCGTGATATTTATGAAAATGGAAATGCCAGGGCAAACACTATGTTCAAGCTTACTTATCAGGCATATATTATGTTTGCACTGACTATGGGATATGGAATTTACAGACTTCTGGCTGTTAGCAGACAGAAAGTATTTAAGATCATTTCCGGAATCTGTCTGTTTTTCCTGATCTGGACGGTAGGATATTTTGGAAAAAGTGTGGATTCCTGGTTTGGAAAGGTTTTGAATCCGTCAGGCTATCAGGGGCTTTATGCTCTGGGCTATCTGGATACGGATTTTTCAGAGGATGTGTCTGCAATCCAATGGCTAAAGGAGAATATTAAAGGGGCTCCGGTAGTGCTGGAGGCAAACGGTGACAGCTACAGCGGTTATGAGCGTGTTTCTGCAGCTACAGGTCTTCCAACAATTCTTGGCTGGTATGTACACGAATGGCTCTGGAGGAATGATACAGATGATCTGAACCGGAAACAGGCAGATATTATGAGTATTTATACTTCACAGGATGAGACCCAGGTAAGAGCTCTTCTTACGGAATATGGTGTTTCCTATATCTTTGTGGGCTCTAAAGAAAGAGAGAAATATGAGGACAGCCTGAATAATGCACTTCTTCAGTCACTTGGAGAAATTGTATTTATGGATGAAGATTCCGGCACTTATATTGTTAAGGTGGATTGACAAGGTTTTTAAACTGGTGTTATATTAAAGAATACTGAAAAATTAATAGAAAGCTGGACTAAAATGAAAGCAGAAATTGTAGCTATGACGGCAGATGCTATCGACCATGCGGCACTTGCCAGAGGCGGAGAGATATTGAAACAGGGAGGACTGGTGGCATTCCCTACAGAAACTGTTTACGGTCTTGGAGGAAATGCACTGGATCCTATGGCTTCGAAGAAGATATATGCAGCCAAGGGACGTCCTTCGGATAACCCGTTGATCGTTCATATTGCAGATTTAAATGCGCTGGTTCCAATTGTAAAGGAAGTACCGGAGAAGGCGAAGATACTGGCAGAGAAATTCTGGCCTGGTCCCCTGACTATGATTTTTGAGAAATCAGACTTGGTTCCATTGGAGACAACTGGTGGTCTCAACAGTGTAGCTGTGCGTTTTCCAAGTGATCCCATTGCAGCGGAGCTTATTTTGCAGGCAGGGGGATACGTGGCAGCGCCAAGTGCAAATACTTCCGGACGGCCAAGCCCGACTACAGCACAGCATGTTGAGGAGGACTTAGGGGATGCCATTGAGATGATCATTGATGGAGGTCCTGTGGGAATTGGCCTGGAGTCAACGATTGTAGATTTTACCGAGGACGTGCCGGTGGTTTTAAGACCCGGTTATATTTCACTGGAAATGCTCCAGGAGGTTCTTGGTGATGTGAGAATGGACAAAGGTCTTATAAAGCCTGATAGTAAAGTTCATCCCAAGGCGCCGGGAATGAAATATCGGCATTATGCACCGAAAGCAGATCTTGCAATTGTGGAGGGCCCCACAGAAGAAGTAATAAATGCCATTAATCAGTTTGTAAAGGAAGATCAGGCAAATGGACTTCAGGCGGGGATTATTGCCACAGAAGAGACTATTTCCAGATATCCCTGTGGAACTGTGAAGTGTATTGGAAGCAGAGAGGCAGAGGAAACCATTGCTCATAACCTTTATGAGGTGCTGCGTGAATTCGATCAGTGCCAGGTAAGCAAAATTTATTCCGAAGCTTTTTATACCCCAAAAATGGGACAGGCAATTATGAACCGGCTTCTAAAAGCAGCCGGTCACAAAATAATCAATATAAGGAGAGAAGAACAATGAGAGTAGCATTAGGTAGTGATCATGGCGGATTTGAACTGAAACAGGAGATTATCAAATATCTGGAAGAAAAGAATATTGAGTATAAGGATTACGGCTGCTACAGCACAGAGTCCACAGACTATCCGATCTATGCAAAGAAAGTTGCACATGGGATTCTGGACGGAGAGTGTGAGCTTGGAATCCTTGTATGCGGAACAGGTATTGGTATTTCTATCACTGCAAACAAAATTAAGGGAATTCGTGCAGCAGTATGTACAGACTGCTTTACTGCTGAAGCAACCAGACTTCACAATGACGCAAACATCCTTGCGCTTGGAGGCCGTGTAGTTGGACCTGGACTTGCAGTTAAGATTGTGGATACTTTCCTGAATACACCATTTTCAGGAGATGAGAGACATATCCGCCGAATTGCTCAGATCGAGACGGAATAGGAAGGAGAGCTCTTCTATGGAGAACACAAATCAGAAAAACACCGGGAATATACAGATCGCGCCTGTAAGTGCTGCATCAGATCTGAACCACAAAAGAGAAGGTTACCTTACCTGGGACGAATATTTCATGGGAGTTGCCATGCTTTCCGGCATGCGCTCCAAGGATCCCAATTCACAGGTAGGAGCGTGTATTGTCAGCGATGATAATAAAATTCTTTCCATGGGATATAATGGTTTCCCAAAAGGCTGTTCAGATGATGAATTTCCTTGGGCAAGAGAGGGAGAGCCTCTGGATACCAAATATCTGTATGTGACCCATAGCGAGCTCAATGCGATTTTGAATTACCGTGGAGGAAGCCTTGAGGGAGCGAAAATGTATGTAACTCTTTTTCCATGCAATGAGTGTGCCAAGGCAATCATCCAGGCAGGAATCAAGACTCTGGTCTATGATTGTGACAAATATGCAAGCACTCCGTCAGTCCTTGCTTCCAAGAGAATGCTGGACTCCGCCGGTGTACGCTATTATCAATACAAGAGAACCGGACGCGAGATTTCGCTGACGGTGTAAGTTAAAGAGGTTTGTTGTGAAAAATACGAAAGAAAATACAGATTTGAATATGGGCAGAGCGAAGAATGACAGATGGAAAAAGATACTGGGAATCATTCTGAACATTGCTTTGCTTCTGCTTATAGATGGATTGTTGGTATATACTTTTATTAACGAAGAAAATCGTATATATAAAGGAACAATCATTAAAATATTACTAATTGTTACAGGAAATATCTTGTTTCTTGTTCTTCTGTTCTGGGGAGAGAAAATCTGCAGTGCAATAAAAAATACCACTTTTTTGAGAATAGCAGATGTCATATTGCTGCTGGTAACTCCTGGAATTGTATTTATGCTTGTCCAGATGGTCACCTGGGTGTCAGGATATAAGAATAAAGCAGTGTCAACATTTAAAGGCCTGGTCAAGATGTCGCTACTGATGGAGCAGCCTTATTTGAGACTGAATCTTATTATTTATGCAATATTTTTTATAATACTTATTATTTTATTCAGGAAAATCAATATTGCTTCTTCTGCGTTGTGTTACCTTTTTATAATCCTTGCAATGGTAAACTATTATGTAATGGAATTTCGTGGAGAACCATTCCAGCTTCTTGACATTGTAGGAATGGGAACGGCAGCAGAAGTTGTTGGAGAATATAGCTTCAAAATCAAACTGATGCTTGGAATTCCACTGATCTATGCCCTGGTATTTGGTGAGTTTGTACTGAAATTCCAGAAACTGGAGCTTGGAAAAAAGAGCAGAAAGAATACAGCTGCCCGGTTTGGTGTACTGGCTGTGATCGTGATTACATTATGTTTTACCATAAGACCTATCCTCCAGAAGCTTGACGCTGTTACTTTATGGCAGATTAACCGTATTTATAAAGAACAGGGCTACATTTCCTCTCTTGTTAAGGAAATCAGGTATTTTTATATCGAGCAGCCAGAAGGCTATTCTGTTGGAAAAACCGTAGAACTGGCACAGGAAATTGAAGATGGGGAAAATATTGTTTCAGAGACAGACAAGAGTGAGTCTGAAGAAAGTGTTGATAATACAGCTGCAGATACTTCTGAAACAGTAACACCGAAAAATATTATCCTGATCATGAATGAAAGTCTTACAGATTTTGAAAATGTAGGTGAAATAAAGTCAAATGTAGAAATTTTGCCATACATAAGAAGCCTTAACAAAAATGTAAAACATGGACAGCTTCATGTACCTACATTCGGAGCCGGAACTGCACGCTCTGAATATGAGGCTCTTACAGGAAACAGTATGAGCTTTTTGCCATCCGGAAGTGTTCCTTATCAGCTTTATGTGCGGGATCCGGAGTATGGTCTGGCAGATATCCTGAAATCCCAGGGATATTACACAATTGCCATGCATCCCAACAAGGCTCATAACTGGAACCGGGCCTCTGTTTATCCATGCATGGGATTTGATGAATTTATCAGCCTGGAGAACTGGGGAGAGGAACACAGAGAGCTTCTTCGAAATTATGTAAGTGACAAAGCAACATTTGAAAAGATCATCAGCCTTTATGAAGAGAAGGATGCGGATGAAAAATTATTTACATTCTGTGTAACCATGCAGAATCATGGCGGTTATACAGTAGAAGACAGAGCTGGATTTGAACCTACTGTAAAGCTTGGATATGATACAGAGTATCCTCTGGCTGAAACGTATTTATCGTTGGCAAGAGAGTCTGATTCAGCATTTAAGGAATTGCTGGAGTACTTTGAAAAAGTAGATGAGCCTACCATGATTGTTATGTTTGGGGATCACTGGCCTAAGATTGAAGAAGAATTTATGGCGAAACTTTTAGGCGGCAACAGGCAGAGCCTGGGACTTGTTGAAAGCCAGCAGTCCTATACAACTCCCTATGTGATCTGGACAAATTATCCATCTGAGACAGTAGAGGAAGATTTCAGTGCTAATTATCTGGGAAGCTATATGCTTCAGCTGGCTGGTCTTGAAATGCCAGGCTACAACCAGTTCCTTATGAATCTGAAAGAGCAGCTTCCAATCATCGGAGTTGGTGCTGTTTGCGACAAAGATGGAAACTGGTATGCCAATGATGCGCTTCCGGACGATTACAAAAAACTGATGACGGATTACAATATTCTGGAATATAACAATCAGTTTGAGAAAAAGGATGTAATAGAGAGCTTGTTTACTATTGGCAATTAAGAGGTGCGTTTATGAAAAAACTGTCACAAATGTTTTGCAACCTTTTGTTAATGGCAGTAATTGATGGGCTGCTGATCTATACAGAGCTTGGAACAGCCCATCCTTTTCAAGGAGATACCAAGAAAATATTGCTGATTGCCATTGGTGATCTGATATGGATTTTATTGGTTTTGTGGGGAGACAGACTAAGTGATGCCTGGCATACCTGCAGAATATCAAAAGCAGCGGATGGAATTTTACTGATTCTGTCCGCTCCTGTTATGATAGGGGCAGTGCAGATGATTACCTGGCTTTCCGGAAAAAGAAATAAATCAGTGAATTATCTGGGAAGTCTTCTGAAAAAGGTTACTTCCCTATCTTTTATGAATCTTATAGGGAATCTGATCGTCTGTTATGTTATTCTTGGTATATTGATCCTGCTTTTTCGAAAAATAAAGACAGCTTCAGCTGTATTTTGCTGGCTTCTGATTTTGCTGGCATTGATCAATTTCTTTGTAATGGAATTCAGAGGAGAAGCTTTTTTTCTGTTGGATATCACAGGAATTGGAACTGCTGCAGATGTTGCAGGAGAATATGAGTTTAAAATACCTCTTATGCTTGGCATTCCGTTAACGTATTCTATGGTATTTGCCCAGTTTATCCTGAAATTTCAGAGACTGGAGTTAGGAAAAAAAAGCAGAAAAAATTTGATTGTGCGGTTAGCCTTTTTAGCTGTGTTTGTTGTGGCAATGGCAGTGGGATTTCGGCCTTTGATCATGAAGCAGGAAAATGTTTCATTGTGGAATGTAAACAAGGAATATCAGAATAAAGGACTGGTATATACTTTTGCAAGAGAATTCCGGTTTGTTTTTGTAGAAGAACCGGAGGGATATTCCGTGGATGCGGTAAAGAAAATTGCAGAAAAAACTGAAGGTGATCCGGCTGAAAGGCAGCAGGAGCCAGATGTAATCCCTGAGAATATTATTATGATCATGAATGAAAGTCTTGCGGATTTCGAGAGCATTGGGAGTGTCAGATCAGATGTGGAAATATTGCCGTATATTCACAGTATTGATAAAAATGTAACACATGGAAGTCTGCATATGCCCACTTACGGTGGCGGAACAGCAAGATCTGAGTATGAGGTACTTACCGGAAACAGTATTACGTTTCTTCCTTCTGGCTGTGTTCCTTATGAACTGTATGTCCGGACTCCGGAGTATGGAATGGCAGATATTCTGAAATCTCAGGGATATTATACAATTGCCATGCATCCCAATAACGGACATAACTGGAACCGCGACCAGGTATATCCGCAGATGGGCTTTGATGAGTTTTTGAATCAGGATAACTGGGGCGGAGAATATCAGGATAAACTGAGAGGCTTTGTAAGTGACCAGTCTGTTTTTGACAAGATCATCAGCCTGTATAAAGAAAAAGAAACAAATCAAAAGTTGTTTACTTTCTGCGTAACCATGCAGAACCATGGCGGATATTCCCAGAGCACTCTGAAGGGATACGAACCAGATGTAAAACTGAATTATGAAACAGAATATCCGGAGGCACAGACGTATCTGTCACTTGCCAGAGAGTCGGATAAAGCGTTTCAGAATCTTGTAGAATATTTTGAAAAGGTAGACGAGCCGACCATGATCGTCATGTTTGGAGATCACTGGCCTAAGCTGGAAGAAGGCTTTTTAGCAGAAGTTCTCGGAAAAGACAGGGAGAAGCTGGACCTTTTTGAAAGCCAGGTGACGTATACAACTCCATATGTAATCTGGACAAATTATTCTTCCGAGACTGCAGAAGAGGATATCAGTGCCAATTATCTGGGAAGTTATGTGCTGTTTAAGGCAGGAATTTCCCTTCCGTTTTATAATCAGTTCCTTATGAAACTGAAGAAACAGCTGCCGGTCATTGGTGTTGGTGCAGTGTGTGATCAGGAGGGTAACTGGTATGCTTCTGAGGATCTTCCGGACAATTACAGACAGTTTTTGAGCGATTACAATATCCTGGAATATAACAACCAGTTTGAGAAAAAAGATGTAATAGAGAGCTTGTTTACATTGAAGTAATAAAAAAGTACCCGGACAAAACAGATGCGGTGGATGGTAACTCTGGCTGTTACTGTGAACGGAGTGAACAGTAACCTCTGGCTGTTTTTTGTCTGGGTATTTTCTGTTTCGCTACTTGACATATGGGAAAATTTCGCATAAAATAAACAAGACTTAACGAGCAAATTAAATAAATGAAGTGGCAATGAAGAGAATAGTACATGAGGAGCAATCTCAGAGAGAAATCCAGGCCGACAGGCAATGGTGTGAGGATTTTGTGCGCAAGTCATGGAACCGGCCTCAGAGCTCCGCACAATTGAAGTGCGGCGTCTGTCCTACGTTATCAGGATAATTGAGTGAGCAGTGGAGCAGTCATTTCCAGTGTTAATCAGGGTGGTACCGCCGAAGCCTTTCGGTCCCTTTTGCAGGGATGGAAGGTCTTTTTTTATGTGTTTTTCAAATAATACATGGAATTTACCAGATTTCCCTGGCGTTTAAATATTAGAAAATCAAAAAGGAGAAAAATCATGGCAAAAGAAAAGAAAATGGTAGAAGCTATCACATCCATGGATGTGGATTTTGCACAGTGGTATACCGATGTTGTAAAAAAAGCGGAACTTTGCGGCTATACAAGTGTAAAGGGATGTATGGCAATCAAACCAGCAGGATATGCAATCTGGGAGAATATCCAGAAAGAGCTTGACCGCAGATTCAAAGAGACAGGCGTAGAGAATGTATACATGCCAATGTTCATTCCGGAATCCCTTCTGGACAAAGAGAAGGATCACGTAGAGGGATTTGCACCGGAAGTTGCATGGGTAACACACGGCGGACTTGATCCTCTTCAGGAGCGCCTTTGCGTACGTCCTACATCCGAGACTCTGTTCTGTGATTTCTATCAGAAAGAGATTCAGTCCCACAGAGATCTTCCGAAAGTATATAATCAGTGGTGCTCAGTAGTTCGCTGGGAGAAAACAACCCGTCCGTTCCTTCGTTCCCGTGAGTTCTTATGGCAGGAAGGACATACTGCCCACGCTACAGCTGAGGAAGCAAAAGAACGTACCATCCAGATGCTGAACCTGTATGCAGACTTCTGCGAGGAAGTACTTGCAATCCCGGTTATTAAAGGTCAGAAGACAGAGAAAGAGAAATTTGCGGGTGCAGAGGCTACTTACACAATCGAGTCTCTGATGCATGATGGAAAAGCACTTCAGTCTGGAACCAGCCATAACTTTGGTGATGGATTTGCAAGAGCATTCGGCATCCAGTACACAGATAAAAACAACCAGCTTCAGTATGTACACCAGACATCCTGGGGAATGACAACTCGTATGATCGGTGCTCTGATCATGGTTCATGGAGACAACAGCGGACTTGTTCTTCCACCAAGAATTGCTCCGGTCCAGGCTGTTGTAATCCCGATCCAGCAGAGAAAAGAGGGCGTTCTGGAGAAAACAGAGGAGCTGACACAGATTCTGAAAGCAGCTGGAATCCGTGTAAAAGCAGACGTTACAGACAAGAGCCCGGGATTCAAATTCGCAGAGCAGGAAATGCGTGGTATTCCGGTAAGAATTGAGTGCGGTCCGAAGGATATCGAGAGCGGACAGGCTGTTATCTGCCGAAGAGATACCAGAGAGAAATATATTGTGAAGTTCGAAGAACTTGCTGCTAAGGTTCAGGAAGTTCTGGACACCATGCAGAAGGAAATGCTGGAGCGTGCAAGAGCCCACAGAGATGCTCACACCTATGTAGCAACAAATTACGAAGAATTCAAGGAGACCATCAACACAAAACCTGGTTTTGTAAAAGCTATGTGGTGCGGCAACCGTGAGTGCGAAGATAAGATCAAAGAAGACGTTCAGGCAACATCCAGATGTATGCCGTTTGAGCAGGAACATTTAAGCGATGTCTGTGTATGCTGTGGAAAACCTGCCAAGAAAATGGTATACTGGGGACGTGCTTATTAATAACAAAAGGGATTGCTGTTTATTTTGCAATCAGTAGTCAAAAAGGGGCAAAATTATTTTGCCCCGCTTTGTTTTTCAAGGCAGAGAAGTGTATGAGGAGAAGTTTTGTTTTAAATCAGAGGCAGGTGATAAAGATGGTATTTGAAATTCCACAAAAAGTTGAAATAATTATAAATATTCTGGAAAAAGCTGGTTATGAGGCCTATGCAGTAGGCGGCTGTGTCCGCGATGCCCTTCTTGGAAGAACTCCAAATGACTGGGATATCACAACCTCAGCCAAGCCGGAGCAGGTCAAAGCCCTGTTTCACAGAACCGTAGATACAGGAATCGCTCACGGAACCGTAACAGTGCTGCTTGAAAAAGAGGGATTCGAGGTTACCACCTACCGGGTGGATGGCGAGTATGAAGATGGCCGTCACCCGAAAGAAGTAACCTTTACGGCCTGCCTGGAGGAAGATTTGAAGCGTCGGGACTTTACCATCAACGCCATGGCCTACAATCCCAGGAAAGGGCTGGTGGACCTTTTTGAAGGGCAGAAAGACCTGGAAAACAAGGTAATCCGCTGTGTTGGTGATCCTCTGGAGCGTTTTACAGAAGACGCTCTTCGCATTATGCGTGCTGTACGTTTTTCTGCGCAGCTTGGCTTTTCCCTGGAAGAAGAGACCCGAAAAGCTCTTTCTGTGCTTGCACCAAATTTAAAACATGTAAGCGCAGAGCGGATCCAGGTGGAACTTGTAAAACTTCTGGTGTCCCCTCATCCAGATTATCTGCGGATTGCCTATGAAGCGGGAGTTACCAGGGAATTTCTGCCGGAATTTGACCGCTGTATGGAGACACCTCAGAACACTCCACACCACTGCTATAATGTGGGAGAACACATTCTCCACAGCCTTTTGTATGTGAGGGAGGATAAGGTGCTAAGGCTGACCATGCTCCTTCACGACATTGCCAAACCTGTTGTACGAAAAACAGATGAAAACGGCAGGGATCATTTCAAAACACATGCTTCTGTGGGAGAAAAAATGTCCAAGGAAATTTTGCGCCGTCTGAAGTTTGACAATGACACCATTTCCAGAGTGAGCCGTCTGATCCGCTGGCATGATCTGCGCCCGACTCCGGCACCGGCTGAGGTGCGGAAAGCCATCAATGTAGTTGGGGAAGACCTTTTTCCCATGTGGATGGAAGTCCAGTATGCGGATAACAAAGCGAAAAGTGATTACCGTGGGGAAGAAAAAGCTGCCCGTCAGGCCGGAGTTCGAATGACCTGGGAAGAAATTATGGAAAAAGGCGAATGTGTTTCCATGAAAGGTCTTGCAATTACTGGCAGTGACCTGATCGCAGCCGGAATGAAGCCTGGAAAAGAAATGGGAAGTGTGCTCCATGAGCTTTTGGATGCTGTTCTGGAGAATCCGGAACTGAACAAGAAAGAAGCACTTCTTTCCCTTGCTTTTGCAGCCGATAAAAAACTTCTTTAGAATAACATATCCCTCCCACTCATAAGATAGAAGGTATCTGAAGACATTTGGCATATGTGAGTGACGGGGGGATTTTTATTGTATGATTATGGTCTTAGCACCCTGACCCAGTATGGAATTGAAGTGAAATCTTCGTCCAGGACCCGGGGAGCATTGGTATGTCGTACAGAACAGGGAATTCTGCTCCTCAGAGAGTTTCACGGCTCCGAAAAAAAACTGCTTTTTCAGCAGGAAGTGTTAAAAAAACTTTCCCAGGAAGGCTGTCTGGTTGATACTTTTATTGAAAATCAGGAAGGCTCTTTGGTTACCAGAGATAAGGATAATATTCCCTATACCCTTCAGAACTGGTATGAAGGCAGAGAGTGTGACACCAAGTCCAGGGAAGATATTATAAGAAGTGTGCAGATTCTGGCAAGGGTACATAAATTTATGAATATGCCTGTGGAAAAAGCCTACATGGCGCGTTCCCTTGCAGATGAGTATGCAAGGCATAATCAGGAAATCCGCAAGATCCGTAAATTTATCCGCCAGAAAGGTGCCAGTGCCAGATTTGAAAAGGAATTTCTGGGCAGTGTACAGTGGTTTCTGGAAAAAGGGGAAAAAGCACTGGAAATGCTTGTAAAGTCGGACTATGAAAAACTAAGGGACAAGGCGGGCGAAGAGGGACTTCTATGTCATGGCGAATATAACCAGCACAATGTTCTTCTTTGTAAAAATCAGGCTGCTGTAACAAATTTTGGTCACTTCAGCTTTGATGTGCAGATCAGCGACTTGTATTGTTTTATGCGAAAAATTCTGGAAAAATATAACTGGGATGTTTTTCTGGCCAGGCGGATGCTGGAGCAATATGACAAAATACGTCCTATTTCTTCTGAGGAATGGGAAAACCTGCAAATCCGTTTCACATATCCGGAAAAATACTGGAAACTGGCAAATTACTACTTTTCTCATAATAAAGCATGGATTTCCGGCAAGAATACAGAAAAGCTGGAAAAGGTAATTGCCCAGAAGAAAATATGGGGGGATTTCCCTGAAAACTGCTTTGGAAAATCCCCTTTCTAGCGCAAAAACCTTGACAATACAGGGTAAAAGGTATATATATAGATAGAAGAATCTTTAGAGGAGGAAACACCATGAATAAGACTGAATTAGTAGCAGCTATGGCGAAAGAAACCAATCTGTCCAAGAAGGACGTTGAAGCTGTTTTAAAATCATTCATCGACGTTGTATCAGAAGAACTGAAAAAAGGTGAGAAAGTTCAGTTAGTTGGCTTTGGTACATTTGAAGTCAGCGAGAGAGCTGCCAGAGAGGGAAGAAATCCTCAGACTGGTGAGACCATGAAGATCGAAGCTTCCAAGGCTCCGAAATTTAAAGCTGGTAAAGCTTTAAAAGATATGGTAAACGCATAATCGCGTAAGCTTTTACAGGAGGAACTTTATAGTTCCTCCTTTTTTAAACACGCTCTGATATAGGAGAGTATTATGAGATTAGATAAATTTTTGAAAGTATCCCGCCTTATTAAGAGAAGAACTGTGGCAAATGAGGCATGTGATGCAGGAAGAGTGCTTGTAAATGATAAGCCGGTCAAGGCTTCTGCCCAGGTGAAGACAGGAGATACTATTGAGATTCAGTTTGGAAGCCGCAATGTGAAGGTGGAAGTGCTGGATGTGAAAGAGACTGTGAAGAAGGAAGAAGTTGAGAATCTGTACAGGTATGTTTAAGAGTTCTGTGAACGAAGGAAACAGTATTACTTAAGCTGGTTCTAATTTTAAAGAAAATTTCATAGATTATCTGTGAACCCACATATTTGGGAGAGAGGGATTTGGAAGAAAAGGTTGTGAACATTTCCCATAAGCTGATACTGGATAACAGGAAAGAAGCATCTGTCACAGGTGTGAAGGATGTGATTTCTTTTGATGAAAAGGAAATCCTTCTTCAGACTGCTGACGGGAAGCTGCAGATTCGCGGCAGCGGGCTTCATGTAAAAGGACTAAACCTGGAAAAAGGAGAAGCTGCTCTTGCCGGACATGTGGATTCTCTTGTCTATTTGTCTAAAGATTCCCCACGAAAAGAAGAACCATTATTTACAAGGCTGTTCCGTTAAGCTATGAGCATATATATCTACAATGAGATCTGGCTTTTCGTCCGGGCTTTTGCAGGGGGTGCGGTGCTGATCCTTTGCTACAGCCTGCTTCAGGAAATAAGAAGGCTCATTTTCTGCAGTCCGGCAGCAGGAGGGATTTTGGACCTTCTTTATTGGGTGTGCGCAGGACTTCTGGTATTTGCAGGAATTTACCGGATCAACCAGGGAATCCTGCGTAGTTTTCTGTTTTTGGGAATTATATCAGGGGCATTTCTTACATATCTGACAATAAAACCTTTATTTGAAAAAATTTGTTATATAATCCTGGAGGTTCCTGTCAGATTCGTAAAAAAAATTTCAAAAAAATATATAAATTGGTTGCTATTTTTTTGTAAACGTTGTAAAATTTTAGTTAAGCAATCTGCAAATCAGTACAAAAATAGTACCAGAAATCATTTGCAGATGAGAAGAGGCAGGAAGCTTGGGAAAATCAGGGAAAAAACGAAGAAAAAAGACAATAGGGTATAATCATCTCGGGATGTTCGGTATTTCTCTGATCGTTCTGATTCTGATTCTGACGCTTATGGCACAGAGCCGGGACCTTAAGGAATCTCTTGCCGGCTATGAGACCAGGGCAGAGGCATTAAGCCAGCAGATTGAGGAAGAGCAGGCGCGCACTCAGGAGATTGAAGATCTGAAGCAGTATATGCTCACGGATGAGTACGCAGAGCAGGCCGCCAGAGAGAAACTGGGGCTTGTGAAGGAGAATGAGATTATTTTTCAGGAGGAGAAGTAAGGTTCTGGGAAAAACGAAGTTTGGAAGTTTCTGACGATATATTTTTCAATATGGTCGTCTTTGTTTGACATATATTTTCATACCTGTCCCCTATAATAGGCATAAGGTGCTGCCGAAGATGATGTGAATGCAGCATTCCTTTGCAAAAACAAGGGCAGCAGTTAAAGACTACAGGAACAGTGGGGCGTGCAGCTTGCGGGAATGCTTTTTCAAACAGGCTCTGGCACTGTAAGGCTGTAAAGGGGAGGGGAGAATATGCAGGAATGGATAATTGCCATGCTCGTGATCAGTGTGCTGCTGGTGCTGCGGGACATGGCAAAAGTTTTTTTCAGGGGAAGAAGTTTCCTTAAGGCAGAGCAGCCGGCCGAAGAGAAAAATCCCCAGAAGGAGAAGGTAGAGCGGTATGCGGCTTCTTTTCGGAAGCTTGCAGACAGCTTTTATGGATTACCCTACCGAAAAGACTATTTAAGCAACGGCCAGGTGGATGGAATCATAAGGGAGACCTGTGATGAGATATGCAGCCACTGTTATCAGCGGGAAATCTGCTGGGGCACCCAGTCGCAGGAAATGTACAGAGGAAGCGAGCGGATGATTCGTTCCATGGAGGAGGGAAATCAGGAGAAAATACAGGAGACAAAAAGCGACTGGATGAGTGTATGCAGTCGTTTTTCCCAGTATTATGAGACACTTGGTAACTCTTATATGAGGGAGCGGCAGAAGCTGATATGGGACAACCGGATGATCGAAAGCCGCCTTGCCGTGGCACAGCAACTCCAGGAGATGTCCAGAATCATGGATATGGTGGCAGAAGACCTGTACGACATTTCCATTGCGGATCCTCAGCTTATGACGGAATTGCAGAAGATTCTCAGGAAGCGTCATATTGTGGTGAAGCAGGTCTGGGTGATGGATAAGGTGGAAGGAAGACGTGAGATTTTTCTTACCATGCGTGCCAGAAGCGGGCAGTGCATTTCTGTTAATGAGGTGGCACAGCTTTTGTCTCAGGAATTCGGAACTCCCATGGCGGCAGCAGGAGGAAGAAGAATTGTAAATGGAGAATACCATACGGTTCATTTTGTGGAGGATGTAAGTTATCAGGTACTTTACGGAGTGGCAAAGCTGACCAAGGAAATGGAGAAGGTTTCCGGAGACAATTATATTTGCAGACAGGAAGAGGCAGGCCGTTTTGTAATGTGTCTTTCCGATGGAATGGGCTCCGGGGTGGAGGCATGCCGGGAAAGCGAGGAAGTGGTAGAACTTCTGGAACAATTTCTGGAATCCGGTTTTACCCAGGAGACGGCGGCGAAAATGGTGAACTCTGCTCTTGTGATGAAGGGACAGGAAGGGATTTTTTCAACAGTGGACATCTGCGCAGTGGATTTATATACGGGAATCTGTAACTTCCTGAAAGCGGGGGCTTCCGCCACTTTTATCAAAAGGGATCACTGGGTGGAGGCCATTTCTTCAGAGAGTCTGGCGGCAGGGCTGATACAGCAGGTGGATTTTGAAACATCTTCAAGGAAGCTGTATCACGGGGATTATCTGATCATGATGACAGATGGCGTCTTGGATGCGCTGCCTGCCATGCGGGAGGAGGAGACCATGAAAGAAATCATTATGGATATCCATGAAGAGACTCCCAAGGAGATGAGCCGGGGGATTCTGGAGCGGGTGCTGGGATACAGCGATTACTGCGCCAGGGATGATATGACGGTTCTTGTAGCTGGAATGTGGAAGAAATAGAATGATTATTTTTGAGTAAAAAACAGATATGGAATCATATGAGCATATGAATATGTTTGAAAGAAGTAATATTGTTACGGTTCACGAAAGAATCAGTAACGTATCAGAGGCAGAGCTAGTATGTATCAGAAAGTGAAAGCATATATGAAAGAACATGGCATGGTAGTGGATGGGGATGTGGTCCTTGCCGGAGTTTCCGGAGGAGGAGACTCCATGGCTATGCTGGAAATGTTAAAAAGATATCAGGCTGAAGCAGCTTTTTCGCTGTGTGCGGTACATGTGCATCATGGAATCCGCGGCGAGGAAGCTGACCGGGATGAAAGAGTAGTAAGAGAGACCTGCGAAAAATGGACGATTCCTTTTTTATCCTATCATTACCCGGTACCGGAGCTTGCAAAGAAATGGAAAATGGGACTGGAAGAGACAGGAAGAAAAGTCAGACAGGATGCGTTTTCCAGGGCAGAAGCTGATTATTTTGGAAAATCAGAAACGGCTGACCTCCAGGGTGGGGGAAGAGTCTCTGCCGCCAGAGAAGGAAAATTACGGATCCGTATTGCTCTGGCCCACAATGAAAATGATGTGGCGGAAACTTTGCTCCACAATCTTTGCAGAGGAACGGGGCTGAAAGGTCTGGCTTCTATTTTGCCGGTGCGGGATGAAATTATTCGGCCCATTTTGTGTTTAAATAAACAGGAAATTGTCAATTATTTAATAAAAGAACAGATTCCCTATGTAACAGACAGTACCAATCTTACAGATGATTATACAAGAAATAAGATCAGACATCAGATATTGCCTATTCTGGAAGAACAGGTGAATGCTTCTGCTGTCCGCCATATGGCGGAGACGGCCAGTCTTGTTAGTCAGGCAGAGGAGTATTTGTCCCGTCAGGGAGAACGCCTTGTGAAAAAGTATGGGGAAAACAGGGAGCGGGGAATTTTCCTGTCAGAAGCATTCTGGCGGGATGAGCCTGCCATAGCTTCTTACGGAGTGCTTCAGGTTTTTGAAGAGCTGGCTGGGAAACGTAAGGATTTTACAGCTGCTCATGTAAAAAGTGTAGAGAGCCTTCTGAAGCTTCAGGTGGGACGACGGATCAATCTGCCTTATGATCTGGCGGCGCTTCGAACTTATGGAGGAATTTTACTGGGAGAAAGACAATTACTGGGAATGTCAGATAGAAATCTGAGTTCAAAAGAGTACGATCCAGTAAAAGCTGAAAAAAATCAGGAGAGGAATGCACTGCAAAAAAGTGTCCAGTTGAGTAAAAAGGAGCTGGAAACTGCTTGTGAACAGGTACTTTTTACAGATAATGTTTTTTATCTGAAAATATTTTCTAATGAAGGCCAGAAGATTGAAGAAAAAAAGTATACGAAATGGCTGGATTATGATAAAATAAAACAGGAACTGTCCATCCGGACCAGACAGCCGGGAGATTTTCTCATTGTAGATGACAAAGGGAGCAGCAAGAAGCTGAACCGTTATTTTATAGATGAGAAGATCCCATCAGAGGAAAGAGACAGCATCTTGCTTCTATGTACCGGCTCTGAGGTTTTGTGGGTGGTGGGAGGCAGAATAAATGAGAATTATAAAATAGCTCCCAGAACCAGGAGAATATTGGAAATACAATACCAAGGAGGAAAAGATAATCATGAGTGAAAAAATCAGAGTTTTACTGGATGAGGAGACTGTGGAGAAGCGTATCTGCGAAGTAGCAGCCCAGATCAGCGAAGAGTACAAGGGAAAAGAAATCCACATGATCTGCGTTCTTAAGGGCGGAGTATTTTTCATGTGTGAGCTTGCCAAGAGAATCACAGTGCCGGTAACTCTTGATTTCATGTCTGTTTCCAGTTATGGAGATGACACCAAATCAAGCGGAGTTGTAAAGATCGTCAAGGATCTGGATCAGCCTCTTGAAGATAAAGAAGTTCTTGTTGTGGAGGATATTATTGATTCCGGAAGAACCTTAAGCTATCTGCTGGATGTTCTGAAGAGACGTAATCCAAACAGCGTGAAACTTTGCACCTTGCTGGACAAACCGGACCGCAGAGTGGTAAAAGGGGTTGATGTGGATTATTGCTGTTTCAATATTCCAGATGAGTTTGTTGTGGGCTATGGTCTTGACTATGCCCAGAAATACAGAAATCTGCCATACATCGGAGTGGTAGAGTTCGAATGAAAGGAGAATTATACAAGTGAATAAGCAGTCAGGCAGAATTGGCTTGTATCTTGTCCTGATCGTAGCTTTGATCGCAGGTTACCTGTATCTGAACAATCAGGTAGCTGTCCAGAGTGATTATACTTATGGACAGCTTGAGCAGGCAGTGACAGACGGTAAGGTGACCAGTGCCACGATTCATCAGAACAGTGAGGTTCCAACAGGTTCTGTGATCGTGAATATAAGCGGCGAGGGACAGAAGCGTATTTATGTGGCAGATGTAAATGAGGCAGAGCAGCTTCTTCGAGAGAGCGGGCTTGATCCTGCTGTTGAGGATGTGCCGAAGCAGAGTGTATTTCTGAATTCTGTTTTTCCGGTACTCCTTACCTGTGGTCTTATCATCTTCCTCATGCTGATGATGAACCGTCAGATGTCAGGTGGGGGCGGTGGTACCAATGCCAAGATGATGAATTTCGGCAAAAGCAGGGCAAGAATGTCCATGCCGGATGATAAGAAAGTGACTTTCCAGAACGTAGCGGGCCTGGAGGAAGAGAAGGAGGAGCTGAAGGAGGTTGTAGATTTTCTGAAGGATCCCCAGAAGTATACCAAGGTGGGAGCCAGAATCCCGAAAGGAGTTATCCTTGTAGGACCTCCAGGAACTGGTAAGACGCTTCTGGCCAAGGCTGTTGCCGGGGAAGCGGGAGTTCCGTTTTTCTCCATTTCCGGTTCTGATTTTGTGGAAATGTTTGTTGGTGTAGGTGCTTCACGTGTAAGAGATCTTTTCGAAGAGGGCAAGCGTCACGCACCTTGTATCATCTTCATTGATGAGATCGATGCTGTTGCAAGACAGCGTGGAACCGGCATGGGAGGCGGCCATGATGAAAGGGAACAGACTCTGAACCAGCTTCTTGTAGAGATGGATGGCTTCGGGGTAAATGAAGGCATTATCGTAATGGCAGCTACCAACCGTGTGGATATTCTGGATCCTGCAATTCTTCGTCCGGGACGTTTTGACCGCAAGGTTGGCGTAGGACGTCCGGATATTAAAGGAAGAGAAGAAATCCTCCATGTTCATGCCAAGGATAAACCTCTTGGCGAGGATGTAGACCTGAAACAGATCGCTCAGACTACAGCTGGCTTTACAGGTGCAGATCTTGAGAACCTGATGAATGAGGCGGCTATTGCTGCAGCCAGAAAAGGTCATGTATTTATTCGCCAGAAAGATATTAAGAATGCCTTTATCAAGGTTGGCATCGGTGCAGAGAAAAAGAGCAAGGTGATCTCCGAGAAGGAGAAAAGGATCACCGCTTATCATGAGGCAGGCCATGCAATCTTGTTCCATGTGCTGCCGGATATGGAGCCTGTTTACACCATTTCCATTATCCCTACCGGAATGGGAGCAGCTGGCTATACCATGCCTCTTCCAGAGAATGACGAAATATTTAATACTAAGGGTAAAATGCTTCAGGATATTACCACACTTCTTGGAGGACGTGTGGCAGAGGAGCTGATTTTTGGCGATATTACAACTGGTGCATCCAACGATATCAAGCGGGCTACCAGCGAAGCAAGAGCTATGGTGACCAAGTATGGTATGTCCGATAAGATTGGACTGATCTCCTATGGAGATGATGACGATGAGGTATTTATTGGACGGGATCTGGCGCACACCCGCGGTTACAGCGAGGATGTTGCCAAGGCAATTGACAGTGAGATTCACAGTATCATTGAGGAGTGTCATGACAATGCGAAGAAGATTATTTCTGAGCATATGGAGGTTCTTCATGGCTGTGCCAAGCTTCTTCTCGAGAAGGAAAAAGTTCATCGGGATGAATTTGAAGCACTTTTTACAATGGAAAAATCGGGTGAATCAAATGAAAGCATATAACATGCACAAAAAACAATAGCGATTTTTGTGAAGTTTGTGCACACTTTTTGGTGGACACATGGTACTATATACATCGTAAAAACCCCCCAATACATTATATAGTTTTTGCTACACCCCATAAGAAGAAATACCTTCTCCAAAAAAGACAGCTTTTACCGGCTGTCTTTTTTACGTTAAATGAATAAGGTATTTTAGAGTGTGTTTGAAATGTGGTGGGAGTTCTTTGGTGAAATCGTCGGTAAGATGGGCGGAAGTTTGGAGAATAAGCCGAATTTTAACAGTTGTGGGAAGAAACGTTTTCAGTTAAAATATAGAGTGTAATTTTTTAGAAAGAGGGATGTTATGGATCATAATAATGCAGATGTAATGAAAAAAATGCAATATATATTGAATATGAGGCCGGTTTTGAATACAGAGGCATTGTTCAGCGATGGTTCTGATTATTACCGTTGTCCGTCAAATCCCAAAGCAGGAGACAAGGTCCGTATCCGCTTCCGCACCAAGCGGAACAACGTAGATATGGTTTATTTAGTATACGATGGCAAGCGTCAACAGATGGAGCGTGTGGCCAAATCCAATGGATTTGATTATTATGAGACTTCTATTATTATGGGAGAGGAGATTGTCCGTTACCATTTTGAGATCACATACGGATGGGTGACCTGTTATTATAATTATCAGGGTGTTTCCATGAACCCGGAGGAGCGTCTGGAGTTTGAGATTTATCCGGATTATGATACACCCCAGTGGGCGAAGGGTGCTGTTATGTACCAGATTTTTGTGGATCGCTTCTGCAATGGGGATCCGACGAATGATGTGGAGGATCGTGAATATTTTTATATTGGCGATATGACTTCCAGGGTAAGAGACTGGGGAAAAGTTCCGGCAGTAATGGGGGTGCGGGAGTTTTATGGCGGTGACCTGCAGGGAATTATGGATAAACTGGATTATCTGCAGGATCTGGGAGTGGATGTTATTTATCTGAACCCGATTTTTGTTTCTCCAAGTAATCACAAGTACGATATTCAGGATTATGAGTATGTGGATCCCCATTACGGCAAGATCGTGGAGGATATGGATGATGGCCTTCTGAATGAGGGGGACCGCGAGAATGCCCATGCCCGGAAATTTATTAAGCGTGTGACCGATAAGCGGAATCTGGAGGCAAGTAATGAACTGTTTGCAAAGCTTGTGGAGGAAATCCATAAGAGAGGCATGAAAGTAATCCTGGATGGAGTGTTTAACCATTGTGGATCTTTTAACAAATGGATGGACAGAGAGCGGATCTATGAGAACCAGGAGGGATATCCAAAGGGAGCGTATATTTCTGCAGACAGTCCATATAGGTATTACTTTAATTTCTATGACGAGAACCGCTGGCCGTACAATCCTACCTATGATGGATGGTGGACTCATGATACTTTGCCGAAGCTGAATTATGAAGCCTCCAGGGATCTGTATGATAAGATTCTGGAGATTGGTAAGAAGTGGGTTTCTGCGCCTTATAATGTAGATGGATGGAGATTGGATGTGGCGGCAGATCTTGGGCACAGCAACGAATTTAACCATCAGTTCTGGAAGGATTTCCGGAAAGCTGTAAAGGAGGCAAATCCCAATGCGATCATTCTGGCAGAGCATTACGGAAATCCGGAGAGCTGGCTGCAAGGGGATGAGTGGGATACGGTTATGAACTACGATGCCTTTATGGAACCTCTGACCTGGTTCCTGACGGGCATGGAGAAGCACAGTGATGAGTGCAGGGATGATCTTTATGGAAACAGTGATGCCTTTATTGGGGCTATGAAGACTCATATGAGGGCACTTCATATGTCTGCACTTTATACGTCCATGAATGAGCTGTCCAATCATGATCATTCCAGATTTCTCACCAGAACAAACCGCCGTGTGGGAAGGATTTCCTATGCCGGTGCGGAAGCTGCTTCCCAGAACATCAATCCTGCAGTGATGCGTGAAGGTGTTGTGGTGCAGATGACCTGGCCGGGAGCACCAACTGTTTATTATGGTGATGAGGCAGGTGTCTGTGGCTTTACAGATCCGGATAACAGAAGAACTTATCCATGGGGACATGAGGATCAGATGATGATTGCGTTCCACAGAGATATGATTAAGATCCATAAGGAATATGATTTCTTAAGTAATGGTTCCCTTGTGTTCCTCTGGAATGATTATCAGGGACTTTGCTTCGGAAGATTTTCCCATGATGAAAGAATGATCGTGATTCTGAATAACCGGAATGAGGATCGGGAGGTTGAGATTGAGGTCTGGAAGACGGGAATCAGCAGATTGAAGGATTCTGTATTGAAGCGGATCATGCTGTCTTACCGTGATGGATATACCACGGAGGAATATGAATATACAGCTAAGGTAGGTGTGATCAGGGTGCCGATGCCAGCGTTTGGGGCGATGGTGTTGTATCATAAGTGTGAGAATCCGACTATATTTGTGGAAGATTAAGGGACGCCGCGAGGAGGGACCTATGGGCTGACGGCCAGAGCTGCGGTTCCGGGATTTTCCATATACGCTTATTTGCAGGAGGTGGAGCAAACTCGGCCACGGGGTGGCCTCAGACAGTGCTCCACCTCCTGCGCATATATGAAAAATCCCTGGAATCCTCGCAATGACCGCCAGCCCATAGGCCCCTCCTCGCGGCTGAGTATTCCAGGCGGAAAAAGAAAGTTTGGTATCAGGGCGCTTCGCTGCTGATACAGAGAAGAGGGAGTCGCCCCCACCCGTGAAACGGGTGGCTCGTAGGACGGCTATAAGCCTTTAATGCTAGGCCAGCGTCTCAAGGCGCTGGCTTTCGCTTTGCTCCAGCCACATTGCTCTTGACTCGTCGCCGCCCTTAAAAGGGCATTTGTACTACTTCGCCTTAACCCTTAAAAGGGTCCTCATATTCTTTTACGCTGAGTTTATCCTGCATGATATCATATTTTTCCTGCTCTTGGATATACTTGCGTACTGTGGCGTCATTTACTCCTACTGTACTAACATAGAATCCTTCACTCCAAAAATGTCTGTTTCCAAATTTGTACTTTAAATTTGCGTGTCTATCAAATATCATAAGTGCTGACTTTCCTTTTAAATATCCCATAAAACTAGATACGCTATATTTTGGTGGTATGCTGACCAACATATGAATATGGTCGGGCATAAGATGCCCTTCGATTATTTCTACTCCTTTATAAGAGCATAACTGTTTTATAATGTCACGAATATCAGCTTTGTATTGATTGTAAATTATTTTTCGTCTATACTTTGGAGTGAAGACAATGTGATATTTACACATCCATTTTGTGTGTGATAAATCATTCGTTTTCTTTGCCATAAAATCACCTTTCCTTTCGTAAATAGTGGCTGGACACCTCTATTATAGTACGGAAAGGTGATTTTTGCGTATAACAATGGTCACCACCCGCGAAGCACAACATCATAAACTTAAGATTAGATATTACACATTTATATTATCCTGCTAAAAACTCATTTCAAAAGGGCAGATTAA
>NZ_JBCOMI010000021.1:66573-79859 GCF_040924245.1 Ruminococcus sp. J1101004sp1_RTP21198st1_B9_RTP21198_201120 | reverse complement strand
GATTTGGATAGTGCCTTTTTTTCTGAATAAGTGGGAAAAATAATGCTCATTTTTGAACCTATTTTTACCCCGAAAACAGCATTTGGTCACTGCGGTACCGGCTGTGGTATATGCCGTTAATTATCCTATTATAATACAGGTCATTTCAGAAATTCAAGAGAAATCGTGTGCTTTTGTGGAAATGGTGAAAATTGTCTGCTGTCACTCCTTTTTTACAAGATTCTTTTTTTCAATACTAATATGTCATATTTTTTGTTTCTGTCAAAAAATGTTGAGGTGCTTGTCACTTTTGGGCTATCTGTTTTCTTGGAAAACCTTTCTTAAATAACCATTCTTAAAAATATTACATATTAAACGCGTAAGTATTCTATAAATATATTTCTTTGTATGGACATCCACCTTACAGGATTAATATGTCATTTTTTTAGAATTTTGTCAAAAATTTTTCATAAAAGATCAGATTCTGAGCGAAAATCGGACAATATATAATTGAAAGACAATTAAACGCTCAGCCAATGATGGCAGAAAGGAAAAAAGAATGAGAAAAGAATCAAAAGAAATGGCTGTTACAGCCACAACAATGAAAAAAGAGAAAAGGAACGAAAATGCTGCAACTACTTTTGTCAATTACCTGGAGAGCTGGTACCAGAACGAATACCTTCCGAATTCAACCAGCAGCAGTACGGATGCTTACTACCACTGGATGATCTTCAATGTCATTGAACCCAACCTTCCGGATAAGGAGCGGGCGGTTGACGATATCGATGCAGAATATCTGAATGCTCTTTTGGCACGTATCGACCGAAAAAATGAAAATATGGCTGCTTCGGCATACCGTTTTCTGCGTGTTTTTATAAAGGATAGTTTTGAACCAGATACCGGAGATTATGAACTTTTCTTTCAATTAAAAAAATATTCCGTGTTGGAAAAAGATCCGGTTCTTTATACAGCGGAACAGCTTACCTGCTTTTTATCAGCTGCAAAGAAAGACAACACCTCCCATTATCTGGAATATGCCCTGGCGCTTTACTGTGGGCTGAAACCCGGAGAAATCCTTGGACTTAAATATGACAGTTTCAATCTGGAGGCAGGTACGGTAACGATCTGCGGGCTGCATGCACGGAACTATATGTCCGCTGACAGGAATGGAGTTAACGGTAGCCAGAACTTCAAATACAGTGGCAGAAAACTCCGTTCAGACAGCAATTACCGTACTGTGCCTGTTCCGGAATTTTTATTTGATGAGATCAGGGACCGGAGATATCTGAATGAGGGCATTATTCTGAAATATCCTGGACTGGCCGAAGAAGGCGCCCTGTGCCTTGGTCCATATGGAAAAGTCAAGACGCTTCCCACACTGAATACCAGACTGAAAAAGATCACTCAGTCCTATGGCCTGCCCCGCATCTCCCTTGGAGATCTGAGATATATGTATCTCGCAGATCTTATCAAAAAGGAAAAACAGTTTAAAAAGATCATGGAACTTTTCGGATATGCAAATCCTTACCGGATGCTGAACCTCTGCCAGCAGATCGCGGATATCCAGGGAGAGACTTTAACTGTAAACGTTCCGTTTCCTGAGATATTTTATTATAAAATGTAAAGCTGATTTTAATCATAAAAATAATTCCAATAAGCATGAGTATCGGGAAGCTGGTAGGGTTTCTGTTCCACATTGCACTGCCTTTTCGGTTCCACGCAGCCCTGTTCCTTCGATAAAAGATGATGGGCCAACACATACTCTTCGATTATCTTTGAGATGTCATAGGTTTCCTGTTTCTGGGAGGCTACATAGATCCTGCTGGTAAAATCCGGGCTGTAATGTCCAAGACATTTAGAGATCGTTTTCATGTTGACCTGGTACTGTGCGAGGACTGTGGCATAGGTATTCCGGAATTTTCTCCAGGGTAGCCGGGAGATCCCGCTCTGTTCCATCAGGCGGTTGTAAGACTTGATATAAAAACTACGGTTATGGCACTGCCCGTTTTCATGACAGCAGATGTAGCCCAGATCCAGGAATTCTGGATCAGAAGCTTTGCGTTTTTCGTAGCGCTGTCGTTCCAGGAGGATCTCATCCAGGACAAAATCAGCCAGTACTACTGCTCTTTTGCTGTTTTTTGTTTTCAGTGGGAGTTCACTGCACAGTACCGGCCTGTTCTCCTGCGCCACTTCCATGTACAGGTTCTTTCCAAGCTGGCGTTCCACAAAAAGTTTCTTGCCAAGGAAATCAATATCGCTGTACCGGAGTCCGGTGATCTCAGAAATCCGCAGGCCGGCAGTGACGGCAAGGAGCATGGGCAGATAAATCATGGGTTCCTGCTGTTTACACAGATATAAAAGATGGGCAGCTTGTTCCACGGTATAAACCTGCTGCCGGGTATCCACTTTTTTCTTCTGGCATGGCTGTTTTACTTCGGAAGAGATCCCGGTATAGATATCTCTGGAAAGATAGTTGTGTTTCCGCGCATAGCAAAGGGAAGCCGTGACGACACCCGCCGCAGTTCTTAATACTCCCGGATGGGGAATACCAGACAATGCCTTTACCAGGTCTCTTCTCTGCAGCGCATCCAGCTTTTTATGGCCGAGTTTAGGAAGCAGATAGTTTTCTATGATATTCCGGTAAGCGTTGTAGGTATTATAAGTGATCCTTTTTTGACCGAGCATATGATGGTAAAACCAGAAATCATAAAACTCTTTCACGGTATAAGAAAAAGGGATGAAACTGCCGTTTGCGATTTCCATGAGGGCCTCATCCCTTTCTTGGCGGGCCAGCTGCTTGTTGGAAGAGGTGGTCCGCTGTACCATCTTCACATCGCCGGACTCAAAAACAAGTAAAAGACGGAAACAGTATTTTCGTCTGGCTTTTATGTATATAACGTCACCAAGGGATTTCCCGGAAATGAGCCTGCCATAAAGGAAGGTTTCCTTTACCGGCATCTGGAGATAGGGTTCATTCTTTTTCACAGGTTTTTCCCTCCTTTTTTCCAGCGCCAAGGACCGGGTCCAGGGAACCTGCAACGACAGCACCAACTTCAGGATCCGTACATGGAATCCTGTTGCAAAATGCCAGTGTTGTAGTCTGTTTTGTGTGGCCAAGGATACCAGAGACTGCTTCAAGGGAAAAATCCTGTTCGAGAAGAAAACGGGCGAACATATATCTCAGATCACGCATGTTCAGTCTTGGAAGACCCGCTTCTGTGGTGATCACTTTTAAAGCAGCTCCTAATGTAGAAACAGACTTTATCTTTGCTGTGGGGCCAAGACAAAGATAAGATTTATAGCCTGTAGCTGATGGATATTTTGTCAGGAGTTTCCTGTTTTCTTTCCGCCGGGCAGAAAGTTCCGAAAATAAAAAAGACGGAATTTTTAAGCTTCGGTTCTGTTTGGTCTCTTCCAGTTTTTTTAACTGGCAGTTCTTCCCGGAATCGTTCGAGGTATAGATCCTCTGGATTGTGATAGTCTGCTCATGACGGTTGAAATCCGAATACTTCAGTCCAAGGATTTCCCCGGGTGTCAGGCCGCAGAAAAGAGCCAGTTGAATCTCCAGGTAATGGTTGGAATTGGAAGCGGCAGTCAGGAATGTGCGAAGCTGTTCCGGGGAATAGAAAACCGGATTTCCGGGAGACTCCGGATAGTGCCGGATCTGCTGGAAGTCCATATCTGGAAGCCAGTTGTTTACACGGGCGTGTTTCAAAGCGTTGTGTAGCAGCTTATATGCATAATAGCCTCCATTGCAGCAGTAAGCCTGACAGGATTCCAGAACCCTATTGAGATAATCAAGAGTGACACATCCCAAAAGAATATCCTTATGCAGATGAGGCTGGATGATCAGGTTTATGATCCATTGCTTTTGAACCAGTGTACGGCTGCCATTAGAACCCTGAGCACACACATCATTCAGCCAGTAATCCAGATATTCCGAAAAGGTAAAAGGCATATCCCGCTCCTTTTTCAGTTTGGACAACTGGTCGTGGTAAGAAACCAGGGAACGTTGATAGCTCTCTTCTGCTTCTTCCCGGGATGAAAACCCGGTACGACGGCCGTATTCAATGGTGCAGATAAGAGGATTTACCAATTTGGTCAGATGAGCCCAGGTACCGTTGTCTTCCTGAAAGACGGGGGTTTTTGCTTGTTCTTTCATTGATTTGTTTTCTCCTTTGTGTGTTTGATATGCTTACAGATATTTCTCTATTACGAAACATTATATGAAGTTTCTCGGCTATTATCAATACAAAAGTTTCTTAATAACGAATTATTGATGAAAGTAGGGAATATCATGCAGAAACTCAGACCGGATATGAACATTGGCGGGAACATACAGAAAATACGGTATAGCCGAAAGCTTACACAGGATCAAGTGATTGCCAAAATGAATCTCATGGGGATCCAGATCTCCAAAAGTACCTATGCGAAGCTGGAAACAAATCGGATGAATATTAAAGTAAGCGAACTGGTGGCCATGAAGGAAATCTTTGAATGTGAGTTTAATGATTTCTTTGAAGAGCTGAATGAGTAATAATATAGATAAAATATTATTCGGGGAACTCTCTTATTATCTAGGTATATGGCAAAACGTAATTATATAAGAGGGTTCTCTGTCTTTTTATATAAGATAATGTCGTATGTGACAAAATGTTTACAAGAAGGTCAGAATTTTTAAATTCCTGATTTCTCTTAGCTTATGCGCCTATATCATATTGAAATTTCGCATATATAGAATGCCGCATTTTTTCATATAATTGCTTAAAATTTTCTTCTGCATCGTCAGAAGAGATAGTATTTGAAGTGATTAAGTCACTTTCGAGCCGACTGCTGTAATTAAGGGCAAACTCAGGGTATTTCAGAAATGTATCCAGGGCAGCAGATTCCAGTTCCTCTCCTACTTTCAAACGTTCCAACTGAATACTATCAAAAAGTTCTTGTGTCATAGGTACGATCCCGTATATTGCAGCCCATTGAGTCTGAGTGAAATGTTTCAATTCTGCCGGCAATGTCAGTAATTTTTGTTTTTGCTCCAAGGTCAATTCGTTGAATAAACTTTTTTCCATAATCAAAATTTCCTCCCATTGGAATAAGTGTGTGCAAGTAATTACAGTAGAGATTCTACAACTTATAATTCAATTATATATTAGTTATCCTATACTTACAATCCTGAATAATATTGTAGTTGAGGGTAATGGTATATGGAAGATCGTAATTATGGAACTATCCGGATCAAATTGGATGAAATGATAGAAAAGCAAAACATCAGTAAGAACAAATTGGCTCACCGCGCCGAAATGCAAAGGACCCAACTCAACCAGTTTTGTAAAGGAACGGTAACACGGCTGGATACCGCTGTTTTAGCCAGGTTGTGCTGTGCATTGAATTGTAAGATCGAGGATCTGTTGGAGTACGTTCCACCAGAAAATAAGGAAAAATAAATATATCTCATAAGCTAAAAAGTGCAGAGAAGTATATTATACAGTTATACGTCTCTGTACTTTTTTGCTTATGATGGTCATATCCTTAATGAAATCATTGTAGGTAACCATCCGCTATGTTTTCACTCATGTGTGAGATATACCCCAACAACCTATATTCCCTTTCATTTTTCCAGTCACAGATCGTGCCATCAGCAAAATTAAAATCTATACCTCTTCCCTTTGCAATATTCATACTTCTTGTAAATGTATTGTATAATCCTACTGTAGCCCATGAAAAAGCTGTATCCATGAAAAACACAGCTATCTCATAAGTGATATTGAATCCACAGCCAATCGTGCTACAATAAAATTATACATTTCAATATAAGAAGGAGGTCATTCTATGGCACTGCAAGAAGATTTCAATCAAATAATAGATTACGCACATTTTTGGAACTGGGCTCCTGATTGGGGAGAAGTGCAAAGAATATACGAGAAATTCCCTGATTCCTTCTCCGTACTTACGCCCTTTGCGTATTCCTATTTGGAAGAACTGATTAGAATTACAACCTCCGACTATGGACTTCCTTTATTCGATCGTAATGGGCAACCAGTTAAGGTCAATGTTGGCATGAAGTTGATTTCTTTGGCAATAGCAGAAAATCAAAATAATCAGGAATATGTCAAGGTTCTGGAAGAAACAAAGAAATATTTCAAATATGTAAAAGTAAACAACGATGAAAACGGGCGAAACAGAGTTATGCATGGATTCGTTCATCCCCGTTTTTGGAGCAAGGAGAACTTCGAACAACTCATTCATCATATTGCTGTTCTTTCACCTTACTCAAAGTTTTAATCTATAACTTCGCTTTGAAATACGTTTGGAATACTCGCTTGTGATTCTGAGGAACCATCTTGAAAGGATCTGCGTTTAGCAATTCCGATTGAGATTTCACCTGTTTTAAGAGATTTAATAACTGTTATATTTTGTTATTAAATTCTCCGTAAACCCTTGAAAACACTGAATTTATCACTGGTGAGCTTTCCCTTATTGTTTCCCTTGTGTTATATTGTCCCACCAGTGTTTACGAACTCTGATAAGGGCAAATACAAGGGCAAGAAAATCCTATAAAACAGTATAACACAAAATAAAAGTGACATGGTGAACTGATTGAAATGCTTCTGATTTTTGCAACAAATGATTGATTTAACGATAAGGAGATTTGATACGATGAGAACAATATTTGCAGAATACAATCCCAAGCGCAACAGTATTGATGTTTATACCTCTGTTGGCTATATGCTCCGCATTGACTGTTGGGAAGCTGAAAAGGACTTAAAAACCACATCAGGATCAGACTGTGCATTAAACGCACTCGCCATTGATGATCCTCTTGAATATGCAAGATTATATCTTGATGGAAATTTGCAGATGTGGGTAGATGCGGAAGACTCATTAGATATTTTTTAATTTTTAAACAAATACAACAGTTTAAATAACTATTAGCTACAATATTTCCGGAAAATTCATCATAGGTTTGTATAAACGCAAAGAAACGGCGGCTCTGAAAATCAAAGTCGCCGTTCTAAATTGTCTGGTTTTTCTTTTGCCGTCATGCGGCAGATAATCAATTCATTCTATTTTGAACTTCTTTTATGCTACCTGATGTCTGCAATAGGAATGAATCGCCAAGAATGTAAACACAAATAATTCAATTCCTGCCGAAATCAAAATAACATGCGGTGTCCAGAAACTCATTCCACCGATATTCAGATAATTGAAATTTGCAAGCTGAGAAAGGAAATTGTTCTGCATACCAATTCCGGCAGATGGAAGTATGGTAGAGAGCCATGTTGCTCCCATCGCCACATAAGCAAAAAGCGACATGAGAAGAACTACGATAGAGATCAGCAAAACTGTCAATGTGTCTTTACATTTTGCAGACAGGAACAACATACAGCTAACCGTTGCTAATACAGAAAGTAAGCCCGCTGCTGCGAGAATTATCTGCAACTGCCCCAGATTGATGTTTGGCAGGTTACAGTCAGGTAACGCTGGAAAAAACTAATTCCTGAATTTGATTCTTTTTTCATGATATCTGCTCTCCTTAAATTATTTACAACAATCCCCGTCACCGCATCCAAGGCAAGTAAGGGATTATATAAAGTGTTTGTAATTCATCAATGTCTCACAATTCAAAGAATAGTGATGCCATTTTCCTTCCTTACGATCATTCACAAGGCCGCATCCTACTAATATCTTCATATGATGGGATAAAGTTGGCTGGGTAATTTCAAATCTTTCCAAAAGTTTACCCCCGCACTTTTCTCCATCCGACAGCATCTGTACAATTTCCAGCCGGTTCGCATCGCCCAAAGCCTTGCATATCAAAGCCACATCCATTGCATTCATATTGACACCTCACATTGATCATTGTCTATGTTCAATATAATATATACATAGATATTTGTCAATGTATGTATTTTTAAAAAAGAGAATCAAGTTTTTGATTCTCTTCATACATTCATTATAGCTTTTATCATCCATTTTATTTGCCCCAAACAGCCGCTGCATTCGACCTTACAAGCAGTTCTTCCACAGGCAGACCAATCGGACAAATATCATGACAAGATAACGACTTCCCGCATCCCTCAAAATATTTCTTCTTATATTCAGCAGAAATCTCATTCAAATGAGTGCTTTCCTGTTCTTCATTCAGAATCCGAAATGCGTTGACTGCAGCAACAGCGCCTGCGAAAGTCCCATTTGCAGAGAAGTTAGGACACACTTCAAGGCAGAAGCCACACATCAGACAGCGTGCCGACTGGTATCTCGGTTCATGTGTCCACGGATTCATATAAGCTTCACTTTCAAGCCAAAGGTTCAGTTTTTTCAAATTTTCAAACAGAATTGACCGGTCAACGATCAAATCTCTTACAAGCGGAAATTTGCTTAAAGGTTCCAAGATGATTGTAGAACCTTTTAACGTATGTAGAAATGTAGAGCATGCCAACCTCGGACGTTCGTTAATCAGCATGGCGCAAGCCCCACATTTTCGCACCATACAGCTACATTCCCAGCTGATGGGAGTAACTATATTTCCTGAGTTATCTTTCAAAGGGGTTCTACTGTTCAATTCCTTTAGAACAGTGGCAACAGAGCTGTTTTTGCTTCCGTCATACTCAAATTCCTGCCAATAACTGTCTGATTTCTGACTCTCCTGCCGCCTGATTCTTATTTTATATACCAAGTGAATCACCGCCTTTCTGGAACAGGTACAAAGGAAATCTGTATCTGCTTTCCATCAAATCTGGCTACCGTTGTTTTAAGGTAATCATCGTCATTGCTCTTCGGATAATCCTCCCGCCAGTGTGCACCACGGCTTTCTTTTCTTGCAAGAGCACTCTTTAGAACTGCCATGCCAAGCAATGGGAGATTTCCTGTCAGCGCTTGTACCGTTTGAATCCCATTTAACAACGTATTCTCATTTCTGACAACGCCCATAGTCTCCTGCATCACTTTGTTTAATTGCTTTATTTCTGAAATTTGAGACGCTGGTGGAAAATCTATCTGTGTCGCACAAGATAGATCTACTACATCTGCCTGTTCGCATGCTGATTTTGCCGCAACACGTCCTCCGTATAACGCTCCTAACAGAGAATTTCCACCAAGACGGTTGGCACCATGATATTGGGCACAGCATTCTCCGGCAGCGCAAAGATTCTGAATCGGCGTTCTGTGCTGCTCATCCACCAGAATGCCTCCCATAAAATAGTGAATTCCCGGTAAAACAGACACCGGTTCCTTTCGTATATCTTTATGCAGATAGGTCATACAATCGTCTGCCAGACCAGATAGCTTATTTGAAATAATCTCCTCCGATATTTCCGTCATGTCAAGAAATACCTCTGATTCATGGCTGACCTTCCATATCTCTCTGGCGGTAATATCTCGTGGCATCAGATTTCCAAGCTCCGGGTATTTTTCCTCCATGAAATACCATTGTTTTCCATCTTTCATGGCAAACAACCTGCCACCTTCCCCTCTGGCCGCCTCGCTGATGAGCATGCGTTTTCCACCACATTTCACAGTTGTCGGATGGTACTGGATCATCTCGCCATTTGCCAGAGGAACACCAAGCCGGAACAATTCTGCGGTGACTTCTCCTGTATTGCTCAGCGAACCCGTTGTATTTCCAAACAATCCGTGCATACCACCGGTGGCAACAATAACCGCATTCCCCGGTAATTCCACAGTCTCCTGACTGTATTCATCCCTGATTACGCAGCCACAACAAATATTGCCACACAGACGAAGTGTTAGGAAAGAATGATGGCTGAACCGTTCTACCATACCAGATGCTTCTTTCCTGCGAACAGCATCTATCATAGCTGTCATGATCTGCTTCCCGGTATCGCTCTGTGCAAAAGCAGTCCGTTTCTTTTTCTGCCCGCCAAAATTCCGCAGATCCACATCATCATAGCCACTCATGTTAAATTTAACTCCAAGTTTTAGCAGCCAGTGCACCAGCTCCGGTGCTGCCTGTGTCATTCCCCAAACTGCATTTGGATCTGCCAGACCACATGCTGCCTTTATTGTATCTGTAAAATGTTCTTCGGGACTGTCGTTTTCATCTTTTGTATTCAAAGCTGCGTTGATACCGCCCTCCGCCATAACAGACTGTGCCCGCTCTGACGGAAGGGAGGAAACCAGTTTTACATTGCATCCATTTTCCGCTGCCTGCAAAGCCGCTGAAAGTCCTGCCAGTCCAGCACCTATAATAACAATTGTCTTACTCATAGATATTGCCACCCAATATAATATAAAATAACCGCTCCCGCTATAAAAAGAAGAAGCACCGAAAGGATCAAATAAATATCACTCCTTCGTTCTTTATAACTGATGATTCCCAGTGATACGAGCAATGGGCGGATATTGATAAAAATATGGACAAAGATTGCCGCTACGAACAAAAGCTGAGTTACCATCTTTACCGTTGTAAAAGGGAACAAAATATATGTCCCATTCTGCACCTTTCCAAACAAGCCAATATGGAATAACAGCAGAATCATTATTGCCAGCCCACTGGCTCGTCTCGCCCAGAATATGGCGTTCTGTTTCAGATACATTTTTCCGGATTGCTTCGCTGTCTGTAAACTCTGAACTGTCAGGATGACACCAATCACCGTATGCACAACAAGAATACCAACACCAATCCATGCAAGAAGTTTCCCTGCACTACTTCCAACTCCGTTCAGCATAAAGCTTCCCATGATTCCATGAATCATAAAAATGAGAAGCATTAAAACAGACAAAATCGTATTCCATTTTCTCATAAATTCCCGCTCACCTCATTTCTTCGCTGTCCATGATCATATAGTCCATCTGTGTTAGCGTTGTAACGTCAATAAAATCATCCGATGCCAGGAATACATCATACTTTCCACTTATCACTCTTGATAGCATCATTGTGTTACTGTACTCTTTCAGATCTACGAAAAAACCGGCCTGTTTCAACCTGTCACAGAGTTTCTTAGCATAACTGACAAGCGGATAATCCGTCTCAGATACATATAACCGAAAACTAATGTCCGTTTTCATGAGATCTGTTTCATTTGTTTCCGAATCGTCCAGTGCCAATTCTTTTAATTTATTCCGGGTGTTCTCGTTGTCGAGACCATCTGACATCATATTAATACCGAGAACATAAGAGCCTTCCAACTGTGCGGAGGCTTGAGCCGCCTTTTTTGACTTCGGTGTTGCTCCTGTGACTGCATCAATCATAGAAGGCGGTGAATGTAATATGACACCAAAACCTACAAGAAAAACAATCGTAACAACTAACAGAATCAGTTTTCGTTTCACATTCCCACCTCATTTCCTATTTTTTCAAAATTCTCATTGCGTTCAAAACAGCAATTATGGTAACGCCTACATCACCAAATACAGCTTCCCACATTCCCGCAATACCAAGAGCGCCAAGAATCAGGAACACACTCTTAATTCCAAGGGCAATCACTATATTCTGCATGACAATTTGCTTTGTCGCTTTTGCCACATCAATCGCATCCACCAGCTTAGATGGTTCATCTGTCATCAGAACCACATCCGCAGCTTCAATGGCCGCATCTGAACCAAGACCACCCATTGCGATACCAACATCCGCACGAGCAAGGACAGGAGCGTCATTGATACCATCACCAACAAAAGCTAATTTGCTTCCCTGTCTCTTTTTACTGTCCAAAAGCTCAACCTTTTCCACTTTTTGATCAGGAAACAGTTGTGCATAATATTCATCCAACTGCAATTCTTCCGCAACAGCCTTTCCGATTTTTTCATCATCACCAGTAAGCATGACTGTTTTTTCCACACCGATATGTTTCAAATCAGAAATTACTTTTTTGCTGTCCGGCTTTACTTCATCTGTTATCAAAATGCATCCGGCATATTGACCATCTACTGCTACATAAACCTTTGTACCAACTTTTTCACAGGCTGTGTACTCCACATGCTCTGAATCCATAAGTTTCGTATTGCCAGCATAAACTTTCTTCTTTCCTGCCATGGCACTGATTCCATATCCGGAAATTTCCTTGTAATCAGAGATAACTGATTGGTCAATTTCTTTTCCATAAGCAGAGAGAATGGATTTTGCAATAGGATGGTTAGAAAAGCTCTCTGCCTGGACCGCATACTCCAGAACCTGTTCTTTTGAAAATCCATTTGCAGGCAGAATATCAGTCACATTGAAAACACCCTTTGTAAGTGTTCCAGTTTTATCGAACACAATAATGCTGACATTATTAAGCGCCTCTAAATAATTACTTCCTTTTACAAGAACACCTCGTTTAGATGCCGCACCAATACCTCCGAAGAAAGTCAGCGGGATTGAAATGACCAATGCACATGGGCAAGATACCACAAGGAAAACAAATCCTCTGCGAATCCACTCTGTCCAACCTCCACCAAGAAGGATCGGTGGCAGAATTGCCAGAATAGCTGCTAAGATTACAACAACAGGAGTGTAATAACGTGCAAATGTAGTAATGAAATTTTCTGTTGGTGCTTTTCTACTGGACGCATTCTCCACAAGATCAATAATCTTTGAAGCAGTAGATTCACCAAATGCTTTCGTTGTCTTAATCGTTAAAACACCCGTCTGATTCATACAACCGGAAAGTGCTTCGTCTCCTTTATGAACGCTTCTCGGAACCGATTCTCCAGTTAAAGCCCTCGTATCCAGCATAGAATCTCCATCCAATACCACACCGTCTAATGGGATTTTTTCACCAGGCTTTACAATAATAATCTCACCAATGGCAACACTTTCAGGAGATATGGTAATCAATTCTCCGTTCCTTCTGACTGTAGCACAATCCGGACGTATATCCATTAAATCTGATATAGATTTTTTGGAACGCTCAACAGCCAATGACTGGAAAAATTCACCAACTTGATAGAACAGCATAACAGCAACTGCTTCCGGATATTCACCAATGACAAAAGCACCAATCGTAGAAACGCTCATCAGGAAATGTTCATCAAACACACGTCCCTTTGAAATATTCCTCACAGCTTGCCATACAACATCCCCGCCAAGAATAATATAGGAGACAATGAGAAAAACTAACTCGACAGGCAGTGGTACTTTCGCAAAAACTGTCAATGCCATACCAATACCATAGATTGCTGCGCCAATCGCTAAACGAATCGTCAACTTCTTGTCCTCATTGTTATAGGATGTATTGGTATCCTGTTTTTTTGCAGGTATATAGTATTCCTGTGCAATTTCGGAAACTTCTACATCTGGCTCATGGCTGTGGACAATCGTTTCAATCTGACTGGCTATTGTATTTGCGGCAACTGGAGCAACATTGATT
>NZ_JBCOMI010000021.1:19625-66473 GCF_040924245.1 Ruminococcus sp. J1101004sp1_RTP21198st1_B9_RTP21198_201120 | reverse complement strand
GTCAGCGTCTGCTTCATCAAATTTACAACTGAGGATTGTACTCCATCCAATTCTCCGACTTCTTTTTCAATTTTTGCGGAGCAGTTCGGACAGTCCAAGCCCTTTAACAAATAACTCTTTGTAACGGGGATAATTGTTTCTTCCTGAACCTCCACACTCGGCTCATGGCTGTGGACAATCGTTTCAATCTGACTGGCTATTGTATTTGCGGCAACTGGAGCAACATTGATTGTCAGCGTCTGCTTCATCAAATTTACAACTGAGGATTGTACTCCATCCAATTCTCCGACTTCTTTTTCAATTTTTGCAGAACAATTCGGACAATCCAATCCTTTTAACGAATAACTCTTTGTAACATTCATAACGGTTTCTTCCTGAACTTCCACATCGGGCTCATGACTATGAACAATCGTTTCAATCTGACTGGCTATCGTATCTGCGGCTGTCTGAGTAACATTGATTGTAAGCGTCTGCTTCATCAGATTTACCACTGAGGATTGCACTCCATCCAACTCTCCGATTTCTTTTTCAATTTTTGCGGAACAATTTGGACAGTCCAACCCTTTTAATAGAAATATGCGTTTCATGATAATCTCCTTATAATTTGTTTAATTGTTCAATTACTCAACTATAATATTAAAAAATATTATTTCTGCCAAAGATGCTCAAATCCCTTGTCAATAATCTCTTTCACATGATCATCTGCCAGCGAGTAGTAAACTATCTGTGCTTCTTTACGGAATTTTACCAGATTCGCTAGGCGTAATGCCTTTAACTGATGCGAAATTGCAGATTTTGTTACCCCCAGTAGCACTGCAAGATCACATACACACATCTCACTCTGTTCTAGAGCGTGTAAGATTTGTACTCTAGTTCCATCTCCAAATAGCTTAAACAAAGAAGCCAACTGGATATAATCATCTTTTGGCTGCATCTTGGATTTCACATCATTCACAATATCCTCATGAATTACATCGCAATTACAAATATAAGA
Organism: Ruminococcus sp. J1101004sp1_RTP21198st1_B9_RTP21198_201120; assembly: GCF_040924245.1. Lineage (NCBI taxonomy): Bacteria > Bacillati > Bacillota > Clostridia > Eubacteriales > Oscillospiraceae > Ruminococcus > Ruminococcus sp. J1101004sp1_RTP21198st1_B9_RTP21198_201120. The sequence continues at coordinate 65,479 of NZ_JBCOMI010000021.1, read as the reverse complement.
CGTTTTTGACATATATTCACCTCCAAATAATAATAGTTGAACAATTACTCAACTATTATTATACTTATTTTTAAATTAATGTCAATAAGCTGATGTTAGTTCCCCATAAATTTTACAATTAAAACCAGCTCTTTATTCTTTTCTTAATCTTTTTTTCCCAGTATACCGTTTTGGCTTTCTTGTCACACTTCCTGTAAATTCCGATTGAGCTTTCCCTTATTGTTTCCCTTGTGTTATATCGTCCCGCCAGTGTTTACGAACTCTGATAAGGGAAAATACAAGACCAAGAAAATTATGTAAAACAGTATAACACAAAATAAAAGTGACATGGTGAACTGATTGAAATGCTTCTGATTTTTGTAGCAAATAATTGATTGAACGATAAGAAGATAAAATACGATGAGAACAATATTTGCAGAATATAATCCCGGACGAAACAGCATTGATGTTTATATCAGTGCAGGCTATATGCTTCGCATTGACTGCTGGAAAGCAGAAAAGAATTTGAGAACCACACCCGGATCAGATTGTGCATTAAACACACTTGCCATTGATGAACCACTAGAATATGCGAGACTGTATCTTGATGGAAATTTACAGATGTGGGGTAGATGCAGAAGATTCCTTGACATTATAGTAATGTTCAAAAAACGCTGAGAATAATTTCTTCTCAGCGTTTCTGACGACTATTCGGACTTATTTTTTCCAGTAATTCTATTGTTTATGTTATTCCTGCTATATTGGAAGAAGATATCAAAGCACTGATTTATTGATTGTAATTATATTTTTTTCACTCTGCAAACCCGGAAGTTATATCATCACTTTGCTGCCAGATACTATAGATCTGATACAACATTGATCGGATTTCCTTCCATAAACTGCTTTATATTATCCGCCAGAATAGAAACCAACCGCTGTCTTGTCTCAAGTCCTTTCCATCCCATATGTGGCGTCAAAAGGACTTGATCCATAGTATAAAGAGGGTTTGTTTCTTCAGGTGGTTCAGTTTCCTGAACATCAAGTCCGGCTCCTGCAATCATACCATTTTCTAATGCTTCTATAAGAGCAGCCTCATCAATAAGCGCACCTCTTGAAGTATTAATAATAAACGCTGATGGCTTCATAAGCGATAGAGTTTCTTTATTGATCATATGTTTTGTACTTTCTGTCAATGGACAGTGCATGGAAACATAATCACTATTCTTAAGCAGCTCCTCAAGCGATACATAGCAGATCCCCTTCTCATCCTCTTTCGGTGTCCTGGCATATACAAGTATGTTCATATCCAAAGCCTGTGCGATCTGGATAACTTTCCTGCCAATGTGTCCTGCACCTATAACACCAAGTGTTTTTCCATTTACCTCAACATGCGGAACCTGAAGATTTCTGGTAAAATTGTCATGATTTCCGCATGCCAGCATCTTCATCTGTACCTGCATTGCAGAACTCAGATTCAATATCATCATGATCGCAGTATGTGCCACACGTTCTGTGCTGTATGCCGGGATATTGCAGACTGTAATCCCCTTCTTTCGTGCTGCTTCAAGATCAATATTATTATATCCTGTACCTGCCTCGCAGATCAGTTTAACAGATTCCGGAAATTTCTGTATCATTTCTGCACTCACAGGCATCTCCTTTGTTACAATGATATCTGCACCCTGAATACGCTCTGACAGCTGCTGTTCTGTTGTATCATCATATACTGTAACATCAGAAGATAAAACGGAAAAATCCAGCTTCCCATCAAAATTCATTTTCTTTGCATTCAATACCACACATTTATCGTTCATACTATAAATTTCTCCTTTTAAATTACTTTAGGCTATCGAGATTGCACCTCTTTATCAGTCGGCCATGATCTCCGAAGAGCCACATAGGATATTAAAAAGTTTGCAAACCAACCTGCTGGTACAGCAAGCCAGACAAACACAATGCCAAAACGCGGTGCACAAATCAAAGCAACCGACAGACGGATCGCCAGATTCACCATATTTGCAATAAGGAACGGGCGCATGATTCCAAGACCACGAAGGACCCCATCGGTTGCCATTTTGATTCCCATAAAGATGAAGAAGTAACCGAGCCATCTCATATAACCCTCGGATACCTGATAAGCCAGGGCAGTTCCATCTTTACCAAGGAATAGTGAGGAAATCTGAGTATGCAATGTTTCAATGACTATAAAAGCAAGAACTGCAAAACATACATCTAACACCAGTGCAGCGTGATATCCTTTTTTGATCCGTTCAATTTTCTTTGCACCAAGATTCTGGGAAACATATGGGGAAACCGCATTGCCAATGGATACAAAAATCAATGAAAAAACATTCTCTACCCGCATCGTCGCCGCATAACCCGCAAGTGCCTGTGTACCGAAAGGATTTACAACAGCCTGTACGATCATCATACCGATGGACACTGTAGACTGCTGAAGAACCGAAGGTACAGCAATTTGAAGCATGGAATATAACTCCTGCCTGTCAAACCAGTCAAAGCGACTTTTATATCGACGCATCCGGCTAAGGAAAAGAAAAAGTGAAAACACCGCAGAAATCCCCTGTGCTATAAGAGTCGCAAGGGCTGCACCAAACACACCGAGACCAAGTCCTGCCACCATCCAAAGATCCATAAAAATATTTAAGATTGACGAGAATACCAGGAGCCCCAGTGGGATTTTTGATTCACCAATGGAAGTGAACATGTTGGAAAGAATGTTATACATAAACAGAAACGGAAAGCCCACAAAATAGACCCGCAGATATAACACTGCATCATTCAGTATATCGCCAGGGGTTTGTAATACTCTCATCATCGAGTGGGAAAAGCAAAAGCCAAAAACACCAAGGACTATGCTTAAAATTAAAAAGCTAAACAAGGACGTTGACACGATGGTCTTCATTTTTCCATACTCCCTGGCACCGAAATAGCGGCTCACGAGCACACCGGCACCGACACCTGCCCCCAGTGCCACACAAATGAAAACATTGGTCAGCGCTGCGCAGGCCCCGACAGCTGCAAGTGCAGAGGAGCCAACAAATTGGCCGACGATGATAGAGTCAGCCATATTGTATATTTGCTGAAAAAAACTGCCCAAAATCATTGGCATTGCAAAAACCGTCAACGCTTTAAGAGGCGTATCTGTGAGCAAATATTCATCTTTTGACATTATCATATTCCTCCAAAGCCTTTATAATTTCGCTTATTCTTTCCTTCACCAGAATCTATTCCATACATTCAAAACGCAAGTTTTAAATTACGTTATGAAACAATTATATGTAGCTACAGCTGCTAAGTCAAGCCCGCGTTTACTTTCAGCTAAATAAATGATATGATATTTAATATCCGGAGGATATTATTTTACAGGAGGGACACTTATGTACCTGAACGGTTTAGATGAACTGGATCAGAAAATCATCCAGTTGCTTATAGAAAATGCACGTATTTCTTACTCTGATATCGGTAAAGAAACCGGTATTTCCAGAGTGGCAGTAAAAGCCCGGATTCAGGCTCTGGAGAAACAAGGCATAATTGAAGAATATACAACTATAATAAACCCTCAAAAGATCAGCGGTGCTGTTTCATGCTATTTTGAAATCGAGATAAAACCAGACCATCTGTCGCAGGTGACAGATATATTACATAATAATGATACTGTCACGCAGATTTACCGTGTCACAGGAAGAGACAAGCTGCATGTACATGCCGTTGCTTCATCAAATGATGAAATGGAACACTTCCTGCACACAGTCATTGATACACTTCCCGGCGTTATCAGCTGCAGCTGCAATACGATCTTATCACGTATTAAAGATATTAAAGGATTACGGCTATAGAAGCCGACATAAAAGGCAATGATTTTTGCTAAGAAAATGCCGGTTTTGACTGGCAAATTTATAAGCTACTTTCATATTTTTAAACACGGACATAACCAGTAGATGGACCTGCACCAACTTTTGCGATATACCCACTCTTAACCAGATTCGTCAAAGTCCTTTCCACGGTAATTTTGCTTATATCAGGACAAAGCTCCATGATTTCTTTCTTTGTAATTTTGCCAACCTTGTTATCAATAACCGCTTTAATTCTATCAGGCTTAGAAAGACTCCGATGCTTCAAATACTCTACACGGCTTTCGAATTCATTGTATGCTTTCAACATGATACCCAGATAATATTTAACAAAAGGCTCATAGCTGTTTTCGCCCTCATGCCAGCCAGTAGAACTTGCTTGAAGGGCTTCATAATATGTTTCTTTTGTCTTTTCAATCAGCATTTCCATACTGACATATTTTCCAACGATGTATCCCGCCTTGTAAAAAAGCAGTAAAGTGAGCAAACGGCTCATCCTACCATTTCCGTCATTGAAAGGATGAATGCACAGAAAGTCCAGAATGAACATGGGAATCAAAACCAGTTTATCAATGCGGTCAGCTTCCCATGCTTCAAGGAAGCGAGCGCAAAGTTCTTCCATCGCTTCAGCAGTCTGAAATGCGGGAACTGGAATAAAACGTGCCTTCTGATGACCCTCGGCATCTGTTTCTGCAATTACATTATCGGAATTCTTATAACTTCCACCAGCAGATCCCTGTGAATAGGAGTACAGATCTCGATGTAACTGCAAAATAATGTTCGGTCTTGGGTTGATATATTCATAACCTTCGTAAATTGTGGAAAGTACTTCACGATAACCAGCAATTTCCTGCTCAGATCGGTTGCGGGGTTCTGCTTTTTGACTTACCAATTCTTCCAAACGCTTATCGCTTGTAAATATACCTTCGATTCGGTTGGATGCTCCCGTACTCTGAACCAATGCAACTTCTAAGAGTGTTTTCAATTCATCTACATTGGCTTCGAGAAATAATTCCTGTTTGCCTTTATGTTCATGAATGCTGCTAACCATCTGAACAATTTCAGGTGTTAACAATTTTTCAGGACTTACAATAAAATCAAAGTCTCTCATAGGAATCTCCTTCACTTCAGATTTATTTCCATCATTCTATCAACAAATGATGGAGATTTCAATAGATTTGATGGAGATAGAATATCCATATACACAATAAATATCCTCATTTCATCCATATATTATATCGTTTTATGGATTGTTTTTTCATTAAAATTACACTATTTTTTCACTATTTTTCATTACTTCATCGTTTTCGCCAACGAATTGAGCAACGCCCGCCTCTCTGGATTCAGATTCTTTTTCTCATAAAATGCTTCTTTAAAAAGCTCTGCATTTTTCCTTTGGTCATCATCCGGAATATGAGAGTACGCATCCGTAATCATATTGACCTGTGCATGGCCGGAATCACCCTGTACTGCTTTGATATCAGATAATGGTACACACAAGCACGGAAAACACTTTATGCAAAATCTTCCACAGTAAAATCTATAAATGATCCGCAAAGGCAAAGGAAACCGACAGTTTACCATGTTTGGAATTATGGCAGTTCTTTTAGGAAGTGGAGATGCATTCCATCTGGTTCCCCGTGCAGTAGCGCTTTGTACAACTGGACTTGAGAACTTTACTGTACAGATGGGGTTAGAAAAGTGGATTACCTCTATCACTATGACTATCCTAAAATCATCCCCGCCTCAGAATTTGCAACAAGTTGTTGCAAATTTTCTATATCCTTTTATTTTACAGAAGTACTTATTTTTAACTTTTTTCCTTCAGATTTTTATATTGCAAAAATCATATCACCATCTGCAGTATATCCTCTATATGTTCTGCATAATAATCAGCCCCATTCAGTTCCCCTTTCTCACCATATCCATACAGGCATCCTATAAAAGGGCTTTTGCAGGACCTGGCACATTCCAGATCCTGTCTCCTGTCTCCGACTACCAGATAAGGGCCACTATATTCCCGGATGATTTCCTGCACAATTTCTGTCTTTGGACGGAATCTGTATGATTCACAGTCATAAAAACGATCAAACCATCGTTCCATCCCAAATTCCTTCCAGTGTGCCTCACGATATGAAGCTTTACAGTTACTTAAGATCACAAGGTGATATCCCCGGTTCTTCAAAGCTGTTAGCATCTCCTCTGCTCCCGGATACCACACTGCCTTATGTTTCCTGATCTGTCTTACCATCAGATCTCCTACCATCCTGCTTGCCTGCTCTTTATAGCTCTGATCCAGTTCCGGCAAAAATGTATTCCACATCTCCTTACTGTTAAGTCCCAGCCAGCCGGCAATTTCCACCGAGCCTATCTCCCGTTCTTCGGTAACCTTCTGTTCTGTCAGCCACTGATAGGTTTCACGAAATGCCGGTTCATAGATTCCAAGGGTATGATGGATCGTTCCATCATAATCGAATATGATCGTTTTTGTCATCATTTATTTTCCTGTCTTTTAGAGCTGCTTCATCAGATTGACCATCTCAATCGCAGATAATGCACAATCATAGCCTTTATTTCCCGCTTTGCTTCCTGCACGCGCAATAGCCTGCTCGATATTTTCAGTCGTGATCACTCCGAATAAAACCGGGATTCCTGTTGCAAGTTCAACCTGTGCGATTCCCTTGGCAGATTCATTACACACCAGATCATAATGTGAAGTATCTCCACGGATGACAGCTCCAACGCAGATAATTGCATCATATTTTCCTGACTGTGCCATCTTCTGTGCTGTAATCGGAATCTCAAATGCTCCCGGTACCCATGCTGCAGTAATGTTCTCTTCTTCTACTCCATGTCTTACCAGTCCGTCGACTGCCCCTCCCAATAATTTATTCACAATAATTTCATTGAATCTCGCTGCCACGATACCAACCTTCATTCCCTCCGGTGCTACTACTTTTCCTTCTACTAAATTGATCTGTCTCATTTTTTCTTCCTCCTGATATTTGCTGTTTTTTATAAATTTATTTCTTTAAAAATATGACCCATCTTTTCCTGCTTCGTCTTCATATACTTCCGGTCATACTTTTGTGCCGGAATCTCCAGAGGTACTCTCTCATTGATCTTCAGTCCGAATTCGCCAAGTCCATAGACTTTATCCGGATTATTTGTCAGTAATCTTAATGATTTCACACCAAGGTCTGACAGTATCTGTGCCCCGACCCAGTACTCTCTGAGATCCGGTGCAAACCCTAACTTCACATTAGCCTCCACAGTATCGTATCCCTGCTCCTGAAGCGCATATGCTTTGATCTTATTGATCAGTCCGATTCCTCGGCCTTCTTGTCTCATATACAGAATAATTCCTCGGCCTTCTGCTTCTACCTGGCGCATCGCTGTCTGCAGCTGCAGGCCACAGTCACATCTGAGCGATCCGAATGCATCCCCTGTCAGACACTCCGAATGTACCCGGCAAAGCACATCCTCACCATCTCCCAGATCACCTTTTACCAGTGCCAGATGATGCTCTCCTGTAATATCATTGATATAACCATACATTTTAAAATCACCGTACTGCGTTGGGAGGTTTGCAACGGCTTCCTCCTTTACATGCTTTTCATGTATTCTTATATAATCCTGCAGATCACGGATCGTAATAAATGTAAGGTTATGCTCTTTTGCCATTTCCCATAGCTGTGATGTACGCATCATAGTTCCATCTTCTTTCATAACTTCACAGCACACGCCGCATTCTTTCAGTCCGGCAAGTCTCATAAGATCTGTTGTTGCCTCTGTATGGCCATTTCGTACCAAAACCCCGCCTTTTCTGGAAATAAGCGGAAACACATGTCCCGGTCTTCTGAAATCCTCCGGTTTTGACTGATCATCCACACACTTCATGATAGTATAGGAGCGCTCTTCCGCAGAGATACCTGTGGTTGTATCTGCGTGATCTACTGCCACGGTAAATGCTGTACTGTGATTGTCCGTGTTCTCCGCAACCATCGGCGGAAAGTTCAATCTCGCCGCAATTTCTGCACTCATCGGTGTACAGATAAGACCCTTTGCATAGGTCGCCATGAAATTAATATTTTCCCTGGTCGCAAACTCTGCCGCACATATCAGATCTCCCTCATTTTCTCTGTCCGGATCATCTGTGACCAGAACTATTTTTCCTTCCTTAAGATCCCTAAGTGCTTCTTCAATTGTGTTGTACTGATAATTTTGTGACATAGTGTATATCCTCCTGTTCTAAAACCCGAATTCTTCAAGAAACTCCATCGTAATTCCGGATTCTTTTTTCTCTTCTTCGTTTTTTCTGATGCCAAGCAGTTTTTCTACGTATTTTCCGATCACATCATTTTCCAGATTAACCAGATCCCCCGGCACCTTTTCCAAAAGAGTGGTTTCTTCTCCTGTATGTGGAATGACCGACACCTGAAAACCAGCTTCATCAACCCTTGCAACTGTCAGGCTGATCCCATCAATACAGACGGATCCTTTTTCCACGATCAGATGCAAAATCTGTGGCGATGTCTCAATTGATACCCAGATGGCATTTTCTTCCCGGAGCATGGAACGTATCACGCCAGTCCCATCAATATGGCCGCTTACTATGTGTCCCCCGAACCTGCCGTCTGCAGCCATTGCACGTTCCAGGTTTACCTGGCTTCCGGCCTTGCAGCTGCCAAGACTGCTTCTTCTGATCGTCTCTGCCATCACATCGGCAGTAAATCCGTCCGGCTGAATCGACGTAACTGTCAGACACACACCATTCACAGCGATACTGTCACCGATCCTTGTCCCTTCCAGGACTTTCCGGGCTTTCACTGCCAGGATCCCTGATTCCCCTGTCAGCTGTATATAACGGACTTTTCCTTTCTCTTCTACGATTCCTGTAAACATGATTCCTCCTGTTTTTTATCACACACCTGACATTTTATCCGGATATCCTTACCGATCTGACAGATATCTGTATATTTCAGTTCCACTGCTTCAGACGGCAGTTCAACTCCAATACCCTCTACCGGTGTCTTCCCAGCCACACCGCCAAACAGCTTTGGTGCCACAAAAGCCTGTACTTCCTTTACAATTCCAGCTCGCAGTGCACTGTCATTTAACGTACCTCCTCCCTCCAGGAGGATGCTGTCAATGCCTCTGTTTCCAAGATCTGCCATCAGCTTCTTAAGGTCTATCTGATTCTTTTCGTCGGGACAGTAAATGGTTTCAACTCCCATGGTATGTAATATTTTTATTTTCTCTTTTGCATTTTTCTGTTCTGCATAAGCCACGATCGTCCGGTACTTTTCCGCACTTTTTACAATCTGACTGCCCGGCGGGATCCTGAGCTTACTGTCACACACAATCCTAACAGGACTTTTCCAGCCTTCTACCCGGACGTTTAACATCGGATCATCTGCAAGCACAGTTCCAATACCAGCCATGATTCCCATGTACTGATGCCGCATATGCTGTACTTCTTTTCGTGCAGATTCTCCGGTGATCCATTTTGATGCTCCTGTTTTCGTTGCGATCTTCCCATCCAGTGTCATGGCATACTTCATTACCACATAAGGGGTCTTCGTAGTAATATAATGGAAAAACACCGGGTTCAGCTGATCACATTCTTCTCTCATAAAATCTTCAACTACTGTTACACCGGCTTCCCTTAACATCTGTACACCTTTTCCTGCCACTTTCGGATTCGGATCTCTGGAACCGATCACCACTTTTCTGATCTTCTGTTCAATGATCGCTTCCGTACATGGAGGTGTTTTACCATGATGACAGCAAGGCTCCAACGTGACATAAATCACCGCACCTTCTGCTGATTCTGTAAGAGAAGCAATTGCATTACGTTCCGCGTGAAGTTCTCCATACTTTTTATGATAGCCTTCCCCGATGATCTTTCCGTCTTTTACGATCACTGCCCCTACCATAGGATTGGGATTCGTCCAGCCTTCTCCTTTTTTGGCCAGTTGAATAGCCCGAAGCATATATTCCTGATCCGTCATTTCTATTCCTTCTTTCTTATTCCTGTTCTTTGCCTGGGCTACGCCGAGGCTTTTAAACATGTGCAATCGGATTCACAGACAAGTGAATGGTATAGTTATTTCGAAAACGATGTACCAGATACAAAAAAGCCTGCAGAAATATCTGCAGGGTGGAATTGATCTGTTACATATGATTGATAAATGAATGTCTGATTTTCCTATATAAAAAGCTCTGAAATGGATCATCATCTCAGAGCTCTGATACTACATTCATTCATACAAAAAATCAACTGTACTATCATCTTCTTCCATCCAGACTGTACTGTCGGCCCCGGAATCTCACCGGATCATGCCTCTCGGCTCGCGGGCTTTACCGCCGGTAGGGAATCTCACCCTGCCCTGAAGATATCTTTTTGTTTATTTTAATACTTTATCTGTTGTTTGTAAAGCAGAATTTTTATTTTACTTAGTTTACTGATGGAGATAGAATATCCATATACACAATAAATATCCTCATTTTATCCATATATTATATCGTTTTATGAATTGTTTTTTTATTAAAATTACACTATTTTTTCACTATTTTTCATTACTTCATCGTTTTCGCCAGTGAATTGAGCAATGCCCACATCTCTGGATTAGCCAATACTTTTGCCAGAAGTTCCGGATCGACTTCATCAGCAACAGAACCGTCACAAGCAACCAAACGATAACGGTTTCTGTATAGAGTTGGTTGAAGCTTCTGGTTAAAGATTTGCAAAAGTTCCCATAGTGCATTATCTTTTAATTTTGCACGCTGGTGATAGAAAGCGGCTTTTGATGGTGTTTCATCAGTGCGTCCGAAAAAATGATAAAGTTCTCTCTCTCTGATATTGTATATCCACTATAGTTTTAGATGTATCATCTTTACCATCTTGAATTGATCAGAAACTGTCATACTGACCTTTGTGGATAGCTTTAAGCCATTTTTAGGGATGTAACGATAGTATGGTTCCTCCGCAATCACCTTCACATTACCCCCGATCTTTGCTGCCAGTTCTTCCGCTGAATCCACATAAAAGAACATTTGTGCATCGGCATGGCCGACCTGTTTCATATATTTTTTCTTCATCATGGTCATTCCTCTTTTGTTCACCGTATCAAAAACAACTTCCATATTTCCAAATTGCCCAATCATACGCAGAAGGGCAATGACCTTATGTTCCTCAAAATAATGAAATAACCCGCCTGCAGTAACGAGAATAGGAGCATCAAGTACATCATTGCGAACTTTTTTGATCCAATCCTTTGCAAAGGCATCCCCGGAAATATATAATTCCCTCTCTGGTTCGGGAAGAAGTCCCCGCCGGTATTCGATTACATGAGGCAGATCCACGGCATACCAGTGTGTCTTCCCGTTATCACATCGGTGATAGGTTGTCTCCAGACCACAGCCCAGTTGGACAATCACACCGTCCGGTCTGCGTTCCAGAAAAGACCGAATAATCCGATCCATATTAGCAGACCGGGAAGCAGAGGCCAAAAGCGTATACTGGTTCTGCATATTCTGTTCAATCAAGTCTAACGGCAGCCTATTTTTCAATTCCAATGCCTTTTTATCATATAAAATTTGCGAGCAATGCTCACTAGCATAAATTCTTCCCAGCATAGGGACAAACAGGGTATCCTCCACGACTCCTAACTTGGACATAGCCAAACCTCCTGTTTTGATACATTACTTTCTGCCGACAAGCAGCCGGGAAGACCCCAGCATCATCATGGCAGCCCGACGGTGGGAGCCAAAAGCTTCCTGTGCAGTGTCAACGAGTCGTACTTCCTCATACCCCATATCCCGCAGTTTCTGCGCAAAATCTTCCATGTCACCGTACATCTTTTGTTTCATATCATCGTTAAGTGCAAAGACGCCGCCTTTTTTCAATACCCGCAGGCTTTCCAGCAGCAGTTTCTGCATATCAGCACCCATAACATTGTGATAGACATAGTTGCTGATGACTACATCAAAACTCTCATCAGGAAAATCCAGCTGCTTCGCATCACCGTGCTGAAATACACAGCGGGAAGCCACGCCCTCACTGGCAGCATTCTTCTCGCAGAGTGCTTTGCTGTAATTGTACACAGCGCCCCAGTAATCAACACCGATCACTTTTGCTTTCGGCCATGTCAGAGCTGAACGGATTGTCAATGCTCCGGAGCCGCAGCCTACTTCCAGAATCTTCCCCTCGCCGTCATAGTCCAGATGAGAAAGAACGACTCGATGAACCTGTTCCATGATTCCGCCACCGCCAAAGGCATACTGCCGCCTGATCCATGTGATCCAGATCAGCAAAACCAAAAGTGCGATTGTGATAACAGTAAACAGAACACCAAGAACAGCGACATGTAATACATAAAAAGAGAGGACAGCCAGCACAGCGGTCAAAACTCCGATTCCGCCAATGATGTAAAAGACAGGGTTGGACATCCAGCTTCCATAGTCTTCTCCGTGGGTACCAAGTCGGATATTTTCCTGCTTACAATGGTTCTTGTTCATTACATTTCCTCCTTCTTTACCCAAGTTTCCAATTCTGGCTTTCTGTCTGCAGTTTTACCATATGGGCATATACACCATTCTTTTCTTCCAGATCCTTTGGTGATCCTTCTTCTGCAACTGTACCATCAGAAAGGACAACGATCTTATCTGCTCCGGCTACGGTACGCATCCTGTGGGCGATAACCAGAACGGTTTTATCTGCGATCAGACGGGAAAGGGCTGTCTGTATCAGAGTTTCATTCTCCACATCCAGGGAAGCAGTAGCTTCATCCAAAAGAATGATCGGCGCATTTTTCAGAAATGCACGGGCAATAGAGATGCGCTGGCGCTCTCCGCCGGAAAGTTCACAGCCATTTTCCCCGATATTGGTATGCCATCCATCTGGTAATTTTTCTGCAAATTCATCTACATTGGCAAGTTTCGCAGCCGCAATGACCTGTTCATCTGTGGCGTCTTTGTTTCCGATTCGGATATTTTCCAGAATCGTATTGTCAAACAGCGTAACATCCTGGAATACGATGGAATACAGAGAAAGCAGTGTTTCCGGGTCTATTCGGGATACATCCATGCCTCCCACGGTAATCTTTCCTCTGTTAATATCCCAGAACCTTGCTGCCAGCCGGGATACGGTTGTTTTTCCGCCGCCGGACGGGCCCACCAGAGCCGTAACCTCTCCCTGCTTTGCCGTAAAGGAGACATCTTTCAATACAGTTTCTCCGGTATTATAGGCAAACCCGACATGGTCAAAGACAATATCATACCCCTGATTGGAAAGCCTATCACTGCCCTGCTGGATGGGATGATCGAGAATTTCATTCATACGGGCAATGTTGGTTCGTGTACTGATGACTGCCGCAAGATTCTGGAGTGCGCCCTGCAGAGGGTCATATAAACGGGATACTACCAGAAGGAACATAAAGAATGTAAGCACGGAGAGGCTCCCTTGCATGAGCAGAACAGCTCCCACCAGTGCAACCGTTGCAATACCAAGCTTCAGCACCAGTGACGCGGAAACCACAAAAGCAGCAAGACCAAATTCATTGAGAATGGAACGATACTCCACAGCACGGATTTTCTTTTCCAGACCTTTTAAATATGCCTGCTCCGCATTGTTCGCTTTCAGGTCACGAACTGTTTCAATACACTCCTGTATCCCGTCTGCGCAGGCCATCTTCACATCCATGGCTTTCTGATTCAGATTTTCCTGAATCTTTGCGGAAAATCCCACAATCGCAAAGGCAACCGGCAGAACCCATAAGGCAGCCAGTGACATTCTCCAGTCCGTAAAGAGCAGACCGATGGAAATCAGGATCGTAGAAATGATTGAACCTGCAAGCTCAGGGATAAAATGTGAAAAACTCTGCTCCAGGAAGGTGCAGTCCGCCATAATGGTACTGGTAAGATCGGCTAAATCCTTTTTCCCGAAAAAAGAAAGGGGGATTTTGCGCAGATGCTCTGCCAGAGTAATACGGCGGATGCCGCTTTCTTTGTAAGTGGCAAAATAGGTGGCATTGTATTGAAAGAAAGTGGTCAGCAGTATCAGGCCGATACACACCACGCAGCCTGCCACATAAAATGGAATTTTCCCACCGGGAACACCCCCGTTCATCAGATCGCTGACCAGGTAATATAAAAGTCCCACCGGGAACATAAAAGACAGATTCTGAAGGACACAGGCCAGGCAGCCTTTGATTAGGTCTTTTGCTCCCTGTTCAGACAGGGCATATTTTTTCTGCAGTTTTTTGATCATATCACTGCACCTCCTTTGTTACCTTCCATTGTACGGAAGTCTGGTAATTTTTCCACATACGGCTGAAAATGCCGTCTTTTGCAAGCAATTCACGGCTGTTCCCGCACTCGGCAACCTGTCCGTCGCAAATGACAAAGATCTGATCCACATTTGTTACGGTAGAAAGCCTGTGGGCAATCATAATCACCGTCTTTCCCTCGGAAAGTCTTGAAAAAGCAGCCTGTACGCGCTTTCGTTATCCGGGTCAGCAAAGGCAGTGGCTTCATCCAGAATGATGATTGGTGCATTTTTCAGCATTACACGGGCAATGGCAATTCGCTGCTGCTCGCCGCCGGAAAGATAGACACCTTTTGTACCGATGACCGTATCCACACCCTGTGGGAGTTTTTCCAGAATATCATCGCATTGGGCGTGATGAAGGGCAGCCAGAACTTCCTCACGGGTAGCTTCCGGTTTCCCCATACGCACATTTTCCAGAATGGATGCCTTGATCAGACGGCTGTTCTGAAATACGAAAGACACTGTGTTCATGAGTTCCTCTTTCGGGATGTCTTTCACATTAACACCACCGATTTTTACCATTCCGCTCTGTGGATCAAAGAATCGGGAAATCAGGTTGGCAAGGGTTGTTTTTCCACCGCCGGATGGGCCTACAAAAGCTACCGTCTGTCCTGCAGGAATGGTGAGTGAAATATCTTTTAATACTTCTTTTTCTCCATCATAGCTGAAATGAATCGATTTCAGTTCCACGGAAGCATTTTGCGGATGCATAGGATGTCTGGTTTCCTCCAGAGGCTTCAAATGCAAAACGCTGTCAATTCTCTGTAAAGCGTCATCTACGATCATGGCATTTTCACTTTGGAACATGATGCGTGTCAGTGTAACAGAAATAACCGGTGTAATGATAATATAGAAAATGAGATCCAGTAAAAAACTGGAAGTCACACCCTCTTGCGTAAGCAACAGTCCTCCGGCGATCAGTGTGGCAAAAACTCCGTTAATTGCAGCTGTATAGAACATCATCGGTGTCCGAAGCTGCTTAGTATAAGCAATCACCCATACTTTATACCGGTCAATGGAGTCTTTAAACTTCTTAAAGGAAAAGATCGTCTGGCCAAAAGTTTTTACCACCGGAATCCCGCGGACATACTCTACCGCTTCATTGGACATATCATCCAGCGCATTCTGGTATTCTTTCATCTTTTCCTGCATCTGCTTTCCGGTCATTGCCATCATGATCAGAAACCCCAGCACAACCGGAACAAGGCTCAATAGTCCCAGTCTCCAGTCAAACACGAACAACAGCACCAAAAGACCGCAGGGGGTTGCAATGGCATTGGCTCTGTCGGGAAGCTGATGGGCGAGATAGGTTTCGGTGGCTGCGCTGGATTCGTTGACAATCTTGCGCAGTTTTCCGCTGCCAAAACTCTCGGCAAACCCAAGAGGAAGCTTAACAATATGCTCCATGGTCTGGATACGCAGGTTTGTGGCGATACGAAATGCTCCCAAATGGGAACACATCAGCCCTGCTATGTAGACAAGCACCGCTATAACCGCAAACAATACTGCCATCCAGCCATTACCGGTCAGGTTCTGTGCCTGGCCAAAATTCGGTGCCACCTCCAATACTTCCTTGATCATTTTCCAGATGTAATAGAAGGGTACCAGAGCAATCAGGGCACTGATTGCAGAAAGCACCCAGGAAGCATAGGTCAGGTACTTATGGCTGCCTGCAATTTCCAGCAGGCGTGATAAATTGGATTGTTTTTTCAAAAAAATTCCTCCTTTTCTTTGTGTTTATGATAAAGAGAACACGTCTATGTTCTTACAATATCCGAATTTAGGTTAGCAGTAGCTAACTGTCAAACAAAAATTATAAGGCATTACTGCCCCATAATTTTCATCCATCCTGCTGTATAAAAGGCGCGCATTTCTCTAACGTAGTTTTCGGCATCTTTTAGCGGCATTTCATGAATGATCAATTCAAAAAAAGTATGAAACATGCCGGTGATCAGAATATGCTCCAGCGAAGGATCGATATGGGGAGAGGGCCTTCCAAGCTTCCTTAAAACCTCCTGATAGGCATGAGTCCCTTCCACTTCAATCTCCACCATTTCATCAATTAGCCCGGCAAATTTTGTTCCTTCCGAACAGACAAGGATCAGTTTACATTCCTCTAAATGCTCATACGCATAATGAAGAATATCGTACATGCAGATTCCCGAAATATCACTCATGACTTCCGGCTGTCTGGCAGCTGGAAGTTCAGCAAACTCCTGCTGTGCCTTTATAAAACGGTTGCGAATATATTCATAATGCTCACCAACGATGGCTTCAAAAAGTTCTTCTTTACTTTTGTAATATCCGTAAAAGGCTCCGGTAGTCATTCCCACGGATTTCACAATATTCCGCAGGGAAGCGTCTTTATATCCTTTTTCTAAAAATTCTGCTTTCGCTGCCCGATGGATATTTTCTAAAGTCGTTCCATTTCCGTTTATTTTGCACACCTCCTATATAACAGTGCTATATAACACTGTTATAATTTTAATCTTTAAAAAAGATTTTGTCAAGAGCAACAAGAAATAGTTGCATAAAAACAGCAATCCAAACATCATTCTGCACTTTATTACTGATAAAATTTTTAAATACTGGTTTTGACAAAAGTTTTATTTTTTCTAACTAAAATGATAAGCAGGGTGGAGTTTGTTATCACACCCTGCTTTGTGATTATAATGAATTATTCAAAGATCTTCTTCACTTTTTCTTTCAGCCTGTCCATGCGTCTGTAAACCGCCTTTTCGGTAATCTTCAGATACCTGGCAATTTCATGAGTGCTATACCCCTGGATCTTCATCAGAACGATCTGCAGGGTAAGCCTGTCCACTGTGATCAGTACATGATACAATTCCTGATTTTCAATATGATCCAAAAAATCCTGTACTGTTTTCGGTTCTGCCTGATCTGTGGATGCTGCAACAGTATCAAGGTATGTACCTGTTTCCTGCACACGTTCATAATATCGTCTGTCTGAATTAAATGCCTGACGGTCATAAAGACGGATTACTTCAATTATATCTTCAGAAACACCGCTGTCTCTTAAAATCTTTTCTTCTTTCTCTTTCCAGAGCTTCCATTTGCGCTCTGCTTTTCCATGGTTATATGCCATTTTCCTTACCTCCAATCTGATTTGTTTGAACATTCAGATTGGAAAGGGTGGAGAACGGCAGCCAATACCGGAAGAAGCCTTGTCCTTTTTCCCAACAAATATCGACAAACAAAAAACCGCAAAGGCTGTTAAACCTTTGCGGCAGTGAGAAAAATAAGAACTACGTTGTAGATATAAAACTTCTACATTAGGGGCGTGAGAGTGCCACCAACAGCAGAAGATTTTTTTGACAGGCTATCCTCATTCCTGTATGAAATTATGTAGGTAGTTGCTGCTGTGGATAAGCAGCGGGGCGGCTGAAGCAGACCAGCACATAAAAAATCCCTCCAAACTCAAAACGGGTTCAGAGGGAAGATGTGTAATAAGGCATGATGAAGCCGCCCACCGAAACACCGTTTTTTTATTCGGTGGGCTTATCCTTTATCTCTTTTGACCGGGCAGAAATCTCGTTTTCCTGCTTTCTAAAAACCGCCTCTTTCAACCTTTCAAAACTTTCATTACTGATCACATGTTCTATCCGGCAGGCATCGACTTCTACAGTTTCAGGATCAACACTTGCTGCGATAAGCTGTTCCGTAAAGAAGCAATGACGTTCATAAATCTTTTCGGCCACCTCCCGGCCTACATCGGTCAAATGGAGAAAGTGATCTTCATCCATTGTGAGAAAGCCGCCATCCTTCAGAGTGTTGACCGCCACACAAACACTCGGTTTTGACACTCTCATGTGCCGGGCAACATCTACGGAGCGCACCATGCCAAGTTTCTTATGGAGAACAAGGATGGTTTCCAGATAGTCCTCCCCGGACGCATGAAGTTTCATCGCTACCTCCTTTACTGCACCAGTTTCCAGCCGATGGCCTCCTGTCTGGCCGTCACAAAGTCGGCATACAAGCCCTTCTGCTGGATCAGCTCCGCATGAGTGCCGCTCTGGACAATGTGAGCATTGTTTAACACGAGGATTTGATCAGCGCTGCGAACGGTTTTCAGGCGATGGGCAATCATAATAATGGTCTTGTCATGAGTCAGTGCCTCGATAGCCCGCTGCAATTCGTCCTCATTCTCCGGGTCAACGCTGCTAGTTGCCTCGTCCAAAATAATGATAGGCGTATTTTTCAGCATGGCGCGAGCGATGGAGATGCGCTGCTTTTCACCACCAGACAAAGTGCCGCCGCCCTCGCCGATCACAGTATCATAACCCTCCGGCAGAGCAGAAATAAAGTCATGGCAGCAAGCCTTTTTCGCCGCTTCAACCACCTGCTCATGGGTGGCGTCCGGGCAGCCAAACTTGATATTATTTTCAATCGTATCTGCAAACAGGTACACGCTCTGGAACACCATCGAGATATTCTTCATCAGACTGTCCAGTTTGAAATCCCGTACATCTTTGCCGCCAACCGTAATTCTCCCGGCGTCTACATCCCAAAACCGGGCAATCAGGTTGCACATAGTCGTCTTGCCAGAACCGGACGGGCCGACAATGGCAGTGGTCGTTCCGGCAGGGATCGTAAAGCTGACATGATCCAGAATTTTTCGGTCTGCATAGGAAAAGTCCACATTATCAAATATAATTTCCGAGGATGCCGGAACCACATCCGCCCCCTTTTCATCCATGACCGGCGTATCGTCAATAGAGTTTGCCGTATCCATAGAAGCCGCCAGCATTTGCAGCAGGGAGGCCATGTTTCCGGCGTTTTCCAGATCATTGAATACCATAAAGGAAGCGACCACCAAAATCACGCCATAGGCCAATGACAGGGAACCGTTCAGCCAGAAGTAAATGGAGGCCAGGGGCAGCAAAACACTGAACACCCGGACAACAACCTGTTTCAGGGCATCATAGGGGACACTGGCTTTTGTCAGTTTCAAATTGTCCCGGCAGCTTGCCTTGATTGCGCTGTCAATGGACTGTGTGCTGTCCTTCTCCATACCGAAGGCTTTCACGATCCCCATCCCCTGGATATACTCCAGGACGGATTCCACAAGGCTTTCCTGTGTATGCTGCCGTACTCCGCTTAAGCATGCAGATTTACGGAGCGCAAGCTCCGCCGCTGCAAGATAAAGCAGGACGCCGATAGCGGCAATCAGACCGATCCTCCAGTCAAAAACCAGCAGGACGATGACAAGCGCCACCGAATTGAAAAATCCGCCCAACACAGATACCAGCACACGCGCCGCCGAATTTTCCACATCCCCTAACGTGGTGGTAACGATAGCGGTAATGTTCCCGATACTGTTCTTGTTAAAATATCCCATCGGGATGTAACGCAGCCGGTCTCCGATGTGGATACGCTTTTCCGCCACCATACAGTAGCCGGTTTCCGTCTGCTCCATCGTGGAGAAATATGTCGTGATGATCCTTCCAACCAGGGAAACAGCCATGATGCCCAAAGAAATCCAGATAAACCGGCTGTCCCGGTTATCGGATACCAGCGCCTCCACCACGATAAAGAGGGCGGCAAACTGTAAAGCCGCAAACAGGCCGGAGAGGAACGCAAACAGCAGGGATTTTTTCAGCAGTCCCTCTTTGCTGCCAGCAAACGCAATAATTTTTTTCAATGTTCCATACATTTGACACCCCCCCTTACATCTGATCCTTTGCGCCGATATGCGCCTGCCACATATCCCGGTAAAGAGGACAGGTTTCCAGTAACTTATCATGCGTTCCCTGGGCATGGATAGTTCCATCCTTGACCACCACAATATTGTCCGAACCGATAATGGTAGACAGGCGATGGGCAATCACGATCAGCGTTTTACCCACTGTCAGGGCAGAGATTGCTTTCTGCACAACTGCCTCATTCTCTGGATCGATATATGCAGTCGCCTCGTCCAAAATGACCACAGGGGCGTCCTTCAGCATGGCGCGGGCAATGGCAATCCTCTGCCGCTCACCGCCGGAAAGATGGGAACCGGCGCTGCCGACAACGGTATCATACCCTTGATCCAACTTGCGGATAAAGGTGTCACAGCCACTTTGTTTTGCTGCCTGCTCCACCTCCGCATCTGTGGCGTCCGGCCTGCCCATGCGGATATTTTCCCGGATGCTGCGGTTAAACAGGTAATTATCCTGCGATACATAGGAAATCTGGGCGGCAATTTCAGACAGCGGTATCTCCTTCAGTTCATGGCCGCCCAGGGTAATACTGCCAGACGTAACATCCCAATACCCAGCGATCAGCTTCGCCACGGTAGATTTGCCGGAACCGGACGGTCCTACAAGGGCGGTCATGGTTCCCGGCTGGATGGAAAGGCTCACATCATGCAACACTTCGTTTTCCCCATCATAGGAAAAGGAAACATGGTCGAGTCCGATACTGGTATCTGCCAGATTTACCGGCGTATCTTTATGATCCAGTTCTTCCGCGTTCAATAGCTGGCTGATTTCCTCCACATTGGTTCCCAGTACAGCCAGGTCATCCGTAAAAGTAAAGACGGACATGATCGGCCCCACAAGCCCCAGGGAGAAAATCACAATGGAGAGGAACGCAGATAATTCCAGGCTGCCGGACAGCCAGAAGGCAAACCCACAAGGCAGCACACAGATCAGCACTGAGGGAAGGATCGCATTGTAGGCACTCATGGTTTTCTGGTTTTCCCGCATCCATTCCACATAGTAATTCGCATTGTAATTCACGGCGTCCGAATATTTCTTGTATGAACCGGCCGACTGGCTGAACGCCTTGACAACTTCAATCCCGCCGATATATTCCACAATGGCGTTCGCCATATCTTTCCCGGCTTTGACCGCGCCCTCCCATTTCTTTGGGTAACTCATCATACCGACAGACATTACGGCAAGACCGACTACCAGCGTAACAAGGGACAACAGCGCCATGCGCCAGTCCATAATGAAAAGATACACGACAATTACCACCGGAACCAGGATGTTTGCGGTCATCTGCGGGATGAGATGTGCAAACGTGGATTCCATCCCTTCCACCCGGTCAACAATCGTTGTTTTATACTGACCGGACGGAGTATCCAGGATCGTCCCCATCGGAACGCGGGCCATTTTCCCTGTCAGCCTCCCCCGGATATCCCGCAGCGTGTAATAGGCCGCTGTATGGGAAATAGTCGTTGACAGACTGGAAAACAGCACTTTCCCCAGGTAGCCGCAAAGTGCGACCATGCAAGCTGTCACATAACGGGAAAAATCCTGCTCCCCGTCCAACATCATTGTGACGATATGCGCCACACAGAAATAAGGCACCATCTGACAGGCAATGCCCAAAACCGCAAGGACGACGCTGCCGATGAATTTCCCGTGATACGGTTTGCCCCAGCCCAATAAAACACTTATTGGCGACGCTTTCTTTTCTTCCTTCATTTTTCAGATCCCCCCTTTATGAAGTATTCTCTTATTTTTCTGAGGCCATCTTCATCCATTCCGTACTGGTCGATAATCGAACCATCCTCAAGATGAATGATGTCCGTACAGCAATCTAAAATCAGTTCCAGGTCATGGGTAATGACATACACAGTGATTCCGGCATCCCTGACCTGCCGCAATACATTTGCAACCTCTTTCATATGCCTGTAATCAAGGCCGCTGGTCGGTTCATCAAAAAACAGGATCGAGCGTTTTGAAGCGATTACCGAAGCAATCGCAACCCTTTGTTTCTGGCCACCGGACAGGGACATGGGATGCCTGTCCTTAAAATCCAGTAAATCTAACCGACTTAGGATTTCTTCTGCTCGCTTCTGGTTTGCTTCCTCCATACTGATCAGCACTTCATCAAGGACCGACTCGGTGAAAAGCTGATGATTTACCTCCTGCATGACCATATAGCAGGTATTCAGCCGGTCTTTCGGACGGTATTTCTTTCCGTTCCAGACAATCTCCCCACAGCGCTTCTCCAAGCCGCAGAAACAGCGTGAAAAAGTGGATTTCCCGGCGCCGTTATTCCCGATAATTCCAACGATCCGGTTCGTAGGGATTTCACAATCCATGATATGTAAGGTTTCCGGTTCGTTTTTATAGGCAAAGTGGAAATTACGAAGCGCAAGGGCGGTCTTTGCCTGCTGCGGTAAAAACGGAGGCAGGAGACGCCCCAAAGCAAACGTGCGCAGTCCCATATCGGAACGCTGCTGCTCCGTGAGCTGCTCAAATTCTGCCGCAGAATAATCATGACTCACCTGCCCGTCTGCCAGATAGATAAACCGATCCGCTAGACCGCGAAGATAATAAAGCCGATGTTCCGATACAATGATTGTTTTCCCCTGCGATTTCCAAAACGCAAGAATCTTTCTCAGATCAAGGATGGAAGCCGCATCCAGGTTAGATGAGGGTTCGTCCATAACGAGAACATCCGGTTCCATAATGGATACCCCGGCACAGGCAATCTTTTGTTTCTCCCCGCCAGATAAGTGGAAGATATTACGGTCCATCAGCTTCTCCAGCCGGAAGTCCCGAACCGTTTTTGCCAGCCGTTCCCGGATGTCTTTTTCTGGCTGTCCAAGATTTTCGCAGCCAAATGTAATTTCACTGGTGGTATCCACATTGAAAAACTGGGACCGGGGGTTTTGAAACACGCTGCCCACAACTGCAGCTGTATCGTAAAGGGGCTGTTCGGAAACCTTGGCTCCATTTACCCATACTTCTCCCGTCATCTTTCCCTCATAATAATGGGGGATCAGTCCATTAATCAGGCGGGTGACCGTAGTTTTTCCACACCCACTTTCACCGCAAAGGACAACAAACTGACCATCCTCTATATTTAGATCAATATCCCGAACACCGCCGGTATTTTCATTCTCTTCTCCATAAGAAAATGAAATATGGTCAATCTTTATCATAAGCTCACCCCCTTAAAAAGAAAAATACTGTCCCAGCAAAAACAGAGCGAAACATAAAGCACAGAGCAGGATCGCAATCATGTCCTGAACATGAAAACCAATCTGACATACGTTAGTCCGTTTGACCGGAGCGCCAAGCCCCCGCGTCAGTGCAGCGGCGGAAAGTTCATCTCCGATTTTCACAACAGACACCATCAGCGGTACAAGACGGTATTCCACCATCAAAAATGGATTTTTCCCTCCAAACCGGATACCCCTCATTTTCATTGCATCACTGATCGCCTGGTATTCTTCGCTGATCGTAGGGAAAAAACGAAAAATAACAGACAAAGGGATGACGATTTTCTCTGTCAGGTGCATACGTTCCATCGAACCGATAAACTCACTGACTGAGGTGGAGGAAAGCAGCCAGGCCCCCGTCATAATACCAGGGGCAAACCGCGTCATAATGGATGTCATCGCCAAAACCACAAAGGACAGCAGATCGCTTAATGTCGTCAGCGCTATGCGTTCCAGTGCAAAGCAGGCGAGATATAAAAGCAGGTATTTGCCTGCCGTTTTGAAGCGGCGTTCCGACAGGATCAGCACAAAGGGGATTAGGCTTAACACAGGTTTTACAAAATTCATAATCCCTTCGTTGCCGGTGCTGAACATCAATGTAGTAACCGTCAACAGCAAAATCAACTTCGTACGCGGGTCGAGCCGGATTCCTTTCCTTTTGTCCGTTGTGGCGGAAAAGGATACCCCCTCCATTATGCGATGCCCGCTTTCGCAAAATGTTTTTTCAGAAGCGTTTTTCCAAGCAGTCCGCCCAAAATGGCAAAGACAAAAATCCCGGCAACCACAAGGATAATGCTCCACATCGGCATAACCGCCATTACCCGGTCGGCATATTCCTCCCCGAAGCTGGCGGCAAAGCTGGCCCAGGAGTCCTCGACCATAAAATACATCGGAATATATGTACCTACCATCCACAGGCTAAATACAGCATAACCAAGGATGCTTTTCTTTGCACTTTTATAGTCGCCGGATTTCAAAATGAGATCCCCAAGCAGGCCGAAAATCAGTCCCACAGGAACACCCCAAAATCCCATGCCGGTAAGTCCCATCAGCAGGCCGCTCAAAACACCCATGATTGTAACCATGCCGAATTTCTTAACCCTTGTTAGGAACAGCATGAAAGGGATACCGGTAATCAGCGACCACAGGCTTCCGAGAACAGGAAGAAAGATCGGGACAAACCCAATCGGAATGGCGACACAGCAACCAATGACAAAGTAAAGAACCGTGAACAGACCAAGGTTAATGAGGTCTTTTGCTTGTAACTTGTTATTCATGATGAATACCTCCACATTCGTTTTTTAGTTAGCATCTTCTAACCTTTTATAGGATAGCATAGTACCGGCTGATTCTCTACAACCAATCATCTTTTTAGCTCCAAACAGCACCGAGTTTTTCTGTTGACTGACTTTGACTGTGATCTTATAATAGAAGTGCAAGGCTCAAACAGAGCGGTTAACAGACCAAATGACAGGAGTTAGAAAATGAAGATAGATGAAATTATCAAGAAAAGCATTGAAATTCCAGGTATATCTATAAAACGGGGCGAATTTAGCGCAGAACTCATTTTAAAGGAGAGAGACGGGAAAGGTTCCATGACTTTTTTCCCTCTGTTCCCAGGAGTTACATTGGCTTATATTTTTGTGAACTCTCCTGCCTGGACAGCCCCAGACTTTCACGATAATGGCTCCATGGAAACAGGACCTTTGCTCTTAAATTACTGTGTAACAGGACGATGCGAACTCATCCTGAATAACGGAAACTTTGTGTATGTGAAAGATGGGGAGATATCCTTAACCGAACGATTCGCCAGACAGCAATACGTTTATCCCCGCCGAATCTATGAAGGAATTGAGTTTTTTGTGGATATGGATACCGTAAATGCTCAAAGCTCCTGGGTAGAGGCTGAATTTGATATTGATTTCCACAGACTCAGAGATCTTTACTGCCCGGATGGGGGTACTTATATTGCGTCGGTTACGACTGAGATAGAAGAAGTCTTAAAAAAGCTGTGGTCATTACTGGATATTTCTGTTCCGCTGGCAATCCCACAAATGAAAATCTATACCCTTGCCCTGTTTTCACTGCTTCAAAATCTGAAAGAAATACCACCTTCCCAAGCCTGCACATTCTTCACAGAAACACAGGTAGACATTGCAAAACGTGTGGAAAAAATCATCACTTCTGATCTGCGCCAACACCATCCCGCGTGGGAACTGGCTGCACAGTTTTCCGTCAGTGAAACCAGCCTGAAGAACTACTTTCGGGGAGTTTATGGTCAAAATATATCAATTTATTTACGTGAAGTTCGTATGCAACGAGCTGCTGAATTACTCACTACTACAAACCTATCTGTATCGGAAATTGCAGAACAAGTTGGTTATTTGAATCAAAGCAAGTTTTCTTCGGCATTTAAGAAGCAGTTCAACGCTTCGCCATTAGAATTTAAGCGCCGCAAAAATTTAGAGAGAAATACTTCCAACTGACGGGTTCTAACATTTTTCACAATAAATAGTTTTATTAGAAACTCATGACAAATGAAGTCAGAGTCATTTCTTATGTTATAGGAAGTGACTCTGATTATTATAATTTACACCACTTTACAACTTTTTCATAAAAAAATATCGCACAGGGCTTTCTGATGTATAATGAATTTGCTGAAAACATTACAAAGGAAAGTGACCCTGTACAACAAAAGCATTATACAACGAAAAAACTCTGATTGGTAGACTTCATCAATATTTTTTGATTTATTTTGAAACTTTTTCTGTTCCGACAGCAGATACCTTATTTTTGCTGATATTATCCATACTGGCCTTAGAATCCGCACATTCCATCCGGTTTCTATATCAGCATTTTTTATCCAGAATAACGGAGAAATCACTGAATGTATTTTATTATGCGTGTTCCTATGCAAAGGTTGATTATTCCAGATTTATGAATACTACTGTCAGGATTGTTTTGAAGCTGATACCGGATTCATTGCAGACGCAGCCTGTATTTCTGTGCGTGGATGATACGATGGTATCTAAATTTGG
Organism: Ruminococcus sp. J1101004sp1_RTP21198st1_B9_RTP21198_201120; assembly: GCF_040924245.1. Taxonomy (NCBI): domain Bacteria; kingdom Bacillati; phylum Bacillota; class Clostridia; order Eubacteriales; family Oscillospiraceae; genus Ruminococcus; species Ruminococcus sp. J1101004sp1_RTP21198st1_B9_RTP21198_201120. The sequence continues at coordinate 39,295 of NZ_JBCOMI010000021.1, read as the reverse complement.
CACAAAATTTGAAAATGTTTCAAAACTGTTTGACCATGCCGCACACAACGGTTCCAACTATCTGAATGGACACTGCTTTGTGAGTGTCATGCTCTGCGTACCTGTCTGGAATGGGGATAAAGTATATTATCTTTCCGTTCCTCTTGGCTATCGTATATGGCAGAAAAAAGAGTCTAAACTGGAACTGGCAGCCTCCATGATCCGGCAGGTTATGCCTGAATTTCACAGCAAAGATCATGTCATCATCCTTTGTGACAGCTGGTATACAAAACAGAACCTGATATCCATCGTTGATGAATATCCGAATCTGGATCTGATTGGCAGTGCAAGGATTGATTCTGTCATGTATGATCTTGCACCTGCACGGACCGGTCATCGGGGATGTCCTGCCAAACATGGAAAACGTCTTTCTGTTGAAACAGAGTTTACGTTTTCCAATGAAAAGACCGGTGATTATTATACCGGTGTCCGCCGGGTTCTCACTAAGATCTTCGGCAACAAGGAAGTCCTTGCCTATGTCACTGCCACAGAAAAAGAACATGGTACAAAACGACTGTTTTTCAGTACCATTTTCCCGGAAGATCTGCAGATTTTCTGTGCATGGCAGGAAAAAGCACCATTGAATCAGACCGGAAGTGACCGTATGAAATACATTCCACTGTTGCTATATTCGTTTCGCTGGAATATTGAAACAAGCTACTATGAACAGAAAACGTTCTGGTCTTTTTGTAACTATATGGTGAGAAGCTGCAAAGGAATTGAAATGCTGGTCAAATCTGATTAACATCAGTTACTGCGCCATGAAGATTCTACCCTATCAGAACGAACGTGGCGATAAAAATACCTGTCTGGAATTTCATCCTACAAATTCCAAACAGGTATCGTATGTTTTATCTCTTATTATTCTTTAGACTCCATATCATATCCGCCAATCATCAGATCAATGCCACAATTCCCCCGACAATCACTGCCAGCGGCAGACTCATTACCAGACTGAGGAAGAACCACTTCCAGTGGAATGCATAATCATGATACGCTTCTGTCATATCCTCTGTTCCCGGAATCACCCACCATGTTCCATGACAGAACCAGATACTGTCGATCACCAGTGCATCAAACAATGAAAATGCGTTAAAAAATATATAAGACTGTATGAATCCTGCCCCAAATGTATACTGCTTATTCACTCCACAGGTAATCACAATACTCAACACGATCATTCCAATCAGTCCAATAACTTTGTTCCTTTTCGCATTTGCATTCATCTCTTCCTGTGTCGTAATTCCTCTCTCAATTGCACGTTTCTGAATTGCCGGCGGATAATTATAAAGCTACTTCCTTGCCCCCTGCACTTTGAACAACCCCAGCATGAAAACCGAATATACCAGACTATAAACAATTGCTTCTACTACTATCTTTGCTGCCATCTTATTCACTTCTCCCTTCCTTCTCTTTACTTTTCATCCTGTATAACCATATAGTTGTATATACATTCGAATATCATATCGACATTCGTCTCAAACACCTCATCAATGAAAGTATCTCTGTTCTGTGCCATGCTGTAAATGGTTTTGAAAAAATTAATGATAATCCGGATATCAAGGTCCGGGCGGATACCATCTATACAGGCCAGATACTGCTGCACTTCCAGTTCATCGTGTTCCTTGCTGAACAATCCGTCTTTTGTCCTGTGCGATTTTAACCATACCCAGTCATCCAGCGTAAATTCCATTAAAATATTATTTTCTTTCCGGAATGATTCCCGGAAAATCCGGACTGCCTGTTCCAGAGTAAGTTTTCCATAAGATTTCACTCCTGAAATCATCTGCTCCTTCCAGACTTTCTCCTGTTCTTCGATCAAGGCTGACACATATGTTTCCTTTGATTCAAAGAAATGATAAAAGGTTCCTGTTGCAATCTCTGCTCTTTCTGCAATCAGGGATACTTTCATCTTCTTCAATCCTACTTCACGGATCAGATCATAGCCAATCGTAAGCAGACTGTTTCGAATTACTTTTCGCTGTTCTTCTGTAAAATTGGCTGGCATTTTATTCCCCCTATCATATACGCCAGTGAATATTTTATTATTTTATTCACTGCAATAAATATACCACTGGAAAGAACTCCAGACAAGTATTACTATATTTTATGAGAAAAATTATCTTTTTCCTATACATGGTAGAGTAGGCGGATGAAATTTTCATCCGCCCCTCATCAAACCGTGCATGAGGTTCTCCCTCACACGGCTTTCCGACATTCTTCTTTCTACAGCATTACGTCATGCTCTAGCCATTTTCTTTAATCCTTTTTCATAAATGCTATTTCTTACAAATCCCACCTTTGACATACGATTACGTCTCTGGTGTTTCTTGTTATACCATCTTGTAAAAGTGCAAATAATGTACCAGTCTAGAGCCTGCATCCACTTTTCGTTTCTCTTGGTGGAATAATAATTCTTCCATCCTGTGATTTTCGGATTCAGATTCTTTATTAAATCCTCTTCCTTTGCAACTAGCAGACTTCGTCTATTTACATTCCTCTTGACTTCGGCTTTCATTTTCTTCATGGCTTTTCTGTTTGGGTACTGATACGTTTCCTTGTACAGTTGTCCTTTGCGTGTTTCCGTTGTCATTCTTCTGTGGTGCATTCCGAGAAAGTCAAATCCCTCTTTTCCGTCCCACATGCTGACTATCTTTGTTTTCACTGGATGTAGCTTTAAATCCAGTTTTACCATGATATACTGCAATAAATTCAGTGCGTGATTTGCACTTTTCTTATTCTTGCAAATGATTACCGTATAACTGTTATATTTTGTTATCAAATTCTCTGTAAACCCTTGAAAACACTGGATTTGTCGCAGGTGAGATTTCCCTTATTGTTTCCCTTGTGTTATATCTTCCCATATAAGTTTACGAACTCTGATAAGGGAAAATACAAGGGCAAGAAAATTATATAAAACAGTATAACACAAAATAAAAGTGACATGGTGAACTGATTGAAATGCTTCTGATTTTTGAAACTGATGATTGAGCGATAAGGAGATAAGATACGATGAGAACAATATTTGCAGAATACAATCCACAGTGCAACAGTATTGATGTTTATACCAGTGCAGGCTATATGCTTCGCATTGACTGTTGGGAAGCAGAAAAGAATTTAAGAACCACACCCGGATCAGATTGTGCTTTGACGTCTCTTGCAATTGATGAACCATTAGAATATGCAAGGTTATATCTTGATGGAAATTTGCAGATATGGGTAGATGCAGAAGATTCTTTAGAACTTTAATAGTTAAAAGGCATAGGGTAGATATTCGTAGCAGCAGACATTGTAGGAATATGTATAAACTGGCATGTATGCGGTGCTGTGGGAAAGAATCTGTCCTTATCTGCCTGATAGAGCGAGTCGGTGGCAGTCTTATCCGCTCATCTATGAGCCGTTTTTCATCCTCCGTGACATAAAAATTCATCTAGATATTCCGTTTTCGGTTCGCCATGCACTGTCTCCGTTCTTCATAAGAGTTTGGGATAATCCTAACAAGCATTCTTCATTTTCGGGCAAGAAACCTGAAAATACGAAAAATCGCAAGCGTGTATTCGCTTGCTGTGCTTTCCATCGAAGCCTTACCTTCTATTTTCTATCTACTAAATACTACAATCTGGAAAATGGTAAAATGGCTGTATCCGAAAAGGAAAATAGAAAAATGCCACGACTGAACCTCCGTTATAGAGTGATCTGTCGTGGCATTGCATTGTGAATTTATTTTTGCTGAGCCATTTTCCGATACTCAATGGGCAGGAGTCCCGTACTCTTACGAAACAATTCCGCAAACCGGCTAGAAGTAGAGTAGCCGATCATTTCCGCAATCTGTCCTATCGTGAAATCCGTATCAATCAGCAAATGCTCTGCCTGGCTCATGCGGCGCTGTTGAATATACTCTGTGATTGTGCAGCCCTGCAGCTGCTTAAAAGATGTTTTCAGCTTGGTGGTTCCCATACAGGCGATTTTTGCAAGCCGCTCCAATGGGATATCAAACGCATAGTGGTCATTGAGATAAGCAGTCACATTTTCCAATTGTGCTATATCCTGGTCGGATAGATGTTTCTCCTTGCGGGAGAGAATTTTTTTCTGTTCTTCCACCACAAGGGATACGGCCTCAGCCACTTTCGCTTCATAAAATAGTCCTGCGGCAATCCCATCCCCACGGTAGACCTTTACCTCATGGAGCAGCTTTGCCATAGCCGGGAAGTCTGTGGTCTGATCAACCTGCCGGAAAGCTGCAAGTGGGCTGATATAGTCCCCCGGATATTGTTTTTGCAAATAATCCTCATAGTATGCAGGCATGACTTCGATACCAATAGACCGGATGGGGATTTTTTTATGGATGATTGCCTTGTATGGCTTATAGCCGCCAATAAAGGCTTTGATACATCCGGCAGACATCCGCCGGTAAGGATTTAATTCTTCGCCGGAGATGGATTCATACTGAGTAATACTCAGAGCTTCCGGCAAATGAAATTCCATGAAGAAATCCTCATGGAAATAAAAATCATGGATTTTAATGTCGTACAGATCTTTTTTCGCATAGACCCAGTAAAAGCCTTCTCCAAATTCAGGCAATAACTGCCAGCATTGTCCGGCAGAATTGAAGTGGTTATTGCTATCTACCGGGATAAAATGGTTATCTGTTAAAAGCGGCTCATAGTAATCCGCAATAATGTTATTGTTCAAATGACGGCCTCCTTTGCAACGATTGGACGGAGTTTTGCAACGAAAAGACGAATGTGTCTGTAATGTATTGCAGCCCACCCGTAAAGTTAGTATGATATAGGCCGTGGTTAGCAGCAACTAATCATAATATAACAGATTTCAGACGGTAGGTCAACCGTTCTTGAAAGCAGGAGGAAAAAATATGAGTAATCAAGTAAATGCAAAGGCAGGATTGTCTGTCAAGGACTTAGTAACAACGGGAATTTTTACTGCGCTTCTGTTCGTATTCATCATGGTAGGAGGCGTCTTTTTTGCTACCAACCCGGTGCTGACCTTTTTCATGCCCGCCGGGAGTGCTTTGCTTGCCGGACCAATTTATCTGCTGATGATCGCAAAAGTACATAAACGCTGGAGCGTCACGATCATGGGCGTTATCATGGCCATTATCTGGTTTGTCACTGGTATGCACTGGGCGTTTGCGTTGGGCTATCTCATTATGGCTGTCGTAGCTGATTTTGTTGCCGGTACAAAGCAGTACAAGAGCAAGAAGATCAACAGTCTGTCCTATATCCTTTTCTCCTTGGGCGGAACAGGGTCGTACCTTGTTTTCTTTGCTGATCCCCAGGGGTGGGCGCAGACCATGTTGGGAAATGGAACCGAGCAAAGTTATATCGACACCATGCAGACGACCGCAAATGCGGGAATCTTTATCGCCATGTTTGCCGCTCTCCTTGTAACAGCTTCTATCAGTGCATTTGTAGGCTGCAAAATGTTGAAGAAGCAGTTCGAAAAAGCGGGTATTACAGCATGATGGGTAACACCGTCCAGAAAGGGCTTTGGCTTGACCCGCGGGCCAAGCTCTTTCTTATTTTGATGTGTGTACTGAGTTCCATGTTCGCACCTTCTCTTACCTATCAGTTTGCGCTTGTCCTGCTGATTGCTGTATTAGGAGTGCTTTGTGGAAAGTGGAAATATGCCGTAAAAGGGGTATGCTTTTATGCGTTAGTCTGTGTACTGACAGTCTGGATCATGGCGGCTATGATGGGGACGCTGCAGACCATGTTTGTTGCGTTCCTTGGGCTATTTCACAAGGTTTACGCCTGCGGGATGCTGGCAGGGATAGTCTTGTCTACAACAAAGGTCAGCGAATTTTTATCCGCCATGAACCGAATCCATGCCCCGAAAAAATTTGTCATCACATTTGCGGTCATGCTGCGCTATATTCCAACCGTCCAGGAGGACTGGCATTTTATCAAGGACGCCATGCGGATGCGGGACGTATCGCCCTCCCTAGGCGGATTCCTTTCCCATCCGGGAATGACAGTAGAGTGTATCTATGTTCCGCTGATGATGATGGCCTCCAAGGCAGCGGACGAGCTTTCTATCGCTTCTGTTACCCGCGGGATCGAGAATCCCAATCCCCGGACCTGTCTTGTCCAGATAAAATGCGGGATTGCAGATTGGACGGCGATGTTGATTGCGGTTGCTTTCTTTATTTTTGAATTATGTAAGCGGGGAGGTGTGATCAGGTGATTGAGTTTGAAAATGTATCATTTTCTTATGAGGGACAGGAGCATGACAGTCTGCATGGAATCAGCCTGAAAATTGCAGACGGGGAATGTGTCTTGTTCTGTGGCCGCAGCGGGTGCGGAAAAACAACGGTCACAAGGCTGGTAAACGGTTTGATCCCACAATTTTACCAGGGAGAACTTCAGGGGCGCGTGCTAGTGGACGGACAGGAAATCAGTGACCTGCCCATGTATCAGATCGCTGCAAAGGTGGGGTCTGTGTTTCAAAATCCCCGGACACAGTTTTTCAATGTGGATACGGACAGTGAGATTGCCTTTGGAATTGAAAATGAAGCCAGGCCGGTAAAGGAACTGGAGGAACGGGTAGAACAGACAACAAAAGATTTGCATATTGAAAAGCTACGGAACCGAAATATTTTTGAACTGTCGGGCGGGGAAAAACAGAAAATCGCGTTTGCGTCGGTCTATGCCATGAACCCGGAAATCTATCTGCTGGACGAACCATCCTCAAATCTGGACATGGCTTCCATCCAGGAATTGAAAGAACATCTGCGGCTGATAAAGAGCCAGGGCAAAACCATTTTGATTGCGGAACACAGGCTCTATTATCTGATGGAGCTGGCAGACCACATTGTTTATCTGGAAGATGGGGAAATAGCAAGGATTTTTACGCCAGAGGAATTTCTCCGTTTGACGGAAAACGAACGGGAACACATGGGGCTGCGGGCAGTTGACCTGACAAGGGTTCTTCCTCCAGCCACCCATCCTACGGTTCTCCCTCCTACATTAGCAATCCGTGATGTTAAGCTGCGTTATAAAAAGAGGACGATTCTACACCAAATTGCTCTTTCTGTCGCAAAGGGAGAAGTCATTGGGGTTGTCGGTCATAATGGAGCCGGAAAAACCACGTTTTCCCGTGCTCTGTGCGGGCTTCATAAAGACTGTGAAGGTGAGTTCCTTTGGAATGGTCAGCCGCTAGAACACAAGTTGAGGCTGAAACGCTCTTATATGGTGATGCAGGATGTGAACTATGAATTGTTTGCAGAAAGTGTGGAGGCAGAATGTTCCTTCGGAATTCGAAACCCGGATCAGGATTTAGTAGAAACAACCATGGCGGAACTGGGGCTTACAACCTACCGGGAACGCCATCCCAACACGCTTTCCGGTGGACAGAAGCAGCGGGTGGCTGTGGCAGTCAGCATGATCTGTGGAAAAGATTTGCTGGTGTTCGACGAGCCCACCAGCGGACTGGACTTTGACAGCATGGCGCAGGTGGCGGGATTGATCAAACGGTTATCCGAACAGGGAAAAATCATTTTTATTGTCACCCATGATTTTGAATTTGTCTGCCGTACCTGCTCACGTGTCTTGCATTTTGATGAAGGGGAAATGCCGGATGACATCCCTGTTGTGATGGATTTCCTCCCAAAGATCCGGGAACTGTTCTCTGTTTCAGGGGGAAAGGAGATGTGAAGTGATGAAACAGAAAAAGGAAAACAGGATTACATTGCTGCTTCAATGGGCTGGTGAGCAAAAAATCTGGCTGCTACTGGCAATTCTGCTGGCTATGGCAAGCGGCCTATGCATCATTGTTCCGTATATTGGGATTTACCGTGTGATGGATGCCGCTTTCCAGCATATCTGCACAAACGAGCTTGTCGTACAGACGATCATGATGATTGCCGTTTCTGTGGTTCTGCGCTTTGTTTTATTTGGGTGTTCCGGCGTGGCTGCTCATAAAGGTGCTTACGGCGCTTTGTTCAAGGTACGCTGCATGGTAGCGGAGCATCTGGCAAAAGTTCCTCTTGGTACGCTGAATGAGAGGCGGACCGGGGATATCAAAACAGTACTGAATGAAGATATTGAAAAATTAGAGTTGTTCCTGGCTCATAACCTTCCAGACCTTGTGTGCTATATGGTAGGGCCGGTAGCGATTTTTATCTATTTAATGACAGTAAATATCCCATTGGCACTGGTTTCCCTGTTGCCGTTGATTCTGGCCGTTGTGGTAATGGGGGTTATGTTTCGGAATACGGACGATTTGATGAACCGGGCGAACCGATCTATTACAACGCTCAATTCCGTTATGATCGAGTATATCAGCGGTATGAAACTGATTAAAGCGTACAACATGGGGAGCAAGTCGTTCCAGAAATTTTCCGGCGCGATCCAGGAGGAAAACGCCATGTGGAATGAAACCTCCCGGAGAATGGGACCTCCTTACGCAACTTTTGTGGTTCTGATCGAATGTGGGATGCTGCTGATGGTTCCCTTGGGCGGAATGTTCTTCCTGAAGGGCTCCCTGGCGGCCAGTGCTTTTTTGCTGTTCGTCTATGTCGGCTCCATGTATCTGACAGAGATTCGGCCTTTGCAGGAGTTGGGGACAAACTTTGCGAATGTCCTGGGCGCCATTACCAAAACAAAAGAAATATTGGATGTTCCTGTTTATGAAGGCGGAAAGGACTTCCCGAAAAACTATGAGATTGAACTTAAGAATGTACGTTTTTCCTACGATGGGAAAACGGATGTCCTGCAAGGCGTCAACCTCAAGATCAGGGATGGGGAACGCATGGCACTTGTGGGACAGTCCGGCGCGGGCAAGAGTACCGTGATTGAACTGATCTCCCGGTTTTATGATGTGCAGGAGGGGGAGGTGTTGATTGGCGGTATCAACGTGAATGAACTGAACTACGATACCATTCTGAAGAATATTGCCATTGTATTTCAAAAGACATTCCTTACCCGTGACAGTGTCCTGGAAAACATCCGCATGGGTTCAGACGCCAGCCTGGAGGAAGTACGGGCTGCCGCCAGGGAGGCGCAGATTGATGACTTCATCATGTCACTGCCAGATGGTTATGACACAAAGGTAGGCAGTTTCGGCTCCCGTTTCTCTGGTGGAGAAAAACAGCGGATCGCCATTGCAAGGGCAATTCTGAAAAATGCCCCCATCCTGATCCTGGACGAAGCGACAAGCGCCTCTGACCCGGAAAATCAGATGGAAATTGATAAGGCCATCCAGAACCTCTGTAAAGGCAGGACGGTCATTGTGGTAGCGCACAGGCTGAGCGCCCTGAAAATGTGCGACCGTGTGGCTGTGGTAGAGAACCATACAATTACCAACGTCGGCACCCATGAGAAAGTACGGAAAGAGAACGCTTACTATCAGAAAGCATGGGAGGACTACGAAACAGCGCGGGGAATTACTTATCAACTGGAAGGAGGCGGGCAGAATGAATCCGAATAACGTATGGAAGAAGAACAGGGATTTTTATATTGGTGTTGCCGGGACGGTTCTGGAGGGGGTGCTCTCTGGCAGTTTGTTCATGCTGCTTTATTCCGTCATGCGGTTTTTATGGGATGGTCAGTTTGACATGAATCGTGTACTGGCACTAACGGGTATTATCGCTGTCATCTTCCTGTTCCGCATTTTGATATACAGCTATGGCTATACCAAAGCACAGATCGGCGGTGCCAGAGTCAGTAAAAATATCCGCCTGTTTATGGGCGACCATCTCAAACGTATCCCGCTCTCCCGGTTTACGAGGGGGCAGACTGGCGATTATATCAATACAATTACCAGTGATGTAAATAATTATGAAAAAATTCTGACGCATAAGATTGGGGACATTGCAAAGAATTTTGCCTTGTCGCTGATGCTGATCGTTTTTGTGATGACGATTTACTTTCCTGCCGGATTGATTCTACTGACTGCTGACTTGCTTTTGATTCCAGGATTATGGCTTTCCTTCCGGCAGGTAGCGAAATATGGAAAAGAGAAGAACGATATTTGTGCGGAGAATGTCAGCAGCATTGTGGAGTATGTATCCGGTATCCAGACTTTCCGGGCCTATGGCGTTGGCGGTCTGAAAAACAAAACCGTGATCCATGCCATGCAGGAGTTTAGCAGGATCAGCTTTGTGTATGAAGCAAAGGTTCTCCCGATTGGTGCGGGATTCGGTATTTTGAGCTGGCTGTCCTGTCCGGTTGTGATCTGGACGGTCTATGGCCCCTGGGCAGCCGGAACTTTAGATACCGTGTCCTATCTTTTGATTTGTATGCTGCCTTTGTTCTGTGCAAAGCTGGCAAATTCCATTTTTGTAGACCTCACCAGCTATAAGAATCTGATGATCTCGAAAAATAAAATCATGGCTGTGATGAAGGAACCGGAAGAAACTGGCAGCATGAAGTCGTTGCAGGCAGCCTCCCATGAGATTGTATTTGACCATGTGGACTTTTCTTATGTTCCCGGGGAACCGGTGTTAAAACAGGCTTCCTTTACTGTGCCGAATCAGAAGCTGACCGCCATTGTGGGGGATTCCGGCTCCGGCAAGTCTACCATCCTGAACCTGATTGCAAAATACTATGAAGTATCTGGCGGCACGATTTCCATAGGGGGCAGACCAATCAATCATGTAGCTGCGGAACGGGTATTAGACCAGATTTCTATGGTGGATCAGGATGTGTTCCTGTTTGATGATACAGTGCGGGAGAATATCCGCCATGCCCGCCCGGATGCTACGGACGCAGAAATTGAAGCGGCCTGCCGGGAGGCAAACTGTGACGGCTTTATCCGCAAGATGGAGAAAGGTTATGATACGCCGATTGGGGAAAATGGTAATCTCCTGTCTGGCGGTGAACGTCAGCGCCTTTCCATAGCACGTGCCATTTTGAAAAACAGCCCAATCCTGCTGCTTGACGAGGCAACGGCCTCCCTAGACATTGAGAATGAGCTGGCGGTAAAACAGGCGATTGCAAACCTGCTGAAAGAGAAAAAAACCGTGGTGATGATCGCACATACCCTGTCCATAGTAAAAAATGCCGATCAGATTCTGGTGGTTTCCGATGGTCGGATCACCGAAGCTGGTACGCACAAAGAATTGTTAGCAAAGGACGGAAAGTACGCTGCCATGTGGAATGCAGAACAGCAGCTTTCGCATTTTCGATATGAACAGGTTCACAAATCTTGATGCTAACGGAAATATTCGCTGGAATAAAATAGAGTAAGCGATGAATAACCACCCGTGTACGACTTCCAGGAGACCTCAGATAGGAAGGTCCCCTCGATTTTCCGGCAGTATTTTTTCTGTATCTGTTATTCCTGAACAATTTTCCTTTATGAATTCACTCCACGGCATCAGCTGCTTTATGCCTGCGGGCTCATTTTTATAGTCCGGCATATACAGCAAGAGTGTATAGAGATATTGATAAATGTTCAGGTTGTTTGCCGTGGCTGTTTCAATCAGGCTCATGACGATTGCGCTTGCATTTGCACCGTCAACTGTATCATGAAACAGAAAGTTTTTCCTCGCTGTTGCGTAAGACTTTGCCCTCCGTTCCGCTGCGTTGTTTGAAATCTCACATCTTCCATCAAGAAGATAGTTCATCAGTGTTTCTTTGTGGTTGAAGGCATAGTTTACTGCTTTTTCAAGTTTGCTTCCGCCTGTCGGATTCAGGCTTCCCAGCCATGACCAGAATTCATTCCATATTTCCGGTTCCTTTTCCTGGCGTTTCTGTTTCCGTTCCTCTGCAGGCAGTTCCTTATAGCAGCGTTCCAGGAAAAACAGACGGTTGCAGAAAGCTACTCCTTTTTCTGCCGGAAGAAGGCCGTTGTCATCTGACATTCCGGAAGAAGGCTCTTTTAGTTCCTCTTCTGAATTGATATCCAGAAGCTTCAGCTTTTTCCGACGTCCTGTCGGGACATCTTCATAAAACTTCCTGCGGCAGTGTGCCAGGCAGCATACCAGAACCACATCTTCAATCCTTCCATATGCGGAATAACCGTCACAGTGCAGCAGCCCTTTGAATCCGGACAGGAATTCGATCGGGTTTTCCCCGCCTCTGCCGGGTCGGTAATCGTAAAGCACGATCCCCGGAAGCCCATCGCTTCCACTCAGATAGATCCACATATAAGATTTTGAGGTACCATGCCAGGTCCTTCCCTTCTTCATGAAGGACCTGGCATGGTACCTCATCCGCATGGATCACTTCCCGGTCTAAAAGCTTCTGGTGAAGTGCTTCATATACAGGGGCAAGGTATTCCAGAGCACAGTAGTTGTACCAGTGTGCTCTGGAATACCTTGGAAGAGGGACTCCTTTCTGAGACCAGTCTTTTTCCTGGCGGTAGAAGGGAAGGTACAGACAGCTTTTCTGGTACATGACCATTGCCACCATATCCGGTGATGCAGGACTATGCGCAAGTAGGGCAGCTGGTGTTTTGGTAGCCCTGATCGTTGTATCATCCCCTTCACGGCAAACCGGACAGACCAGGGTTTCCTGAAGATACCTGACACGTTCTACTTTCGCAGGGGTGATCCTCAGTTCCTCACGGACAGTTTTGTACCCCAGGTGTTCCATAGGTGCATCACAGTCCGGGCAAAAACGTTCCGATTCTGGTACGTCACATTTGATATCCCGGATGGGGAGCAAAGCGTACAGATCATCACGTACGGATTTCTTTTTTCTGGTACGTTTATGTTCTTTGACCACGACAGTTTCTTCTGGGTCTGTACCCTGTGCAGACAGATCCACGGATCTTTCCTGCTTTACTTTTTCGCTGGAAGTACCAAAAAAGCTTTCTCTTAAACTCATCCAGGGTTTCATTCAGGTTTGCAATGGTACTTCTAAGATCTGTCACCGTGTTGCGGAGTTCCTCAACAGTGGCACGCAGATCAGAGATCGTCTGGTCCTTTTCTTTCAGGCATTCTTCCTGGTCCGCATTTGTTTTCATAAGCAGCTGGATCATATCCTCAGGATTTACAGGCATTGGCTTTATCCGTCCTTTTCTTTTTTATCTTTATTATAAAGGAAAAGAAAGATAACCGCAAACCAGCCGGATTTTCGCTTCGTCATTATGACGGGGGATAACTTTCCTGAAAAAGGCAAAAAGCTGTAAATATCATGCCACTTTGCTTTTTTTTAGGAAAGTTATCCACAGATAAAAAATCAGAGCCGTACCTGGAGTGGGAACATCCACAAATCCAAAAACCGCAGGAAGAGGACGGTGGATAAATGCCCATTGTCTTTGACCTGAAACAGAAATAAAAATTTATAAAATCTCTGTTTTTCACAAAGGTTAAAAATCCTTCTTCCGCCCACTGACCCTGATTGCCTTTGGCTGGTCGATGGAAAGGCCTTCCATAAGCCACCGGAATTCCTGCCTGGAAAGAAGCCTTGCTTCAGAAGCATTCCTCGGCCACTGGAAACGTCCGATTCCATCCAGCCTTTTCTGCATCAGGACGAATCCTGTTTTGTCAAAGTAAAGGGCTTTGATTTTACGGCTGTCCCTTCCGCAGAACAGATAGACAGCATTGGCGTATGGATCCAACTGATAGATGTTGCGGATGATCGCCATCAAACCATCGAAGCTCTTTCTCATGTCGGTCCTTCCGGTGATCAGGAAAATTTTTGATACACCGGAGATGTCGTCTAACATAATGCCCGCAGCGCAGAGAATGTATTTGCGATCGTTTCCCTGGCTGCCCTGTTTGAGATATCAAGCTGGATTCCGTTCATCCGGATTGTGATGACAGTATCAGGATGAATCCCCTCTCCACCTGCTGTTTAGGTTGGCAGGATACAGAATTTCTGCTCTGCGAAAGAAACCGGAACAACTTCCTGTTTCTGGGGAAGCGTATCCTCCCGTTCCGTGATTTCACATGCCTTGGCCCGCAGGCGGCGTATATGATAATAAAACTTGCTTGGCTGGATATGATGCTCTTCGCACCAGATTTTATCCGAAAGACCGCTGGTACGGCACTCATGAATAATATTTAGCCATTCCTCATCAGATCGGCGCGGATGTCTTTTCAAAGTAAATCACTCCCTAATTATAAGAATTATTTGGAGTGTTTTTTTACACAGGACCTTAATGATGTGAAGTAAAATAGTCCGAATAGTAAAGTCACATAGAAGATGTATAGAAGTTCCACTCCATGAGAGAATTATCTCATGAAAAAAGAAAACTGTCTAAACGGTGGGTTATTCATCGCTTACGTTCTTTTTTCTTGCATTGTTTTGCTTCTCCTATGTGTATTTTTGTGTAAAGGAAAAAGAACAATAAATAAAAAATGTATAGTGCAGTGGAAACACTATACATTTCAAAAATTTCTTTTTCGCTAAACATACTTTGGGATTCTGGAAATATACTGTATGCAATACGTCCGGATAAATAAATTGAGATAATTTTGTCTTAAATCATGGTTGGAAGGTATTTTTTTATTTCTTCCAAGATAAAGCAAGCAGACTCATATTGTTTAGCAGCATCCTCTGCTGATGCGATGTAGAATTCACTGTAATCGCTATCTTCTCGGACTGTTTTAATCCTTCCCAGCCTTTTTCCTACTTCTCTTGATACCTTTCCTGATGCTACGTACATTTTGTTAAAATATGCTACAGCATCTTTATGTCTTTTAAAGTCTACTCCTTCAATGGCCAGCACAGCCTTTACTGCATAAAAGGCAACATAATAAGAACGGTTAATACAGTCCTTATATAGATGATATTCCAGGCACATTTTAGCAGCTGTCAGAGTTTCTTCCGCTTGTTCCATGCGGTATACAGAAAGAGCTTGTCGTTTTTCATTATCCATTAACTACGATCCCCTCCTGTTCTACATTATAATAATAAGGAAGATCATTCTTCCAATAGTTAAAATGATCTATATTTTTTATAACTGGTGAAATATCTACCCTGTATTTCATAAGATATTCGAATGCGCAATCTGAAACCTGATCATAAAATGAGTTTATTTTATCCACAGGAGTATTTACCAAAACCATTACATCTATGTCTGAATTCTGGTTATAATCACCCCTTGCATAAGAGCCATATAAGCGAACCATACGAAAATCATCTTTAAAAATGTTTCTCATATCTCGCTCAAATTCTTTTAATATAGTTGAAAGTTCTCTTCTACGCATATAGTCACCTTCTCCCATTTTTTGGATACTTTAATTATAATCCTTCCCATATAGATTGCAAGACTATAATTTTTGTAAACAAGAAAAAAGGCTACTTAGAATTCAACCTAAATTTTTGCTTCACGTTCAGTGTAACCATATTTTTCTGCAATGTCTCTGTTTGATTCGAAATAAAAATATTTTAGAACGAATATTCTTTGGCTCACCTTTTGTTTCCGAAAAAAAGACTGACCAATTTTCTAATCTCTTCATCGTTTCTGTCAGAAGCATACTTTTCATTCGGCAATATGCTCGTAAATTTATCTAGTGCGATAATTACTTTAGCTGACCGCTTTTTTGCTTTTTAGATACCTTGAGGTATCTATAGAAATCATTTCTGGCAACTTTAGCAACATGAGCCCTAAAATTGACTGACTGTGTAGGTGGATTTTGTTCCATATTCCTAAATATGTGTCATTCAGTCATCGTCCCATTGGAAACTTCAATTATCGTTGTCTCACTCTGTCGAAAAACAACTTTTCCTATCGAAGCTAAGAGTTCGCTATTGATTTCTCCATATTTCTCATACTCACAGCTTCCGATGAATAAATAAGAAATCTTATACTTTTCTATCAAAGATTTTATTTGATCAGCGTTGCTTGAAGTGTATATGGTCTGTACGTCCTCTTTTCTCTGGTTTTCTTCTTCCAGATCATTTCTCCACAGCCATTCATGCACATACCAGCCTAAAACCGTTGGCAGTCCTGTCATTGCAGAAACACGGTTATCATAATCCTGGTAACTGTCACCGCTGGCTTCCAGAATGATAGGCTGGCCCTCGACGTTATCATTCAGCCAGCGGATCGCGGCGGCGTCATCGGAAATTGCAGTTTCCAGATAATTTGTTGCATTTAGTGTCTGATATGCATTTCTTTTCGGGAATCCGGTAAACCAATGGGTGATCGCATTTTCCAGGTAGCCGCAGGTTGAGATCAGAACAAGGATCGCAATGATCCCTGTCAGGGACTGAAGCCTTGGACACCTCAGAAGCCCTTTACACATGACAGTACTGTCAGCGCCATTGCATCTTTTTATCCTGTTTACTGTAAAGAATACCAATATATACGCCATCATAATCCCAAACATGATATACGCCTGATAAGTGAGCTTGAACATAGTGTTAGCTCTTGGGGCTGTTTTTTCATAAATGTCCCGTACATAAACAAACTCAGGAATAAAAATCAGCCCTATAGCACAAAGTACAAGAACCAGACCATACAGATCCGAATACTTTATATTGCTAAAAAAGCTCCGAAATTTTTTCTCTGGAAATGTTCCTATGCGTCTCAGAATCCCGATAACAAATGGCACGCAAACCAGAAGCGGGAATGCCCATAATACAGAAAACTGGTAAAAAGCGGTATGTATTTTTACAATTCCAATTCCCTGGACCATTACATTTTCAAAAGTCAGATGAAATGGGAGAGATGCAAGAAACGCAGCCGCCAGCAGTTCAATCCACTGTATCACACTCCATTTCAAAGCCTGGCTTATACAAGAGCCAGAGGAATAACGTTTCAGATTTCCAAAGAGCAATGTTCCGCAGATTACAACGTAGTAGATCATAAAATCCCATGTATTAGAAAAAAGGAACATTCCAAGAAGCAGCCCAAGGAGTCCGATTTCTCTCTGCCTCCAGCTTTTTCCTGAGTTTGTCTTTATCCAGGAATAAAGGATTCCCAGTACCGTCAGGACCAGAAAGACATTGATCACATGGGCATGAAGATCTCCCAGAACAAAAGAATAAGATGGAAACTCATGGATCGTCTCATCCCCGGTCACAGCCGGATCAAAGCCGATATAGCGGGTAGAACTTGGGAACCAGTAATCTGTTTTTATTTTCAGGAGCCTGAGGATGATCCCATAAATAATATAGTGGAGATTTCCACTCATGGACACTGCCATCCCTGCCAGAATACCGCCAAGACAGAAAGACCATTTTCTCCCAGTCTTTAATTTGTCTTTTAGCATCTGACGCACCAGACTAAAAGGAAGAAGAAAGGCAAAAGCAGCAACCATGGTCCTCATCAGATTATAAGTGACCTCTACATTTGTTCCGGTCAGCTTCGTAAGGAATACGGCAAGATACTGTCCGCCATAATAATAATTAAAGGGCTTTCCGGCATACCACATATCCTGGGCTGGCAGAGTGGTACTTCTCATCATGGCCTGCATGAAACCAAAATCCATATATTTTTCCGTCCCATGGGCTGCTGGATGGAATCCGGCCAGATATGTCCAGAAAAGGAACACCAGGAAAAACAGAATCTCTTCCCGGTAGACCAGGGCTGCCTGTTCCCATGGAAGTGAATCCGGGAACCTGTTCTTACATTTGATTCCATATAAAAGACTTCCAAGGCAGCAGATAACCGTGAGGATCACACAGGTGATTCCTGTAAATGGAGAGATCTTCAGACAAGCCAGTAGCCATTGTACATATCCGCATACCGCAACCGCCAGTACCTTGGAAAACATCCAGCCGTTATCATCAAATCCTCGAAACATCCTGGATGTTACCGGCATAAATACCAGTCCCAACAGAAACAGCATCTCCCACCAGGTTAAAAATGCAAAGAAATCAGAACCCAGGAGCCAGTAAGCAGTGCCTGCCAATAAAACAACCGGGGCAATCTTTATCAAATAAATTCGTTTCGCATTCAAGCCAGTATCCTTCCTTTTCCTGTTTTTATTATTCCTTAGTTAGAATATCATTTTCTTCAAGCGTTCCTGTAAATATGGAATATGCTCCTGTTACCTCGCAGCTACCGGAAATTTCCCCTTCATATTCAACCGCTACAAGATCTCCTGTCTTGATCTCTCCACTTTCAATCCATCTTTTTACCCTTATATCATCTGTATATACCTTATATTCTTTTCCGGCTTTGGGGCTCCTGCATAAAGCTGTATTATCAACGATCATATATCCATCTCCAATTTCCGTGACAGTTCCGGATATGGTTGGCACACTACTGCTGGATTTTGTTTCCGTGGAATGCTTTTGTACGTAACGGATGATTTGTCCTGCTGCTTCTTTTCCAATGAAATAGCTGTATTCATAGTCTAAAATATTGGTTGCGAAATAGCCGTCTTCAGAAATGTAGATCACCCGGTTATAAACACCCAGCGTTTTCGAGGTTGCGGTGAAAGCGAGATAAATACGGTTCTCTCTTTCAAAGAAATCACTTGTATTATCAAGTTTTGCATCACTGCGACCCGCAAGAATCTGCCAGATCTCATCATCATTATCTAGCAAAAGTTCCTCTTTTTCCTCATAATTCTCACATTTTGTCACGTAGTTTAACTCTATATTTTGAGAAAGACCATACAGTTCCAGCAACTTTCCTAAAGTATCTGGAGCAGTGCTTTCATCAGCTGCATAAACATAAAATCCGTCTTCATTCCCTGCAGCAATCATCAGTTCTTCTGATATTCCATGAATCTTCCACACCTCAAATGTTTCCGTATATTTTTTTTCGGTATCAAGATCAAGGCCTTCTGCTATACAGGAGCCAATCTCATCCCCTAGTGTATCTGTGTGGATTGGATTCTGGCTTTTTACGGTAAACTGTTTTCCATTTAACTTAATAGCAGGATACTTTTCAGCTGCAGTCTTGTATTTCCATGACCATTCTATGGCTCGTTCTGTTTTAGAAACATGATATTTATATTTGCTTTCAGCTGTTGCGTCATTCTTTAAAAGATGCGGAATCAAAATACCTGCGATTACAAATAGGGTAAGACAAGCCGCAGCCGTCATCCATTTCATTACAGGATTATGCCTTTTCTTTGGCGGTGCTTCCAGTGTAGCAGTGATAAGCTCATTATCAATATAACCAATGGCATCTGCAATTTTGGGTATGTTCATAGATAGATTTCCTCCTTGATCAGATATTCTTTTAATTGGGCTCCGGTGTGAGCCAGCATATGTGTTACTTTGCGTTCAGTAAAACCACATCTCTCTGCAATAGCTATGTTAGATTCAAAATAAAAATATTTTAGAAGAAACACTCTCCGGACCACTTCTTTTTGTTTATTAAGAAAAATACTGATTGATTTTCCAATCTCTTCGTCATTCCTGCTCGGAGCATACCTTTCATCTGGCAGTATATCTGCAAGTTCATCCAATGCCATAACCATATCAGCGGATCGTTTTTTAGCTTTTTGTTTTCTAAATTTATCTATGGAAATACTTCTGACAATTTTGGAAATATAAGCCTTAAAGTTATCCGGCCTTGTAGGTGGAATTTTGTTCCACACTCCTAAATATGTGTCATTCACACACTCTTCCGAATCCTGGAGGTTATTTAGGATATTATAGGCAATTTTATGACAAAGTTTTCCATATTTTATATCTGTTTCTTTAATTGCCTGCTCGTTTCTTTCAAAATAGAGTTCTATGATTTTTTTATCGTCTATGATATTCCCCTCCTCAAAAATGTTCTCAATTATAAAGTCGTCTTTTTTTGATGAG
>NZ_JBCOMI010000021.1:0-19615 GCF_040924245.1 Ruminococcus sp. J1101004sp1_RTP21198st1_B9_RTP21198_201120 | reverse complement strand
AAAAAAAAGAGAACAGCTTTAGCCATTCTCCTTTTGTCATCTGAATCCAATTTTTTTTATCAAGAATACCAATTTTCTACTGCTTTTCTTGATTTCGAATCTCCTTAATCAGCTCTACTGCATTTTCTGCATCATCAGTTTTTACGAATATATCCATTCCATATATTCCAAAGCCATGTGCCCCATGCATCGCAACATTCGCACTTGCCTCCTGTGAAAAAGCCATTATTCCATTTTGTCTTAACATTTCCATGAGTTGTTCCGTTTCTATTATATTTTGTGCATTGTAAATCTTGATATATTCCATCTTAGATAATGGTGAAATTTCTTTTATATTTTGAGTATTTGTTGGATTTTGTTTCTTTTTCCGATTGATAAATGTCAGAATTCTAAGAATAATAAATGCGACAATAGTAATACCGATCCAAAATTCAAAAGCTAATCGTGTTATCTGTGTTTCTGTAGCTCCCATTCTTAACAAGCATACGCCATAGAGGAAAGCAAAAATTCCTGAACATAATACGCTGGTAAGAAAATCCCTCCATACAGTAGTATTTTGGGGCAAACATTTATCCCATATTCCATTGTATATCATAATAGTTGCATACAGGATTCCTCCGGCTAAAACACTTACTGTCTCTCCTAAAATAAAACGAATATTTATTGTCAATAACATTTGAATAATAATTGCCATTACACCAATCACAAACATTGATGCAAAGGCAAGATTTCCAGCCTGTAGTGCTTTTCGTTTTGTCCATTCTTCATACATTGCAACTTTGTCCAAAGTTTCTCTCATCTCTTTATTCATAGCCTGGCTCCTTTCTCCATCCAGGAGCTCTCTCATTTCAACATCGTAATATTCAGCAAGCTCAACAAGTATGCTAAGATCTGGCATATTTGTTCCTGTTTCCCATCTGGAAACTGTTCTTGCAGACACTCTGAATTTCTCAGCAAGCTGCTCTTGTGTCAGATTCTTTTCCTTACGACATTGCTTTAAAAAAGCTCCGATCTTTTTTGTGTCCATGTCTCTACCTCTCTTCCACTTACAGTTTACCAATATGTAACAAAATTACCACGACATAAAATGAGAATCCACGAATTTTCAACCAGACATTGTATGTCTACGATATTCAAAGTTACTTTCAACATCAAAAGTTGCTTTATGGTCATTCAAAATTATCAATCCTTCTTTTCAGCTTTAGGTTTATGATAGGCCATTTATATAAATTATCGTATTTTTTACTCTCCGGTCCAGCATTTTTTTCTGCAAACTGGAGGTATATCAGCCTTTCTTGTGAGTACCAAAGTATTCTTTCAAAACAATCAGTGCTTCCTCTCTCAAAATGCCTGATTACAGTTTTATTATTCTGCTATGATTTTATGTAGTTTTATTAGTATGCAATACCACACTACAGTGCAGACAACCGTTCAAAAATATATTCCTTCTCTGATGACAAGTCTTCTCTAAACCTATAGCCCAGTCTGTTAAATTCTTGTATATCAGCTGGATTTTCAATCCCTCTTTCTGCCATAAATCTGACCATTTCGCCGCGGGCCATTTTTGCATAAGTACCTTTTGTTACCAGCTTTTCTCCGGATAATTCACAAAATGTAATCGTTATATACGTATCTTTTGGTGACAGATATTTTTCTATGCATTTCGAATATTCTTTTGATGCCAGATTAATAATGATCCGGCTGTCATCAATAACGGACTGATATAGCAGATCTCCCCAATAGTCATATAAATTTCGGGTATTTCCTATTGTAACCTTTGCCTGCATTTCCAGGCGATATGGTTTCACACCGTCCAGTGGCTTTAAGCTTCCATAAAATGCGGATAAAATTCTCAGATGCTTTTGGATATACTCAAACTGTCCGTCTTCAAACACTGCTGGTGCCATATACTGGAATGCAATTCCTTCATAAGACAAAATAGCTGGAGTAAGCATGTGATAAAGATCCATATTTTCTAATCTGTCAAAGTTCTGCCTGGCAATCTTGTCATTACATTTCCAGATTGCTTTCAGTTCCTCTTTTTCCAGGCTCTTCATCCAACTCAGTATCTTCGTTGTCTTATCAAGAAAATCCGGCATTCCTACGGGTGCTATGCTGTCCGTATCCGTAATCATCTTTTTTGCCGGTGATAATATAATCTTCATCACGCCAATTCCTTCAGCATATTTTCAGGATCATCTGCTGCTTTCACTTTATCATTTGCCTTTATGATAATTCCATGCTCATCAATCAGATAGGTCGTCCTTACTACTCCCATAGAGACTTTTCCATAATTCTTCTTTTCTTTCCAAACGTCATATGCCTCAATCACTTTGCGCTCCGGATCTGCCAATAAGGTAAATGCCAGTCCGTATTTTTCTTCAAATCTCTTATGAGAAGCTACTGAATCCTTACTAACACCAAGGATAACAGCTCCTTTTTCTGTAAACTGAGGATACCGATCTGAAAAGCCACATGCCTGTTTCGTACAGCCAGCTGTATTATCTTTCGGGTAAAAATATAAAATTACTTTCTTTCCGGCATAATCACTTAATTTATGCATGTTTCCGTTCTGATCCGGCAGTTCAAAATCAGGGGCTTTTGTTCCTGTTTCCAACATTTTTTAATCCTCCGTTTCTGTAGCTTCCGCTTTCTTTCTTGTTTTTTTACTGCCAGAAATCATTTTGTGTCCTGTATAGATAGACATTATCATACAAAGCAGAGAGCTTAGTGCAAAATATTTGTGACTTGATTTTAAGCCTTTATATCCTGTATAAACAGTTCCAATCATGGTAATAAATGCTCCTAACGACCAATATTTGTGTGCTTTCATGTGATTCCTCCATTTTTCAGTGTATTCAATTGTAATTATACTCTACCGCATTCCTATGTCAATTTTATAATAGATCCTTCCTATAAAATTTTTCAGAATATCTGATATGATACCCTCAAGTAGGGCATAAAAATATAAAAACCTACTTGAGGGTATCATATCAGAACTGGCGGTTATGTTTGAGGGAAGCACCGCCAGCGGTACAGAGCAGGCTTACCGGAAAGCGATGGATAAGCTGACAGAGCTTCTGATTGCCGAGGATGCCATCCATGCAGGCCGGCATATTTTTTCATTGCCATCCGATGTTCTTACAAAACATATACTTCTCCCCCCTTGATGCGTCATTCTTGTTCTGAAAACAGGAACAGAATTCTTACAGCGACTGTAAGTGTTATATATTGTGTTTCTGTGCTATCATTTACCTAAAAATGGATAGGAGGTATTCATATGAACCCAATTTTGAATATTGAAAATCTTACCAAAGTCTATGGGACTTTGCCAAACCAGACGAGAGCCCTGAACGGAATCACTTTTCAGGTCATGCCGGGAGAGTTTCTCGGTATTATGGGAAGCAGCGGTTCCGGTAAATCCACGCTTCTCAACTGTATTGCAACTGTGATTCAGCCCACAGGCGGACGCATTCAGGTGGATGGGGATACTTTGCAATCGCTCAAGGGAAAGACTCTTGCAGAGTACCGTAGCAAAAAAGTTGGTTATCTATTTCAGAACTTTGAATTGCTGGACAACCTGACTGGCAGAGAAAACATCCTGCTTCCGACTTCCTTGCATGGGGTATCCGAAGCAGAAAGCAGCCAGAGGCTGAAGCAGTTGACTAACTATCTGGAAATCACTGATGTTCTGGATAAGTTTCCGTCCAAGATGTCCGGCGGTCAACGTCAGCGTGTTGCGGCAGCAAGGGCTCTGATCTTGCATCCTCAAATGATTCTTGCCGATGAGCCGACGGGTGCGCTGGATTCTAAGAACGCAAGAAGTCTTATGGAGAAGCTGTCCGACCTGAATCGTTACGAACAAGCTACGATCCTGATGGTAACCCATGATTCCAATGCCGCCAGCTTCTGTAAGCGAATCCTGTTCATCCAGGATGGCGTGATCTTTCATGAGCTACGACGTGGAGACGAATCCCAGCAGGAGTTCTACGGGCGCATCCTAAAAGTGATGGCGCAAATGGGAGGGGGCGGCGCAAATGTTCTCTAATCTCATTCTTCGGAACAGCCGTCGCAGCCGAAAGGAAAACGGTCTGTTTTTCAGCTCCCTGGTGATTTCTATTGTTGCCTTTTACATGATTCTTTCCATCTCTACTCAGGATGTTATGATCTTTTTGCAGAAGATGGAGAGCGATGCCGTGAACAGGCTCTTGCTTCTGATTCCTGTGTTTTACGGAATGACCTTGGGTATTCTTTTCTTTTTGATCTATTTTGCCTGCAAGTATCAGTTCGAGCGCAGACGGCATGAGTTTGGTGTTTATCTAATGTTGGGGATGCGTAGAAGTAAACTGTTTGGTATGCTTCTGGCGGAAGATTGCCTGACTAGTATTCTTGCCATGCTCATAGGTTTACCTGTGGCTGTGGTGCTTTCAGAAATTGTCAGTCTTGTCACCGCCAAGCTAGTAGGCATGGGAATCATCGGTCATCAGTTTTCTTTATCTTGGTCTGCGATTGAATGGACGTTGGCAGGATTTCTGGCAATTAAGCTGACGGCACTTCTGATTTTGAGTGGACGGATCAGCCGCCAGGAGATCGGTACTTTGCTATCCCAGCCAGCGAACCGTCCCAAAAAGCAAATGCCTTCTATTTTCTATGGGCTGGCTGCTGTATGTGCAAGTGTGATGTTGGCAACGGCTTATTACATGGCAATTCAAGGAATTGCATGGACAAAGGTAAGTATGATGGGACTGACTTTACTGTTAGGTTCGGCTGGTACGATGTTGCTGTTCTACGGAATGCGGGCACTGATTGCTCTGATTGTTAAAAAAGGCAAAGGAAAAAAGCAGCTTCATGTATTTACTTTCCGCCAGATTCAGGAGAATGTCATTCATCAGTCAAGCTCTATGGCTATCAGCTCTCTGCTGATTCTTGCAGCACTGTGTTGCTTTGGTGCAGGCTTAGGAATCGCAGGGACAAACAATCTATCCACCGACCATGTAATTGACTATACCTTTGAAGATTATACCGTTGAAGATTCGGCGCAGCTTCTTTTGAATATACAGAAAACCCTGAACGAAAACGGTTTGGAAAATCAGTTTTCTGAGCTTTTTGAAATGAAGGTTGGGCATATTCGCACCACAGAAGATTACGAGAATGCCTACAGCATGGATGCTGTTATGGAATCTCTTCGGAGCTTGCCCCAGTCGGAAGATCGGGATGTCCTTTTGAACACTCTTGGTTATGCCACAGATCCGTATCTAATTTGTCTGTCAGACTATAATCGTTTACTGGAATTGTCCGGCAAACCTGTCATTAAATTAAGTGAGGATGAAGCCGCTGTTTATATAGGTTCCGACTTCACTACTGTAAATCGCACCGCAATGCTGAACGGCATACTTACTGAACATCCTGAAACGGAACTGGTTGGCAGTCCGATTCATCTTACAGGAGAGGTTCAGTCTGTGAATTTGGTCGCGGACCGTTCTATTACTTTGTCCTTTGCATTGATTCTTCCAGATGAAGCCTTCCTCTATCATACCCAAGGAATGTATGATACGTATGTGAATGCGGTACTCAGTAAGCAGGCTATGGAAGGAAATAGCCTTATGACTGCATATTTAAATTTGAGCGAGAAGCTGGACGAAACTGGCCTTGAATATGAAAGCTATCTTCAGAATATGGGCCGCCAGCTTTTCTACACCGTAGCATCCATCTATATTACCCTCTATCTGGCGATTGTGTTCCTGGTGGTTGCCAACACCATTGTGGGTGTTCAGTTCCTGATGAGCCAGCAGAAAACCGGGCGTAGATACCAGACCCTGATCCGCTTGGGAGCCACTTACGAAAGCCTTTGCCAGTCCGCCAGAAAGCAGATTTCGTGGTTTATGGGACTTCCTGTATTGGTTGCAGCTGTCAGCAGTCTGTTTGGAGTCAGAGCGTTGTTTACAGGGATACTCTCGTCACGAACCCGTGGGACAGTGTCTGAAATGCTACCTGTATCTGCTGCTATGATTTTGCTACTTTGTGTGATAGAATGTGTTTATATGAGTGTGGTCAAGCGCTCCAGTGATCGGTATTTGCTGACACTGATGCAGCCACAGAGAGAAGAATAATTTGGAAGGAGGTGCTGTCGTGAAAAGAATTGCTGTTGTGGAAGATGAAGTCTATATGCGGGAAGAGCTCTGCAATATGCTCCAAAAGGACGGGTATCTTGTGGAGGCAATCACCGAGTTTGAAGATGCCGCTCGGCTCTTGGCAGCCCTCCGTCCTGACCTTGTGATCTTAGACCTGAATTTGCCGGAGATCAGTGGCTTTCAAATCTGTCAGGAGCTAAAGAATAAAACCGCTATCCCCGTCCTGGTGCTGACTTCCAGAGACCAGGTAAAGGATGAACTGCAAGCGTTCCAGTTGGGTGCAGATGAATATTTGACGAAGCCGTGCAGAAAAGACCGGCTTCTTGCCAGGGTATCCAATATTCTCAAAAGGTATGAAGGCCGTACCAACCTCATAGAGGGATTGGATTTCCTGTTGGACCAGCAGACTTACACACTTTATATTCATAACACCTCTGTGGTGCTTCCCAAAAATCAGGGAAAACTGTTGGTTGCTCTTTTGGCCAGTGGTGATGCTCTGGTCACGACGGAGCAGCTTTGCTTAGCACTATGGGGAACCACAGAATACATAGACGAAAATGCCTTGCAGGTTAACCTGACCCGGTTGAAAAAGACGATGTCCGGTCTGGAGATGAAGCAACGAATCGTTGCGGTTCGTGGGATGGGCTATCGTTTGGAAGCGGAGGTATCTCCATGAAGCAGTTTTGGCGCATAATAGAACGGTACTACCCTTGGCTGCTGTTGCTGCTGGGTGTGGATTGCTTTTGTTCTATCATTCTTTGGATTTCTGACATTCAGGCATTTCAGACCTTGATTGGGTTAGTGGTTCTGACAAGCATCCTTCTGTTTTCAGCGATCCTGTTTGTGCTAAACAAGCGGGAGACCACCCGCCGAGAGCTGTTCCGGGATTTCCTCAGTGATCCTACCATCTGCAACAAGGAACGGCTGCTCAGTGCCATCAGCCGGGAAGAAGGAGAATCTATCCAGCTTCTGGCATCCGTTTTACAGGAACACAAAACTGAGAGTAACAGTATGGCAGATGCCCTACAGGACTATGAAGAATATGTGGAGGGCTGGGCACATGAAGCGAAAACGCCCCTATCGCTGTTGACTATGCTCCTGGATAATCGGAGCGACGAAATATCTCCTCCCCTGCAAGCAAAGCTGGATTATGTCCGCAGTCAGCTTCAGGAGGATGTCACTCAAATGTTATACTATGCCCGGTTAAAGAGCAGTACAAAGGATTATCAGTTTGAGGATATCAATTTGAATGACTGCTTGGGGGAAGTTCTGGAGGACTATGCCCCACTTCTGGAAGAAAAGCAGTTTGTAATTCTCAATAAACTGCAATCTGAAACAGTCTATACAGACCGTAGAGGGCTTCAGTTTATGTTGGGACAGATCGTGAGCAATGCCATAAAATATAGCAGCGATAGTCCCATGCTAACGATCTCTATGATACATTCGGAGACCGCAGATGTCCTTTCAGTTGAGGATAACGGCATCGGTGTAAAAAAATATGATCTGCCGTATATTTTTCAGAAGGGCTTTACCGGGGATTTTACTGACAGCAGAAAGAAAGCCACCGGTATAGGGCTTTACCTGGTTAAGAAGATGGCTGACGATCTAAACCTTCGTCTGGAAGCTGCTTCCCAATGGGGAAAGGGCTTTAAGATAGTCATCTTCTTTCCAAAATTGAGATTTAATGGAAAATCATATAAATAGAAAAACGCCCGCAGATTTTCTCCTGCGGGCAGCGTGGTGTCAGCTATCCAAAGGCTTGTATTGTTATTCTTTAATCTTTCTTTAAAAAATATGATAAAAGGTTTGCCCACAGGAAATTCTTACTCAATCTCTTCTCCATCTATATATAGTTGAAATTTATCAGGATTATTGACAACGTCATAGTCCTTTCCGTATTCTATAGGCCTATATTCGGCTGTCATTACCGACTCTCCTTCTTCAATATCCTCTTTCCATAAATAAATGTACATATCAAGGCTCGTCGCATATCCATGGTCTGTTGAGAATTTTGTCGAATGAAAAGAATCATCCTTGTACATCTGCAATAGTTCTCTTGCAAACGCTTCTCTATCTTCAATATTTTCCCGGTTAGCGACCACAGTTATATTTTCATCACGATTTATGGAAAATGTTCCAACTACATCCGGTTCACCTTTCTTATGACCGGATTCAGATTTCATATAAATACTTTTTGCCGCAATTATCAAGATCACTGCTCCTGAGATCACTGCAATGATACTTCTCTTCATATTTCCATTCATTCCCTTCTAACTGTCCTACTGCATAATCTGTTACTTCTTTCAATATCGATTTGTCTCTTTTAAGTGTTACTTTCTTTCGTTCTTTCTGCACAGACAGATTAACATCTTCAAATCCTGCATTTTGCCTATATCTATTTTTAAGAATTATATATAGTTCTTTAGAACTATAATATCATGGTTTTGATTGCGAAAAAAGACATGTTTTACAAATAAATCCATAAAAAAAAGAAGAGCTTTATGCCCTTCAATTTTGCAGTTAATTCTATTAGCCTACAAAAGCTCTGACTGCATTTAAAATTCTTTTCTGTTCGTTCTTTGGTAATTTTTCTATCATTTCAGACAATTCATTGGTAACACCTGTGACAGAATGTGTCACGACATCAATCAGCAGTGCATCTGCCGATATATCAAGTGCATTGGCTATCGCTACAAAGGTATCCAATTTTGTTACTTTTAGTCCTCTCTCTATCACACTGACATGTGTTGTACTTAAATTTACCAGCGCTGCCAGTTCTTCCTGTGTAAGATTTTTTGCCTCTCTTGCAGCCTTGATTCGCTGACCAACCGCTTTTAAATCCATCGTAACACCTCCTTCAGAACGATAATTCGCTCTAAAATTAGTATACTGATGGATAATCAAAAGATACAGAATCTACAGAAGATGTGCTAGTTCTTTAGAACAAGTATTGATATTTTATATATCTTAACTTCCGGTTTTTTACGACTCTTTTTCTTGACCTCTTTATCTATTGTACTCTGATTTGTCATATGATTACCTCCGATAGCAGTCGTCCCCCCTTGTGATGATACCGTGTGCTTTTGCAGATGTGCGATACTCGTCTGTGGTGCTTAGCGGGACAAACTTTTCTTCGGTCAAATATTCAAGGGAGATTTCCCGTTTCCACCTTGCCACCAGCATACGGGCAGCGTCAAAGGACGCATGACGAATAACAATCCGGCAATAGGTATCATGCACTAAAATATCCGAATCCATATAGAAAGCACATATTGAACAACACTGCCAAAATCAGAGCTGACAGTATAAATGCCACTTTTCCTTTCCCCTTTGTATACCAGCAGATAAAAGCCAATAATGGAGAAATAGATGTAAATCCAAACCAAACCACCGCATAGCTTCTTGGAAAAAATCCTGCAATATAGTTTGAATACAAATAGTAACTTGCAACCATACCAACAAAGAATGCAAAAACATTAATGCTTTGCGTTCAGTAAAACCACATCTCTCTGCAATAGCTATGTTAGATTCAAAATAAAATATTTTAGAAGAAACACTCTCCGGATCTCTTCTTTTTGTTTGTAAAGAAAAATACTGATCGATTTTCCAATCTCTTCATCATTCCTGCCCGGAGCATACCTTTCATCCGGCAGTACATCTGCAAGTTCATCCAATGCCATAACCATATTGGCTGATCGTTTTTGGGCTTTTAGTTTTCTAAATTTATCGATGGAAATATTTCTGACGATTGTGGAAATATAAGATTTAAACAGGATAAATTTTTCTCATAATACCGTTCCAGGAAAAGGACCAGTTCTTCCCCTTCCTCGTCTTTCGTCTCATCCAGGTTTGATAAATCTGCAAACTGGATCTTTTTTCGGTGCATGTCGTCTGCATAGGGTCCTTTTGTCAGCCGTAACATGGCACGAAACACTACCTGTCCATTTTTTTGGATAAATAAAAACTTTTTATTGGAATCAAAACAGGACAACAGACAGTGGCTGTTGCTTCCGGTACGGTAAGAAATGCAGGAATAAGTTGGGATTTCTCCAATTTGCATGATTGGAAGAAGTCTGGTTTCCTCTTGCAGTGTCAGATCTCCGCAAATGTAGGTCAGATCTTTTTCCCATTCCAGTTCCACTTCTTTTGATACCGCAAAATCAATCTCTCGGCTAAGATCACCAGCCGGATATTTCAGTTTTTCAAATTTTCCAAGCAGTTCTGCTACAACAAGTCTGCGGATTTCTTCTTTCTTGGATGGCTGCTGTTTTAAATAGGTTGCTATAACTTCAGCTCCTCCCGCAAAGATAAACTCTCCGATCCGTGTAGCATTTGTTTTTACAAAATCCTCAGAAAACGTAAGTTTTTCCTTTAATACTCCCCAGGAAATATCCCGCATAATAAGTTTTTCTTTTAATTCCCAAAACGAACCACACTCCTTAATCAGCTCCAGATTCTTTAAAAGATAAAAGACCTGTTCTTCCATAGTAATCTCTTTTTCCATACCTTTTAACTGTTCCTGGTATACAAGAAGCCAGACTGCTGTTTCATAGCTTAAGCCACGGATATTTCCAAAATCTTCCCTTATCCATCTGGATAAAGGCTTTATGGACAATGCTTTTGCAAGTATCCCCAATTGTCCATCCTGAAATGTTCTTGGCATACACTTTCTCTTTAAAAGTTCCCGGAGGACACAGATCTGGTCGTCTATTCGCATACAGGTTAGTTGCCCGTATAAGCATATGACTGTTTTTTCAGCCCTGCAAAGAAGTTTTAACTCCTCAAAAGTATACATTCTTTTTTTCAGATCGTGAAACTGCCGGCGTGGCAGGATTAGGTCAGCACTTTCTTTTAAATTCTTCTTGTTTACAGTATTTAAATTTAGATATTCCCGATAAACCGATTCCTCCAGCAATAGGGAATTATCTGGAAGGTCGTCGAAAAGCATTTTTTCTTTCTGGATCAGCCTCAAAAAGTTTTTCTTCTTTTGGGTAATTGCATATAACAGAAGTTCAGACTTTTTATAACTGAGACCTGAAAGGTCAATTCCAGATAATGGGTTCTGGTATAAAGTATTTACATAAGACACTCTGCTTTTAAAAACCTCTGATGCACCCATCCCATCCATAAAAATTCGTTCCAGTTTACAAAGGTCCGCATACAAAGCCCCATTCCACAGCCACAATTGCAAGCCATAAGACAGAAGGTCTTTTGGAATATATCCTGTTACAACCTGCATTTTTTCCAAAATTTCACCAGGTTTTTCCCTCAGCTGATCGAACTGGTTCTGGTTTAACGGTTCAATTCCTGCCTTGTATCCTGCCAGAGTGTTGACCAGTTTCAGCAGTTCAGGATCTTCAAGGCTTTCTATGGTTTTGGGCTTCTCCAGTAATCCAAGCAGAAGGTCAGAGGAAAATACCGGCTGAAAAAGTAGCATACGCCCTTTTTCTCCTGCCCTGTCAAAATCCAGCTCCCCGATACACATGGTCAGGCTGTTTACCAGCTGTTCCTTCTCTTCCAGGCTTAAATCCAGTTTTCCATAGTATTTCATATAATGATAAGCCGCCTCGTCTGGGATCATTGGATCAAAATATATTTTTTTCATCTGTCCGTATCCAATGTCCGATAACTTGTCATTCTCTACATTGGAAAGAATCTTCTGAAAACGTTCCATGTTTAAGCTGTCTTCCTCTTTTTTTAATTTTCCAAGACAATCTATTGCTTCTGGATTCTCCATCAGATACAACAGTGTTTCTTCACGTAAAGAAGGGATTATATCGGCTACCTGGTTTTTTATTATTTTTTCCGCTGCCCTTGCACAGTTTATTTCACCTTGTTCATTCAAAAGGCGAAACGGAATCGCTGCTTCGGTCATCTGCTTAAATTCCGTCAAATGTTTTATTACAGTTTCTACCATTATGCTGCCTCCATTCTGTCAAATATCTTCCGGACACCATCCAGTTCCAGCTGTCCATCTGCATATAGTTTCTGGATCAGTTCCATCAGATATTCAATTTCCTGTTTATCTGTTACTATTTTTCCTTTTCGTTTCAGGACATCCCTCATATACCCCAGTACCATTTTGGCACGCATGGAAATCCCATCAAACCTGCCATAGGCATAATAACTGTAAAGCGCTTTAAAGATCTGATCTGTGTCTGTATTTTTTCGGACAATATGATTGAAACTTTTTTTAAGTTCCTTTTCTTTCTTCCACCTTTCCATCCGCTTTTTCTGCTCGCTTTTCCAGTTCTTCTGTTTCTCATAATTTTGCAGTTCTTCTGCAGTCATATATTTTTTGTGCAGTTGTTCTTTCTGAAATCCTGATTCCATAAGCGGAAGAACCGCTTCTGCAATCTGCCTGGCTTCCTCTTCCTCCATCCAAAGCATTGTGCTCTCCTTAAGAAGAATTACCTGCAGAAACCTTACATAATACTCAGTATCTTCCGTAAAAAGCTTCTCTTCTGCCCAAAGGAATAATTCCCTGTGCATGCTTCTCTCCAACATTGGACGATAGATTTCACAGTTTTCTCTTTGGATCTCATAGTAATCCAGAAAAAAGGCTTTTTTCATGATCTGCCAGGGCACCAGATGACCAGAAACTCCATCCATACCGATTTTATCAACAAGAAGTTTCAAAAGGAAATAGCTGTTTTCCGTTTCAATATTTCCAATTTCACATTTTAAATAGAACAATATATGTTCCCACTTTTTTAACAAAGCTTCATACTCTTCTTTCGGATAAGAGCCTTTTATAACAATCTGCTCATGCTCTTTTACAAATTTTTGCATGAGACCAATTCCATCCAGGATCTCATTTTCACATAACAGATGGAATACATAGGTCAGGTCATAATTCCCTGTTCTCCGGAAAATATCTGAATACTCATGTCCAGTCAGATCCCGGTATTTCTTCAGGTAAGATACTAGTTCCTGTTTTTCAAAGACATTTCCTTTCAGTGTATCATTGACACATTCCTCAAAGGCTTCCTCATCCAGCTGTCCGGCCAGACATTCCCATTCTTTTTTATTTAAGTCTATGTAATGCCACTTTTTCAGTCCGTTTTTCCGAAAAGGGAATAATGCCAGAAACGTTTTTACATTTTCCACATTCAGGCATTCATACAGGCACTGCTGTATTTTTTCATTTCCATCAATACGTACCGGAAGCAGATCATACTGACACAAAAGTGTTTTGCATAGTTTATAAACGGCATCCGGGTAGGGCTCTTTTCCGGGCAGAAAGGTTTTTAAAACATTTACTGCAATCTTCTCGGCTGTAAGAGACTCTTGATCCAGCTGACCCAGCCCGCTTTCTGACCTTGTAAGGACACCATTTAGAAAAATCACTTCTTCTTTGGTATAGCCGGATTTTTCCAACTGCCCGATCAATATACCATTCGCATTTTCTGCGTTTATTCGGGATAATTTCATCAGCCGTTTTAAGACAGCCACATCCTTTGTCCGGTCATTTTTTAATCTTTTGTCATATTTGCCTGTAACCCAGGCATAAACAGGCCAGTCTTCATAAACGGATATGGTGCGTCTGCTTCCAAGGCAGGCTGCAACCTTTCCCTTTAGCAGCTGCCATAAAGTAATATCTTCCGGAAAAACAGAGAGGATAAAAACCATTTCCTCCACCTTTTCGTATGGATATGCATATAACTCATCGAACCAGGATTTCCGGTCTTTTTCCGAAAGCAGGCATCCAACTGAAATGCAGCACAGATCCTTTTTTCCAAGTACTTTGCCAAACTGCTTCCAGAAACGGCTTTTTTGTGTTCCGTTAAACATACATTTTTCCTGCAGATAATCACTTTTTGCAAGTGCAAGACCAAGCGCACGGTAGACAGGTTTTGTCATTGACCGGTGTGCATTTATACGCTCTAATACTTCATCGGGATAATAAAGACCATATTCTTCCTCCAAGCTCTGCTTATAAGCACCATAAAACAGGTCATTTTCTTTTTCCTTACGCATAAAATTCATTTTATCTTCCCGCGAAGAGGACTGATAAATCATGGATACCATCTGTCGATACAGATTAATATCCAGCCATTCTTTATAAATGTTCCATTCCATTTTAATCTCCCTTTTCCTGTTAAACTTAAAATTAACCATTTCAACAGCGTTATCCCTGTTCAATGTAACGGATGCTGTTTTGCCTGCATGTAAATTCCGGACACAGGGAGCGCCAAAGTTCTTCTAACTCCTTCATATTGTGTGCACTCAGCTCCGTTTCATGCTCTTCCCCATACAGATCAGTAAATCCAATCTGGTAGGTTCCTCCTGTGCTTTTCACGATACCTTTTCCGGCTTCCCTTATAGTCATGTCATTCTCTCCCTTCCATGTAGTTTCTTTCCATTAAATAAGGGGACAATATTGTCCCCAAAAGTTTTATGCAGCAATATAAAGCTCTTTTTCCTTGCTTGCAAGGGGCAGGACATATGTGCTCTTCTCCAGATGATGTGTTTTCTGATACTTTACACCATCATGATAAGAAGGAAAGTTCATAACCCGTCCATTTTTTTCATAGGGTTTCAGCTCTTCCCTCTGCCCTGGTTCCATGGCGGGAACCGCAAGTCCCCAGGCCACCTTGCAAAGATTGCATCTTAATCCTGCATACCCAAGATATTCTTTTACAAACTGTTCCGCACTGTGGATGTTGAAAAAATAACGGGCATACTCCAGGGAGCGGCACAGTATTTTTCCCTCTTGAAATCCTGCAAAATAACAGTCTTTTTTTAGTTCAATCACATACCCGGTTGCGTAGATTTCCTTTCCAGGATTCCGTTTTTTGGAATCCGTATGAATCTGTAACAACTGCTCGGAATAAATCTTTTTTCTATCCTGCATCATATTCCTCCTGTTTTTAATTTGCTCTTCTAAGTAACTTTGCAAGCTGTTTGGTCAGACGAACTGGCAGTTCCCCCAGATCTGAAATATCAAGATAAGCATTTCCGTAAATCTCCTGGATCGCTTTTTTGTCCCAGCCAATTGCAGCAGCCTGGAACACAATTCCTTTCTTTACAAGTTTTTCCTTGATTTTTCTTAGGTCTGCCATGGCATAACTTCCAGAATAACAGGTTGCATTTGGCAATCCGTCACTGATCAAAAACAGCATTTTATGTTTTTCCGGCCGGTTCAGAAGCTTATTTGCCACAAAAAGAAGGGCTGCCCCATCCCGGTTGCTGCCACAGGTTTCCATAGTGGTAATTCTCAGACGGTCGTTTCGGTCTTCTGCAAACTCTGCACAACTGTGAAAATAGACGGTTTCCTCACTGGGATTATTATGACTGTAGCCATCCGTATGGTGCCCATATACAAGAACCGGGATTCCAGCCTTCCTGCAAAAATCATATAAGGTAAGGGCAGCTGCCTTGGCAGCTTCCATACGCTGTCCCATCATGGAATCGGAATTATCCACTAATACACAGACGGCTGCATCCGTTTTCTTTCCCTGAAAAGTCCGCTTGTACACCGCACCGCCAGGATCCGCAATTGTACGCATATCCAGCCGCTTTCCGAAAAACATCCTGTGTTCCGTTCGTTCCTTCTGGTTTTCCAGAATTGGAAGAAATCTGACCCGAAGCCGCTTTTCCGTTCTTTTTACAGCAGCTTCATATAGGGGAAGAAACTTCTTTTCCGCTTCTGTAAAGACATTCTTATACAAAATCTCTTTTTTCACCCTGTCATGAGCCGCATCAAATTTCATCCCATCCACTTCCTTCTGTAGTCGGTTTCGGACTTCCAGTCCTATTTTCTGATCTACAGTTCCCTCTACCAGCTGAAAAAGAATCTTTTGGAATATAAGTTCAGATTTCTCATCTGTACTCTCTTTTTGGTCTTCGCTTCTTTTGGAAACCTGTATGATCCTGGCATTTTCAACATCTGGTAAAGCTTTTTCCTCTGCCTCCGATTCCTGGATAAAGGCTGGAAGGTTCTCCGTCAATTCTTTTAAATACTTATCCATGGCACTTTCCATCTTTTTTTGCTGTTCTTCTGTCAGCTCTTCGCCACATCCATTTTCCTGAGCATTAGCTTTCCATTTTTCATTGTCCTTTTCAGGTGGTTCATCTGAAAAATCTTTTCCTGGCTGTTCCTCCTGGGGCGTTTCTTTTTCCGGAGATTGTTCCTGTGTCTCCTGCAGCTGTTCCCCATTTTCTTCCGGTTCCTGACATTCCTGTTTCAGTTCCTCCAGAAGCTTTCTAAAATACTTCCACATCTTTAGGAGAATCCGGTTTGTGGCCTGGTAACGGATCAGGTCACTGTCTGCTTCCACAGACAGATCTACAAGCTGTTTTACTTCATTTAAGGTATCCAGCATCTCACAGCTTTCCATATTCCAGGAATTTACGTAGCCCCGGAGGGCATACTGCACAAGTACTTTTAAAAAGACGGAAACCGGATCCGGATTCCCCTCCAAAAGTTCTTTCAAAGGAGGGATCCATTCCACATTACGTCTCCGGTTGACCAGAATCCCTTTTTTGATACTGCCAGGAAACAAACTGCACATTTTCTCCTCTATATATACGTCATTTAAAAGATTGCTGATATAGGAAGCGCATTCTGTCAGAAGGGATAGTACCGCCGGATCTTTCTTGGTCAGATAAGTATTCATTTCAGTCAATGCGCTCTCTTCATCCTCGTTTTCGGGCTCCGGTGCATCTGGATACCAGGTTCCCGCCTGCATTTTCTGTATATAGACTCTTCGAAGCCTGGAATCCGTAAATCTGGCATGGCCGCATTCATGTCCTAAAATTCCAACCAGGCTGTCACTTTTTTGTTCCAGTTCCAAAAAGCTGCCAGTGATTGTATTATCAACGTTGATGCCAATCCTCTTTCCGTCATTCCAGCCGGCAATCCCATCTGAAGCGTTCTGGTACAAAAGCAGCTGCTCCAGCTTTTCCCCTGCCACTTCATCTGCAAGATGCTGGAAAAGCCGCTGATAGCCTTCTGAAAAAAAAACTGCTGGGGGCTTAACTTTTTTTGTTCCTCTTTGATCCGTTCTCTATAAGTATCCTTCATTCTTTACTCCTGTTTCGAATAATATGGTTCGATATAGGTTTTCATCAGATGTTCCTGCTCTTCCGGATCCATTGCTGCCTTACTAAGGACCGCAATCTGGGCTGCCCGCCTGATATCTTTAATTGCCCGAAAAGTAAGCACCCAGTTTTCCAGTTCCCGGTAGCCGCAGACGCCATCCTGGAGATCTTCTTCCTTCAGATAAGCATGGATCTTTTTTACCACGGAAATCATAAACCTTAAAACGTTCTCATCTGCATACCCAGTCCTTGCCGTTATCCGCTGCTTCATTTCCTCTTCTGTAAGCTCCTGCTTGGGCTGGATCAGACTCATACGGGACAATACAGACTGGTTAAAATTCCCACATCCCACATAATCCAGGTTAGTGGTCATAATGATAATGGTATTCGGATCTCGTCGGATTTTTTCACCATTAATCAGATCTGTCACTGCACCGTCATCAAAAAGGGAATTCAGCCTGGTCAGGGTACCCGGTTTCTCGATCATGGACGGTTCCTGTATTTCCAGAACCGAAGGCCGCCGGCATGCTTTTATGATTTCTGATTCCTTTAAGAAAAAATCCTTCTCTTTCCTTGCACTTTCATATCCTTTTTCAAAAGCCAGGCTCAAAAGTTTGTGGAATGCCTCCCCTTCTGAAATGCCGTCTTCATAAATACCGCTTAATACATAAAGCGCAGAGGCAGGATCCATCTGAAGGTCCTGAAAATCTGGCAGTTGCGGCAGCATCCTTTTTTTCGTTCCCATGTTTGGGACGGTACTTGCCAGGAGTTCCAGTTCATCCGTTCCAGGTCCGCAGGTAAATACGTAATAGGGAAGTCCTAAAATCTGGGCCAGCATCCTGGCATCTGTGGTTTTCCCGGTTCCTGCTTCCCCGGTCATCATAAACAGCCTTGCCGGGGTATGCGTCACCATTTCCAGAATCTCTTCCACTTCCTGGCTGGCAATATAATTCTCCGGAAGCATGGGAATCCTTTCTGCTTCGACAGAAGGGCAGGTAAAGCATCCTTTATAAGCCACTTTTAACTCTGCAATGGTAGCGTTATTCTTTCCTTTTTGCGCTCCCAGCACTTTAAAACTTCCGATTGAACAAAATCGCTGCGCGATGGCCTGCCAAGGCTGTGGCGCAGTTTTATTTTTATTAAAAAGCAGTGGAATTACTTTCCATAATCCGTTATTGTTAAGTTACCACACGAAACAACTGAACTAAGAAAGCTCCACTGCCTATGATAAGAATAACATTTTTCAGTCTCTTCCGCAATCGGAATTATGACGCTAATGCACCTCCGAATAGGTAGATGTAATTATTAACACTACTTATTCTGGAGGTTTTATTATGTATAAAGATATTTTTGAATCCATCCGCAATGAAGCGGAAAAACGTAACCTGCGTGAAAGAACTATTCAACTGTATTGCTCTGATGTCAGTTACTTCCTTCGTTGGATTGGAAAAAATGTTTCTGATCTTACACTTGAAGATGCGGAAAGTTTTCTTACTGCCAAACGTCTGGAAGGAAGGTCTCCTGAAACTCACAATCACTATCGGTCTGCAATAAAGTTCTTATATAAAAAGGTGCTGAAGACTGTCTGGGATGATGACACTGTTCCAGCTATGAAAAGAGAGCGCAATCTTCCTGCTGTTCTGTCCCGCGATGAAATAAATGCAATCATTGACGCCACTCCGAATCTGAAACATAAAGCGATTATTGCAACTATGTATTCTTCTGGATTACGTGTATCGGAGGTCGTTCATCTCCATTATGATGACATTTCCCGTACCAACATGACAATTCATGTTCGTGAAACCAAAGGCAGAATTGACAGGTATACAATTCTGTCTCAAAAGAATTTAGACCTTCTCACAGAGTATTGGTACAAATGTGGTCGCCCCAAAGATATCCTTTTCCCAAGTTCCTGGTCCGGTGGATATCTTGATATAGCCAGTGTTAACCAGTTCTTTAAGAAAAGTGCTAAACTCGCCGGCATTAACCGTCATGTTTCCTCTCATGCGTGCCGTCATAGTTTTGCCAGCCACTTATTCGAAAGTGGCACAGATATAAAATATATCCAGTCACTTCTGGGACATGTTGATCCTCGCTCTACAGATGTTTACCTTCATGTGAGCAACAAGACACTTCTTGGGATCCGCAGCCCGTTCGACAACTCGGAAGGTGGTGAATCATGAGTAAGGATTGTACGATTCAGGATGTTTTTCATCGTTTTTATCCATCTTTTGAATCCACACATAGTATTTCTCCCGCTCAGCGAAAGGCCGCTTATCACATCATGAATTGCAAAACCGGTGCCTTTGGTGTGAATGTAAGTGTATGCGAGGACTGCGGCTGCGTGTCAGTCCACTATAACTCCTGCCGTGACAGATGCTGTCCTATGTGTCAGGAGTTTCCAAAAGAAAAATGGGTAGATGCACGGCGTGAGGATA
>NZ_JBCOMI010000020.1:0-85226 GCF_040924245.1 Ruminococcus sp. J1101004sp1_RTP21198st1_B9_RTP21198_201120 | reverse complement strand
AAAAGCACACGATTTCTCTTGAATTTCTGAAATGACCTGTATTATAATAGGATAATTAACGGCATATACCACAGCCGATACCGCAGTGACCAAATGCCGTTTTCGGGGTAAAAATAGGTTCAAAAATGAGCATTATTTTTCCCACTTATTCAGAAAAAAAGGCACTATCCAAATCCAAACAGAATAAGTTTTGTATTTGGTGAATAGTGACAAATTGTGAAAGGAAAAGAATGAGAAAATTAGCACTTAGTGACGAAATATTACTCGGTGTTGACAACGCAGCCCGTTATATCGGCGGGGAGGTCAACTCTGTGATGAAAAATTTAGACGGGATAGATGTCCGTGTGGCGTTTTGTTTTCCGGATGTCTACGAGATCGGCATGTCCAACCTTGGTATGATGCTTCTTTATAATATGTTCAATAAACGCCCTGATGTCTGGTGTGAGCGAGTTTATTCCCCATGGCTTGATCTTGATAAGCTTATGAGAGAACAGAATATCCCGTTATTT
Source organism: Ruminococcus sp. J1101004sp1_RTP21198st1_B9_RTP21198_201120 (assembly GCF_040924245.1). Classification (NCBI taxonomy): domain Bacteria; kingdom Bacillati; phylum Bacillota; class Clostridia; order Eubacteriales; family Oscillospiraceae; genus Ruminococcus; species Ruminococcus sp. J1101004sp1_RTP21198st1_B9_RTP21198_201120. The sequence continues at coordinate 84,717 of NZ_JBCOMI010000020.1, read as the reverse complement.
GCCCTGGAGTCCCAGGATCCTGTCAGGGATTTTGATTTTCTGTGCATCACACTTGGATATGAAATGTGTTATACTAACGTACTCCAGACACTGGATCTTTCCCAGATTCCACTGAAAGCAGCTGACCGTGACGAATCATGTCCTATTGTAATCGGAGGCGGTGCGTGTGCATATAATCCAGAGCCATTAGCAGCCTTTTTTGACCTGTTTTATATTGGCGAAGGAGAAACTGTGTATGATGCGCTTTTTGATGCATACAAGGCCAATAAGGAAGCCGGAGGCAGCAGGGAGGAGTTCCTTCTGAAGGCAGCTCAGATTCCGGGAATTTATGTTCCGGCATTTTATGATGTCACATACAAAGAAAACGGTACAATTGCATCCTTTGCACCAAATCGTCCGGGAGTTCCCGAGAAAGTCCAAAAGCAGCTGATCGTAGATATGGATAAAGGATATTGCCCGATTGAAAAACCGGTTGTTCCTTTTATTAAAGCTACACAGGATCGTGTCACTTTGGAAATCCAGCGTGGATGTATCCGTGGCTGTCGTTTCTGCCAGGCTGGTATGATCTACAGACCTCTCCGTGAACGTGATGTAGAAGAACTGAAGGAATCTGCAAGAGCTATGCTGAAGAATTCCGGTCATGAGGAAATTTCCCTCAGTTCCTTAAGTTCCAGTGATTACACCCATCTGGAAGAGCTGGTAAACTTCCTGATCGACGAATTTAAATCTGCAGGTGTTAATATTTCCCTGCCGTCACTTCGTATTGATGCTTTTGCCCTGGATGTTATGAGCAAGGTTCAGGATATTAAGAAAAGCAGCCTTACTTTTGCCCCGGAAGCTGGTTCCCAGAGACTTCGTGATGTAATTAACAAAGGACTTACCGAAGAAGTGATCCTTCACGGTGCGCATGAGGCATTTGTTGGAGGATGGAACCGTGTGAAGCTTTATTTCATGCTTGGGCTTCCTACTGAAACAGAAAAAGACATGAAGGGAATTGCTCATCTTGCAGAGCGTATTGCAGAAGAATATTACGATACCGTTCCAAAGGAAAAACGCCATGGAAAGGTTCAGATCGTAGTCAGCACATCCTTCTTTGTGCCAAAGCCATTTACCCCATTCCAGTGGGCTCCAATGTATACAGAACAGGATTTTATTGACAAGGCAAAAGTAGTAAAAGAAGAAATCCGTGCACAGCTGAACCAGAAGAGTATTAAATACAACTGGCATGAACCGGATGTAACCACACTGGAAGGCTTCCTTGCAAGAGGTGACCGCCGTGCTTCTGAAGTTATCTTAAAAGCCTATGAAAAAGGTGCCCTTTACGATGCCTGGTCAGAAAGCTTCCGCTACGACATCTGGAAAGAGGCTTTTGCAGAAACAGGAATTGACATTGAATTCTACACACTCCGAGAGAGAAGCACAGATGAAATCCTCCCATGGGATTTCATAGATGCAGGTGTTACAAAGGAGTTTCTGATCCGTGAGTGGAAACAGGCAAAAGGCGAAGTGGTTACACCAAACTGCCGTCAGAAATGTGCAGGCTGCGGAGCAAGACGTTATGAAGGAGGCGTATGTTATGAAGGTAAGAATTAAATTTACGAAAGAAGGGCCTATGAAATTTGTAGGACATCTTGACACCATGCGCTACTTCCAGAAAGCCATCCGCCGCGCAGAGCTTCCAATTGCTTTTTCGGGAGGTTACAGCCCTCATATGATCATGTCCTTTGCTGCCCCTCTTGGAGTTGGCGTTACCAGTACAGGGGAATATTTCGATATGGAGCTTACCGCTACGATTCCTACTGATGAAATCTGTCAACGTCTTAACAGCCAGATGGTAGATGGTATTCATGTTTTAAGTGCCCGCCAGGTGGAAGACGGAAAAGCGAGCAAAGCGATGTCCCTGGTGGCAGCAGCTGATTATCTGGTGGAATTTCGTCCTGGAAAAGCACCGGCAGATGGATGGCAGACAAGAATTACGGAATTTTTAAAGCAGCCTGAGATCCTTGTTACAAAAGAAACCAAAAAAGGCGAAAAACAGGTAGATATCCGACCTTTTATTTACAAAATGAATTTACAGAATGACAACCGCATTTTCTTAAGTCTTGCTTCTGCAAGTGCCAACTATACCAAACCAGATGCTGTAATGGATGCATTTACCAGCTGGCTTGGACAGGAGCTTCCGGAATTTGCCTGCATGATTCATCGCCTGGAAGTATATGCAGATCTTGGAAATGAGAAAAAACATAAATTTGTATCGTTGGAATCCCTTGGCGTGGAAGTTCAATAAACTTAAAACAGGTGAATCAAGTGACGAAATTAATTCTAACAACCATGGAACTTTGCGGTAACAAATGTCATGCCTGTGCAATCGAGGAAGAAGGTCAGATTATGGAGCTTCGCCTGGAGGCAGCCGCCCGACAGTCCATTCTCGGAAATATTTATGTAGGACAGGTGGAAAATATTGCTTCTAATATCCAGGCAGCATTTGTTCTTATTGCACCTGGAGTACGCGGTTATTTTCCTCTTCAGGAAGCAGAGCAGGTTATCTATGCCTCCGGGAAAGCACCTGGCAGTCCCTTGCGTCCGGGTGACCAGATTCTGGTGCAGGTAAGCCGTGATGCCATGAAGGGCAAGCTGCCCGCACTGACTGCAAACTTAAATTTTACCGGTAAGTATCTGGTGCTCACCACAGGAGAAAAAAAGTTCGGACTATCCGGTAAGCTCTCTGGTTCAGAACGCCACACTTTATCCGGCTGGCTGGAAGCAGAGGCTGCACGTCCGGATAAGGAATATGGCCTGATTGTCCGCACCAACGCAGCCCAGGCTGAAAAGGCTGAAATCCTTCAGGAACTTTCTTATCTGAAATCACTGTATGAAAAAGTTGCTGTCAACGGCAAAAGCCGCACCTGTTTCAGCCTTCTCTACGAAACAGAACCGGTTTACCTTACCACTCTCCGTGATATTTACAGCGAAAATCTCACAGACATTGTAACAGATGATCCTGAAATTTTTCAGCAGATCACTTCTTATTTGAAAGAAACAAGTCCGGAGGAAGAAAGCAAAGCCCATTTTTATCAGGACAAGCTTCTTCCGTTATACAAGCTTTCCCGCATGGAAAACGCGCTGGATGAGGTTCAAAAGGAAAAAATCTGGCTGAACAGCGGCGGGTTTATTGTGATCCAGCAGACAGAAGCCTTTGTCTCCATCGATGTAAACAGCGGGAAATTTACCGGAAAGAAAAAAGCCGAAGAAACCTATCGCAAAATCAATCTGGAAGCAGCTAAGGAAATTTCACGACAACTGCGGCTTCGCAACCTGTCCGGAATTATTCTTATTGATTTTATCAATATGACAAACCCAGATCATAACAACGAGCTTTTTCATGTATTGCAGAAATATCTGAGGAAGGATCCGGTGAAATGTAAAGCCATAGATATTACACCGCTTCACATTCTGGAGATGACACGAAAGAAAGTCAGAAAACCGGTAATAGAGGAGATCAGGCAGATAAAGTCAGGAGATTTTTCGAACACGCTCTAAATAAAACTATAAGAAATTCCTTTTTCGTATTTTCGAAATTATTATAAGCAGCAAACCCGAAATATGGATTTTCATTTTTATTTTTTTACAATTTTTTTCGCAAAACCTCTTGACGAAACCAAATCTCCCTGTTATTATAATCGAGTATGCCGCACAAAGAGGTTTAAGAGTCGAGAGACCACCATATTTGGCGAGTAAAGTCTATAGGAGGTGCCACAAATGTACGCAATTATTGCAACAGGTGGTAAACAGTACAAAGTTGCTGAAGGCGACGTAATCAGAGTTGAGAAGCTCGGAGTTGAAGCTGGTGAAACCGTTACTTTTGATTCTGTAATTGCAGTTAGCAATGACGGATTAAAGGTTGGAGAAGACGTTAAGGATGCCAGTGTTACCGCTTCTGTAGTTGAGAACGGAAAGGCTAAAAAAGTCATCGTTTACAAGTACAAGAGAAAAACTGGATATCACAAGAAAAACGGTCACAGACAGCAGTACACCAAAGTTAAAATCGAAAAGATCAACGCTTAATCAGGTGCTGTTATGATCAATATTACAGTTAAGAAGAGAAAAGGCTCTTATCTGGATTTTCTGTCCAAAGGACATGCAGGCTATGCCGAAGAGGGACAGGATATTGTATGTGCTGCCGTATCAGCCTTGATCATTACTACCGTGAATTCTCTTGAGGAATTTACGGAAGAGCAGATTGAAGCGGAAGCGGATGAGGGATATGTATCCATCCATTTTAAAACAAATCCGAATACTGAGCGTGGGAAACTGCTTATGGATTCCCTGATTCTTGGATTAACAGAAATTGAGCATAGTTATAACAATCGATATTTGACAGTAAGAGTCAAGGAGGTGTAACAACAATGATGAAGATGAACCTTCAGTTATTCGCACATAAAAAAGGAGTTGGTTCCACAAAGAACGGTCGTGATTCCGAGTCCAAGAGATTAGGTGCGAAGAGAGCAGACGGACAGTTTGTTAAAGCCGGCAACATCCTTTACAGACAGCGCGGAACTAAGATCCATGCAGGCGAGAACGTAGGATGCGGAAAAGACTATACATTATTTGCACTGACCGATGGTGTTGTAAGATTCACCAGAAAAGGCCGCGATAAGAAACAGGTTTCTATCGTACCAGTAGAGGCAGAGTAATTCGTAGAGCAGGAGGCTTCAAATCTATAAAGGTTTGGAGCCTTTTCTTATAAAGGAGATTTAATGTTCGCAGACAGAGCTACCATATATATCCGTTCCGGTAAGGGCGGCGACGGCCATGTAAGCTTCCGCAGGGAAAAATATGTACCTGACGGCGGTCCGGATGGCGGCGACGGCGGCAAGGGCGGAGACGTCATTTTTGAAGTTGACGAGGGACAGAATACCCTCGGTGATTACCGTCATAAAAGAAAATATAAGGCAGAAGACGGTCAGGAGGGCGGCAAAAAGCGCTGCCACGGTGCCGACGGTGCCGACATTATATTAAAGGTACCGGAAGGTACTGTTATCATGGAGGCTGAATCCCGTAAGGTAATTGCAGACATGTCCGGTGACAATCGTCGTCAGATCGTTCTGCGCGGTGGACGCGGCGGTAAGGGAAATCAGCATTATGCAACCCCTACCATGCAGGTTCCCAAATATGCCCAGCCTGGACAGCCTTTTCAGGAGCTTGAAGTGCTTCTGGAGCTAAAGGTGATCGCAGATGTAGGACTGGTAGGTTTTCCTAATGTTGGTAAATCTACATTTCTCTCACGTGTTACAAATGCGAAACCGAAAATTGCCAACTATCATTTCACAACCTTAAGCCCGAACCTTGGCGTTGTAGATACTGAGAATGGCGGTTTTATCATCGCAGATATCCCTGGACTGATCGAAGGTGCTTCTGAAGGAGTCGGTCTTGGTCATGAGTTCCTTCGCCATATTGAGCGTACCAGAGTTCTGGTGCACATTGTGGATGCAGCTTCCACAGAGGGACGAGATCCTATTGATGATATTTATAAGATTACCAAAGAACTGGAGAAATACAATCCGGAAATTGCAAAGCGTCCTCAGGTAATTGCAGCCAATAAAGTGGACTGTATTTTTGACGACGGTCAGGAGAATCCTGTAGACAGACTTCGCAAAGAATTTGAACCAAAAGGTATCAAAGTATATCCCATTTCTGCAGTTACCGGACAGGGTGTACGTGAGCTTCTTTTCCATATCAAGGAACTTCTGGACAGTTGTCCGAAGAAAGCAATCGTATTCGAGCAGGAATTCTTCCCGGAAGATATGCTGATCAATGAGAGCCTTCCATTTACCGTACAGGTTGACGAGGAAGATCCATCTGTATTTATCGTAGAAGGACCACGTATTGAGAAAATGCTTGGTTATACCAATCTGGATTCTGAGAAAGGTTTCGCCTTTTTCCAGCGTTTCCTGAAAGAAGGCGGCATTCTGGATGAACTGGAAAACGCCGGTATTCAGGAAGGTGATACGGTCCGTATGTATGGATTTGAATTTGATTATTATAAATAAATAGCAACTATTCAGCAGGTATTCAGGAGATAAATTATGACAAGTAAGCAAAGAGCATATTTAAAAAGTCTGGCAATGAAAATGGATGCCATTATCCAGCTTGGCAAGGGCGGTCTTACACCGGAGAACACCAAGGCAGTTGACGAAGCACTTGCGGCGAGAGAGCTGATCAAAATCAGTGTGCTTCAGAACTGTCTGGAGGATCCTAAGGAAATGGCACAGGTTCTTGCAGAGCGCACCCATTCCCAGGTTGTACAGGTGATCGGTAAGAAGATCGTATTATACCGCGAAGGTAAAAAAGAGAAAAAGAAAATTGAACTGCCAAAATAATCGAAAAAAAATCGGGATCATGGGCGGTACCTTTGATCCCATCCATATGGGACATCTGATTCTGGGTGAGCAGAGCTATGAGCAATTCCAGCTGGATAAGGTTCTGTTTATGCCTTCCGGCAACCCGCCTCATAAACGGGACCGTGCTGGCAGAGCCTCTGATAACCAGCGTGTGGATATGGTCCGGCTTGCAATTGAAGATAATCCCCATTTTGAGTTGTCTCTTGCAGAAATGCACGAGACCGGGTATACCTATACCTATCGCACTCTGGAAGAGCTAAAAGAATACAATCCGGACACAGACTATTATTTTATCATTGGTGCAGATTCTCTTTTTGCTTTTGACGAATGGATGGAACCAGAGCGGATCTGTCGGGCCTGTACTCTTGTGGTGGCTGTCCGGGATCATGCGTCCTACGCTGAACTGAATCGGGAAATCCAGCGTCTTTCTGCAAGGTACAACGGAAATTTTGCCCTTTTGGATACTATGAATATTGATGTGTCCAGTCATCAGATCCGTCAGTGGATTTCAGAAGAAAAAAGTCTGAAATATTACGTCCCGGATAAGGTGATTTCTTACATGAAAGAGAATGGAATTTACAGAAAGAAGGAAGTCTGACCATGGCAGATTACGATTTTGCAAAAATTGAAAAAAAACTTTCCAAATACCTGGATGAGGATCGTTTCCAGCATACCATGGGCGTTATGTACACCAGCGCATGTCTGGCTATGGTCCATGGATATGATATCAAAGATGCACAGGTGTCCGGTCTTCTTCACGATTGCGCCAAATGCATTCCCAATAAGAAAAAACTGAAGATGTGCAGCGAACACAATATTCCGGTTTCCGATTTTGAGAGAAGTCACCCGTTTCTTCTCCACTCCCGTCTTGGAGCTTATATTGCTCACGAGAAATATGGGATTGACGATCAGGAGATTCTTTCTGCCATCAATTATCACACAACTGGCAGACGTGAAATGAGTCTTCTTGAAAAGATTATTTATATTGCAGATTATATTGAGCCCATGCGTTATAAAGCAAGCCGTTTACCGGAAATTCGCAAACTTGCGTTTGAAGACCTGGATGAGTGTATGTATGAGATCCTAAAAGATACCCTGGAGTATCTGGAAGAAGATTCTGCCGATGATATTGAGCCAACTTCCAAGGAGGCTTATATTTATTATAAAGAATTGCATAATAAGCGTAATAACGTATCTGATAATTAATACTCCGCATATACTGGCGACTATTTTTACTATTTACAATTAACATTCTACGAGATGCGAGATATTTCGCACGAGCGAAGGCCAGGTACCACCTGACAGAGGATATTATTTCACTTTTAAAGCCTTTTGTTCTCGCAGGAATTTAAAATAATATTAGGTCAGTATAAGCATTATTAAGAAAGGAGCAGATCAGAATGAGTACAGTAAGTACAGAGAAAATGATGGCACAGATTGCCTGCAAGGCAATTGATGATAAAAAGGGACAGGATATTAAGATAATTGATATTCATAATGTTTCTGTAATTGCAGATTATTTCGTAATCGCAAGCGGTACAAACTCCAATCAGGTTCAGGCGATCGTCGATAATGTGGAGGAGCAGCTTGGACGCGCTGGCTTTGAGGCGAAGCAGATTGAGGGAAACCGCAATTCCAGCTGGATTCTCATGGATTACAGCGATGTGATCGTGCATGTGTTTGATGAGGAAAACCGACTTTTCTATGATCTGGAGAGAATCTGGAGAGATGGAAAGGTTCTGGAGATGGATGCGTTTTTAGAGAAATAAAAAAGTCCCCTTTGGTAAACAATTGTCTGGAAACAGCAATTGTTTGCTAAAGGGGAAATTTTTTATGACTATTGGTAAAAACGCATGACACCAAATACTTTACCCAGAATCTGGATTTCTCCTGTAATGATAATGGGATCCATAGTGTCATTCTCTGGCTGAAGGCGGTAGTAGCCCTTCTCCTTATAGAAGGTCTTCACTGTGGCAGAGTCCTCTACCAGGGCAACTACAATGTCGCCGTTATCTGCAGTTGGCTGCTGCTTTACCAGAACCTGATCACCATCGAAGATTCCTGCATTGATCATGCTGTCGCCTTTTACCTTCAGCATGAAGCTCTGTTCATTGGGCATAAATTCTGCCGGGATGGGGAAGTAGCCATCTACATTCTCTACAGCCAGAATAGGCTGTCCGGCGGCTACAGTACCTACAAGCGGAACATTGACCACTTCACGGCGGACAAGATTGAAATTGTCATCAATGATCTCTATGGCTCTTGGCTTCGTGGCATCGCGGCGGATGTATCCGTTCTTCTCAAGAGCTTCCAGATGGGCATGAACAGATGATGTAGACTTCAGATTTACAGCTTCACAAATCTCACGAACTGCTGGCGGGAATCCGCGGTTCAGAATCTCACTTTTAATATATTCTAAAATTTCCTGCTGTTTTTTGCTGATTTTACCATATGTCATAAGAGTTTTCCTCCGAAATTCATTCAACTTTTTCTTATCATACCATATTTTTCTTAATTAAGCAAACAGATATTCTGAAAATATGTTCGTTTTTTGATATGCAGGCTGTTCACAGCTTCCAGCTTTGTTCACACACTTTTCGTTTTCTTTTCCTTGTGTTCACCGGCAAAAAATGGTACAATTGTTTGGTATGAAAATTCAGAGCCCGACTCAAAAACAAAGGGGGAATCCGCTTGTCCGAGAAGAAATCTAACAAGCCTGGCAAAACGGCAGGACTTTTTGTCCAGTTAAAGAACATATTCGGACTGAATATTGCCACCGTTGCTTTTGGTATATTGTTATTATATATGATTTTTACTGCATTTTTACTTGTAACCTCCACACATATCGAATCTTACCAGGTTACCACAGGTCCTTTGTCGCGAAACGAGACCTACACTGGTATTTCTCTTCGGGAAGAGAGTGTTTTTAAGGCAGAATCCTCCGGTTATGTGAATTATTATGCCCGGGAGGGAAGTAAGATCAATGCCAACGGTGCTGTTTACGGATTAAGTTCCGGAAAAATTGCAGAAACCAAGTCTGCATTGACTGCTGATGAACTGGAGAAGATCCGCAGTTCTATGCTCAGCTTTTCCAAAGGATTTTCCGGAAGTAAATTTAACAACACTTACAGTTTTAAGAACCAGCTGGAGGGAAGCATCCTTCAGTATGAGGGAATTTCCACTGACGGGAATGCAGATTCACAAGTAGTGACCATCGGCGGACAGAATATCTGTAAAGCCCAGGAAGACGGCATTATCCTCTATTCTATGGACGGTTATGAGAATAAGACTGTGGAGAACATTACAGCAGCAGATTTTGACCAGACTTCTTACCATGAAACGGATCTGAAGACATCCGAAAAGGTGCAGGCCGGAGATAACATTTATACAAATATTACCAGCGAATTATGGAGCCTGATCATTCCATTAAGCGACAAACAGGCCGCCAAGCTGGAGGGACGTTCCACCATTCGTGTGAAATTTCTCAAGGATGATATGACACAGAGCGGCGATTTTTCCATCATAAAAATCGATGGTAACAAATATGGAAAAATTGACTTCAGCCGCGGTCTGATCCGCTATGCATCTGACCGTTTTCTGGATATTGAGCTGGTTACCAATACAGTAACCGGTCTTAAGATTCCCCTTTCCGCTATTGAATCCAAGGATTTTTACGTAATTCCGGCAGAATATGCCACGACTGATCCTGACAGTGGAAGTGTAGGCTTTAACAAGATTTCCAAAGATTCCAGCGGAAATAACGTAAGAACCTTTATCAATGCTACAATCTACGGTAAAGTTAAAATTGAGTCAGATGATGATTCTGCCGATGAAGCTTACAATTATTACGTGGATAGAAGCGCTTTTAAGGAAGGAGATGCTATTGTAAAAGATGACTCCAACCAGCGCTTTATTGTAGGCGAAACAGATTCTCTGGAAGGCGTTTACTGCATCAATCAAGGGTATGCGGTATTCCGTCAGGTAGATATACTGGATCAGAATGAAGAATATGCCATTATTTCCAGTAATACATCCTACGGACTTTCCCGCTATGACCGCATTGCCAGAGACTCCTCCCAGGTAAAAGAGCAGGATATTCTCTACTAAGTTTAACATATACTATTTTTAAGGAGGCTTATAAATGTTAGCTGAAAATTTACAGCAGGTAAATGCAAATATTGAAAAAGCCTGTGCTGCTGTTTCCCGTGACCCAGGTGAAGTCACATTGGTGGCAGTAAGTAAGACCAAACCGGTCTCCATGCTTCAGGAGGCGTATGATGCCGGTGCGCGTGTTTTTGGAGAAAATAAAGTGCAGGAGATCATGGATAAATATGACCAGCTGCCATCAGATATCCAGTGGCACATGATCGGTCATCTGCAGCGCAATAAAGTAAAATATATTATTGACAAGGTTGCCATGATTCACTCGGTAGATTCCCTTCGCCTTGCCCAGACCATTGAGCAGGAAGCTGCAAAGAAAGATCTTGTTATGCCGATTCTGCTGGAAGTTAATGTAGCAGAGGAAGAAAGCAAATTCGGATTAGCGACGAATGAGGTGCTTCCTCTTCTTGAGAAAATCAGCATATTTTCCCATATAAAAGTGATGGGACTTATGACCATTGCCCCATTTGTGAAAAATCCAGAAGAAAATCGTGAAGTTTTTCGCACATTGAAGAAATTAAGTGTTGACATTAATAGAAAAAACATTAATAATGTTAACATGAGTGTTCTGAGTATGGGTATGACCGGAGATTATCAGGTTGCTGTCCAGGAAGGCTCAACCATGGTACGTGTGGGAACCGGTATTTTTGGTGAACGAAATTATGCCACACGGCAAGAAGATTAAGATTGGAGATTGAAAATGAGCGTTTTTGATAAATTATTAGATTCTATTAAACTGAATGATGACGATTATGATGAAGATAATTATTTAGACGAGGATCTGATGGATGACGAAGAGGGGGATTTCTTTGATGACGATCCCATGGATGACAAGCCTAAGAAGAAATTCTTCGAGAAATTCGGTCGTAAGAAAGAGGATGATTTGGCTGACGCAGATACTTCCTTTGACGAAGAACCTGTACATACAGCAACACCAAAGACTGCTGCCAAGGCTCCTGCGAAACAGCCAGCTGAGAAGCAGCGCCCTGTAGCTTCTTCCAAAATCACTCCGATGAGAAGCAGCCGTCGTGCGAATCAGGCTTCTTCTATGGAGGTTTGTGTGATCAAACCTGCTTCCATGGAGGACACCCGGGAAATTGCAGACACACTTCTTGACAATGCAACTGTAATTCTGAATCTGGAGGGTATTGATGTAGAACTTGCACAGCGTATTATTGATTTTGCATCTGGCGCATGTTATTCCCTGAATGGTTCCCTTCAGAAGATTTCCAGCTACATCTTCGTACTTGGTCCCTCTTCTGTAGATATCACTGGTGATCTTCAGAATATTCTTGGCGGCGCTACACCTTCTGTAAGAGCTGGTTATTGATTTTTATGGATAAGGATGAATTTTTACTTAAGAGAATCCGGGAGCTGGCAAATCTCTCTTACCAGAGAGATATTGTCACCTTTACGGATTTTCTTAACTTAAACGAACAAAATATGCTTGTTTCCCTTAAGCTTCATCAGATAGGCGTAGAGGTAAAGCTTTTCGGTGGCTATGAGCATGCAGAACGGCAGATGGCAGCTTTTTTCCCCGGAGGTCTTGGTTTTTCCTGGGATTATCCTATTGACTGCCTGAAAATAGAGCCCAAGGCTCTTCGTTTTTCTGAGGAGCTTGGACATAGAGATTATCTTGGAGCGCTCCTGAATCTTGGAGTTGACCGCAGTGTAGTTGGTGATATCCTCATCAAGGATAAAGAAGCCTGGTTTTTCTGCCTTCATAAAATGTCTGACTTTTTTATTGAAAATCTTATTCGGGTAAAACATACTACCGTTCTGGTTTCCAGAGTAGAGCAGGCAGAAGAGATTCCGGAACCTGAATTTGAAATGACAAATGGTACCTGCGCTTCTGTAAGGCTGGATGCTCTCATCGGGCTGGCTTTTCAGACGTCCAGAAGCAGCATGGTTTCTTTTATTGAAAGCGGTCTTGTGTTTGTAAACGGCAAACTGATCACCTCCAATGGATATGAGCCAAAAGAAGGCGATATTATTTCCGTTCGCGGCAAAGGACGCTTTATCTATGATGGTGTATCCAGACAGACAAAGAAAGGACGCCTTGGTGTCCGCATTCGAAAATACGTATAAACAATAATACATTTGGAGAGGATTTAACTATGGCAGAAGAAAAATTACTTGTAAAACGTGACGGGGAGTTCTGTTATCCCATTTATTTTGAAAATGACTTTTCTTTTCTTTCACAGGCCTTGACAGACGAAGGTCTTGCAGGGAAAAGCATGTGTATTGTTTCAGATTCCACAGTAGCACCTCTCTATGCAGACCAGGTGAAAGCAGAGCTTTTGAAAGTATCCGATCATGTATACCAGTTCACTTTCCCCGCCGGAGAAGCATACAAGAATCTTGATACCGTACAGGATCTTTTCCAGTGCCTTATTGAGAATGGGCTTGACCGCAAAAGTCTGGTGGTTGCTCTTGGAGGCGGAGTAACAGGAGACTTATCCGGCTTCGGTGCCGCAGCCTATCTTCGTGGAATTGATTTTATCCAGATTCCTACCACGCTTCTGGCGCAGGTGGACAGCAGCGTAGGCGGTAAAACTGGCGTTGATTTCAGACAGTTTAAAAATATGGTAGGCGCTTTTCATCAGCCCCGACTGGTTTATATGAACATGGCCACCTTGCAATCCCTCCCTGAGCGCGAATTTGGCTGTGGAATGGGTGAAATTCTAAAGACCGGACTAATTTGCGATAAAGACTTTTTCGACTTTGTATGCGCAAATTACAAGATTATCCGCACTATGGATCCAGAAATGCTTGCCGTTATGATCCGAAAATGCTGTGCCATCAAAGCCGGGGTTGTAGAGCGGGATCCCAAAGAACAGGGAGAGCGTGCTCTTCTTAATCTTGGCCACACCATAGGACATGCAGTCGAAAAGCTGATGAACTTTAACCTTCTCCATGGTCAGTGTGTGGGAATCGGACTGGTTGCCGCAGCTGCCATTTCCAGGGAAAGAGGTCTCCTCACAAATGGTGAATACGAGCAGATCTGCCATAGCCTTAAGCTTTACGGTCTGCCTTTGTATGTGGAAGGACTTTCTCCCAGAGACATTCTTGCAGCTACCAAAAAGGACAAAAAAATGGAACAGGGACAGATTAAATTTATTCTTATGGATGGTCTTGGAAAGAGTTTTATTGACAAGACAGTTACGGATCAGGAGCTTCTTGTGGGAATTCACGCCATCTGCAGGTAATCTATCATGGAAAATAAAACAGCTTCAAACTACAATGATCTTCCACTAAAAGCACCTAAATTAAAAGGAATTCTGCTTATCCTTTTTCTGGTTCTTCTGGATCAGGGAACAAAGTATCTTGCAATCAGGTATCTGAGAGGATCCTCCGGGATTTCTCTTATTGATAATGTGTTAAACCTTCGTTACCTTGAAAACAGAGGCATGGCATTTGGCCTTCTCCAGAATAAGATTCTTTTTCTGGTGCTTACCTGTATTGTTTTTTTTGTGGCTATTATATATCTTTTTATAAAAGCACCTGCAACTGTTTATTATAGACCACTGCTTTATACAGCGGCAATTGTGTTCGCTGGAGCAATGGGGAATTTTATAGACCGTGTTTTCCGTGGATATGTGGTAGATTTTATTTATTTTTCCCTGATTGATTTTCCCACGTTTAATGTGGCAGATATTTACGTGACCTGTGGGATCACAGTGATGGTATTTCTTATGTTTTTCCGTTATAAAGAAGAAAATGATTTTGACTTTCTGAAACCGGGGAACAAATCTGCCAGGTAAATTGATTTGTCTGATTTTTCATATACCGCGTAATTGAGAGAGGAGTTTTACTGATACATGGAGCAATTGGAATTTACAGCAACCGAAAATGAAGCAGGAGTGCGCATAGACCGCTGTCTTTCCGATAAATATGAGGAACTTTCCCGTTCTTATCTTCAGAAGCTTCTGAAAGAACAAGGTGTTACCGTCAATGGGAAAGCAGTAAAAGCAAACTACAAAATACAGGCAGGGGATCTGGTTCAGACAACCCTGCCTGATCTGACTGAACCGGATATTCTTCCGGAAAATATCCCTTTGGACATTTTATACGAAGATGATGATGTACTGGTGATAAATAAGCCCAAAGGAATGGTAGTCCATCCTGCAAATGGCCACACCAGCGGAACTTTGGTAAATGCTATTATGTACCACTGTCAGGGCAATCTGTCCGGTATTAACGGGGTTATGCGTCCTGGAATCGTCCACCGTATTGATAAGGACACTACAGGAGCTCTTCTTGTATGCAAGAATGACACGGCTCACCGTGATCTGGCCCAGCAACTGAAAGCGCATACTATCAAGCGGCGTTACCGGGCTATTGTGGCAGGTAATCTTAAGGAAGATGAAGGTACTGTAGAAGGCCCGATCGGCCGCCACCCAATTGACCGGAAAAAAATGGCGATCAACTACAAAAATGGAAAAGACGCTGTCACCCATTATAAAGTCCTGGAACGTTTCGGGAATGCGACTTATATCGAGTGCCGCCTTGAAACCGGTCGTACCCATCAGATTCGTGTACATATGACCAGCCTTGGACATCCTCTTCTTGGCGATGAGATCTATGGCTCAGGCAAAAATCCTTATCATCTCCAGGGACAGACTCTTCATGCCATGGTTTTGGGCTTTGTTCACCCAAGAACAGGAGAGTATATGGAATTTTCCGCACCTTTGCCAGAATATTTTCTCAATTTGTTAGAAAAATTAAGAAAATAGTTGTCAGTTTACCCTGATGTAGTGTATAATAATCTTACAAAATTCCTATGAATTGCCAGTCACGAAGTGAACAGTAACAAAGGAATTGCAGAAGGGAGTGGCAGATATGAACAATACAACAAGTTCAATTATTACCATCGGACGTGAATATGGAAGCGCCGGCAGGCAGATTGGTCAGGAAGTAGCCAGATATTTTGGAATCAAGTGTTACGACAAAGAACTTCTGGAGCATGCTGCAAACGACAGCGGTATTTGCAAGGAATTATTTGAGAATCATGATGAGAGGCCAACTAACAGCTTTCTGTATTCTCTTGTAATGGATACTTATTCTTTTGGATATTCTTCTGCTGGATTTACAGACATGCCTATGAACCACAAGGTTTTCCTAGCACAGTTCGAAGCCATCAAGAAATTAGCTGCAGAAGGCCCCTGTGTTATGGTAGGGCGCTGTGCAGATTATGCTCTTGCAGATAATAAAGACTGTTTCAGTGTTTTTGTTCATGCTGATCTGGACTGGAGGATCAAGCGTATTGCAGGCAAATACAATAAGACACCTAAAGAAGCCAAAGATATGATCACCAAAACAGATAAGAGCCGTGCAAGTTACTATAATTACTACACCAATAAGAAATGGGGTGCAGCAGCGGGCTACAGCTTAAGCGTTGACAGCAGTGTGCTTGGTATCGAAGGTGCTGCCCAGGCGATTATCAATACCATACATATTTTTGATGACCTTAAGAAATAATATACAGAATCATGTGAAAATAAGGAGTTCTCGAAAGAGAGCTCCTTTTGTAATTTGTTGCATCTCAATTCCTGTTTTCGGTTCCTGTTTTCAAACGCCATCGCCACTTTATATTTTTTTAATGAGACATTGAGACAAAACTGTGTTATAATAGATAGCAATCGCTGTTAAATAAATAACAGTACAGACACTTATTGGTTACTGTGCAAACAGCAGACAGTAACACATATTTTGCATTCATGTTTCAGGAGGACGATATTAGAATATGAAATTACGCTGGGACAATCAACATGTTCGCTGGGGAGTAACTTCTTTCCTTGTAATCGCAGCCAGTATGCTCTTTTATTATGGTGTTTTCCATATGAAGACACTGATTACAGGAATTCAGACATTTCTGGGGATTCTCACACCTATTGTTTATGGGGTCGTGATTGCCTTTTTACTGACCCCTGTATTAAATTTCCTGGAGAAAAAAATCATTTATCCGCTTCTTGCCAGGAAGGAAGTATCAGTAGGAAAGAAGGGGCGCAAGGCAATTCGGTGGGCATGCGTAATTTTATGTATGTTTCTCTTCCTTGCTCTTATTTATGCCCTTATTATGATGATTCTGCCAGAACTGATCCGAAGTATTATGGGTCTGATCTACAGTTTTCCAGCCTATGTGAAGGTTATTCAGAAATGGCTGCAGTCTTTCATTGAGAAATGGAATCTGAACAGTGATGCACTGGACACTTTGAATCAGTCCATCACCACAGCGCAGGACTACCTGACTACGAATATCCTTCCGCAGATGCAGGAAATGCTAAAAAATATTTCCGCAGGTGTGTTTGAATTAATTAATTTTCTGAAGAATTTCCTCATCGGAGCTATCGTTTCCCTGTACCTGATGGCAGATAAAGAGGGATTCATTGCCAAGGCAAAAATGCTCACCTACGCAATTTTTAATACCCAGCATGCGAATTTTATCATCCATTCCATGCGTTTTACCAATAGAACCTTTATCGGATTTTTCAGTGGTAAGATTTTGGATTCTGCCATCATTGGCGTATTGTGTTATATTGGTATGAACTTTTTGAATATGCCATATATACTTTTGATCAGTGTGATCATTGGTGTAACCAACGTAATTCCATTTTTTGGACCTTACCTCGGAGCAATCCCAAGTATTTTTCTCATCTTATTGGTGGATCCGCTGCAGGCTATTTATTTTGCAATTTTTATTCTTGTTCTCCAGCAGTTTGACGGCAATATTCTTGGACCGAAGATTCTTGGTGATTCCACAGGACTTTCCAGTTTTCTGGTCATTGTCGCCATCCTTATTGGCGGTGGAATCTTTGGAATCCCAGGTATGATCATTGGCGTTCCTGTTTTTGCAGTGCTTTACGCGGCACTTGGCAGGCTTGTCCATATCAGCCTGATCTATAAGCAGGTTCCAGATGAGGAGCAAAAATACACCAACATTGACTGTCTGGATCCGGAAACACATGAACCCGTTCTTTTCCCGGCAGAAGAGCCGAAGAAGAGAGAGACACCCAGACGCACTGCAATGTTGAAATTTACCCTTACTTTGTTAAAAACGATCCAGAAAATCCTGACTACAATCTGGATCCTTATAAAAAAATATTCTGTGATAATTTATCAAAAAGTCAGACAATTGATAGAAGAGTACAGACAGAAACAAAACAGTAAAAAGGACGGAAATTAACATGCGGCTTTTAATACAACGTGTAAATCATGCAAGCGTAAAAGTAGATGGTGAAGTTATCGGAAATATTGGGAAGGGCTTTCTTGTACTGGTCGGCATAGGTCAGAATGATACCAGGGAAATTGCAGACAAATATATGAAAAAAATGCTAGGACTTCGAATTTTTGAAGATGAAAATGGCAAAACAAACCTTTCCCTGGCAGATGTAAATGGGGAGCTTTTGATGGTTTCACAATTCACGTTATATGCCAACTGCAAAAAAGGAAACCGGCCAAGCTTTATTGAAGCCGGTGCGCCAGAACAGGCAAATGAACTTTATGAATACATGCTAAAGGAAGCTGCAAAAGTTGTTCCAGTTGTTCAGCATGGTATTTTTGGCGCTGATATGAAAATTTCACTGGAAAACGATGGACCGTTTACAGTGATGTTGGACGAATCGATCATGTAAAATTAACAGCAATTGTAACGAAACCGGCCAAGCTTTATTGAAACCGGTGCGCCAGATGTTCAGAATCGTCTGTAACTGCATAATGAATGCAGTCGAACCATCAATTATATTTTAACATTTAATGAAATTCTGAAAAACGCCGAAAACAGCCAGAAGAAGTGGCTGATTCGGCGTTATACCCCTCATCTAGATCTATACGACAAACCCGAGTTTTTCATATAGATTGGTATCATTATTACTTCTAAAGGAGAATCTTTCATGGATAAAAAAGTCACCTACCACGAACAGACTGACGTCGAAAATACCTTGCGGCTTCGTGATGTTCTAAAAACCTTGCCGCCATTTTGCAAGGATTTCTTTCGTGCCATTGAACCTCGTACCACAACTAAAACCAGAATTTCCTATGCATATGACATCCGCATTTTCTTCCAGTTTCTTCTGGAACAAAATCCAGCCTTCAGGGACTGGTCTATAGATGCCTTTACAGTGGATGTCCTGGATCAGATCACAGCTGTTGATCTTGAAGAATATGAAGAATATCTGAAAGTTTACCAGGCCGGGGATAAAACGGAAACCAATGGCGAACGTGGTCTGAAGCGAAAAATGTCCTCATTGCGAAGTTTTTATGCATATTATTTTAAACGTGAAATGATTCACACAAATCCTACCGTCCTTGTGGACGTTCCAAAGATTCATCAGAAAAGTATCATTCGCTTGGAAGCTGATGAAGTTGCCTTGCTGCTGGATTATATTGAGCACGGCGGGGACGACCTTACCGGTCAGAAAAAGGTATATTATGAAAAAAACAAAGACCGTGACCTCGCTCTCGTTACTCTTCTGCTCGGAACAGGTGTTCGTGTTTCTGAATGTGTAGGTCTTGACATAGAAGACGTAGATTTCAAAAACAATGGAATCAAGGTTACTCGAAAAGGTGGAAATGAAATGGTTGTATATTTCGGTCCTGAAGTAGAAAAAGCTCTGAAAAACTACCTGGAAGTACGCAAGAACATTATTCCTGTAGAAGGCCACGAACACGCTCTCTTCTACTCTACCCAGCGCAAACGAATTGGTGTCCAGGCCGTTGAAAACCTGGTCAAAAAATATGCCCGCCAGGTTACCACCACCAAGAAAATCACCCCTCATAAACTCCGCAGTACCTACGGCACCGCCCTCTACCAGGAAACAGGCGATATTTACCTTGTAGCGGACGTTTTAGGCCATAAGGACGTGAATACTACCAAGAAGCATTATGCAGCCTTAGACGATTCCAGACGGCGTCAGGCAGCCACTGCTGTAAAGCTGCGTGAAGATTAACATCTGCTTCACACGTACAATTGTTGTAATCACCGCATTTAATTCACATAATATTATTATTGTAAATCAATTCAAAACTTTCTGCAAAATCTCCCTCAAAGTGGAGCGTGCAGATTGTAGGAATGATTTTTCAAACACGCTCTAAGGCGCAGCTCAAAAAAGGACATGACCCACAGTCGAGTCATGTCCTTATGTACCTCTAATTTGGTTTTACTGAGTTTATAGCTGCAATATCATATTATCCGAGATTATAATGCTACTGCAATCTTATCCTGTAATGCTTCCGGAATCTCTTCTTTGTCAAGCGAAATACTTACAACTATTGAAATTCCATATTTCTCACCGATCTTGTCCAGCTGATCAAGTGTATCTGTAACATCAGCGTCTTCCAACTTGGAAACCTTGAGGAAACTGTCCAGATAAATCTGCTCAAGATCATGATCCTGAGAAATAATACCACAGATGAAACCTACGAATTCATCTGCATTCTTCAATGGATAAGAGGAGACGTCGATAAGACGTACCTTATTGTTAAGCTCATACATATGTTTGGTACTCTTGTCAAGGTAAACAATGCTTCCGTTGGCTTCTTTCACCGCACCGTTTACTCTGTCTAAGAGCACTTTTGTTTTGCCTTTGCCTTTCTTTCCTACGATCAGTTCAACCATGATGTTTTCCTCCTTAGACAATATGATATTAAATTTTTACCAAAACCTTGTTTAATATGTTTCATATTATAGTATAATTTTTCTAAATTTTCAAGAGTTTTTTTAATATTTCTGTCTATTTTTCTCAATTGTGGCTACGATTCATAAACCGACTGACTAGTTTATATTCTGCAAAAGGGACGACATCTGCTCATACAGCTCGTCTTTTGTGGAGGCACCCATTACAATGGAAATGTACGGCTTTCCATAAGCATTCTGGCTCAGCAACGCCAGACAGTTGCCTGCATTGTCCGTAGTACCGGTCTTTCCACCCAGAATAGTCACATTCTTAGGAGGGGTAGCTTCTCCTGTGAGATAATGGTCTGTGGCAAGTAATGTGGTACTTGCACTGCTTCCGTCCGCATGAGTATATTCTACGGTATAAGATCCGGACTGTGTGATCTGAGTAAACTCCGGATAATTCAAAGCTTCCTTTAGCATCAGATAGATATCATAGGGAGTGGTATAATGGTTTTCGTCCTGCAGTCCATGAGGATTGGTAAAATGGGTTCCGGTACAGCCAAGCTCCCTGGCATAACTGTTCATCATCTCCACAAACCCATCTGTAGAACCACCCACATGCTCTGCAATAGCCGCTGCTGCGTCATTACCTGAATAAACCAGCAGACAATGAAGAAGCTGATCCATAGTCACCTGGTCACCTGCCCAAAAGCCGCAAACCTGTGAACCCTCCTCCAGATTCAGATTCTCCTGTGTAATGGTTACTACATCATTCATATTTCCATATTTCAGTGCCAGCATAGCTGTCATGATCTTGGTGATACTTGCTGGGTATACCTTTTGAAGTGCCTGTTTGGAATAAAGCACCTTTCTGTCATCCAGATCCAGAAGAAGTCCTTTCTGGTTTTCCCCAAGGGAAACACCATCCATAGGAACATCTGATACGACCACACACAGATTCTTAGCAAAACCATCAGCTCTCAGGCTGTCTAAGTCTGTAATTCCACCAGAAAACTCTCTGGAAGCTACATATGCCTCCTCCAGCTTATCAAAAACAGTTCCATTTCGGAGAACATAAATTGCACCGATCCCAGTACCGCCAAGTACAACCAAAAGCAACAGCAAAAGAACAGTATTTCTGATTCTCTTTCTTCTGGAACTTCGAAATCTTGCCTGTTTACGTCTTGAGTTCTTCTTTTTTGCGGCTGTCATAAATATTCCTCTTTCTTATCAATTTCTTTTCTCTTAAGTTCTTTATTATAAGTACTGCTCTGCAGACCTACATTCATCACAAGCCCCATACCGATAAACAAGCTGACTAGGGAAGTCAGACCATAACTTACAAAAGGAAGAGGCGTACCAGTATTAGGTGCCAGTCCAGTAGCAACGCAGATATTTAAAAAACTCTGTATAGCTACAACACTGCCAATTCCGCAGCAGATAATCTTCCCGGCCAGATCCTTGGCCCTGAGGCTCATCCTGATACATTCAACTGAAATCAGCAGCAATAATACAACTAAAGTTGTACATCCTATAAATCCATACTCTTCTCCGGCAACCGCGAAGATAAAGTCGGTCTGGTTCTCTGCAACAAAGTTTCCGGCATTTACAGAAGAAACCTGGTCATCCCCGGTAAGCTTTTTCCCAACCAGTTCTCCGGAGGCAATAGCCGTCTTCGAGTTATTCTGCTGTTCAATATCCTCCTGATATTCCTCGTTTTCCGGGTAAAGGAAAGACATAATACGCGTTCTCTGATAATCCTTGATCAGGGTCTGATCCGGCTGCACAACAATGGACAAAAATATGATCAAAAGGGGAACCGCGATCAGAATCGCACCTCCGATGATCTTGTAACTCAGTCCTGCTATATACAGCAGAATACAGAAAATAATGGTTACCGTAATGGTATTTTTCATATCCGGCTGTGCATAAATAAGAGCCAATGGAACAGCCAGAAGGAGCACTGATTCTGCCAACACTCTGAAAGTATTGATATCATCTTCATGATCCATAAAAAACTTGGCAAAAAACAGAATAATAATAACCTTGGAAAGCTCGGTAGGCTGAAAACGGAAACCACCGATATCCAGCCATCTGGACGCACCTCCTGCCTCACTTCCGAACAATCGTACACCAATAAGCATAAGCAGATTAAACCCATACATGATCCACTGGAAATTCAATATCCAGGAATAATCCATTAACGATAAGATCACCAGCAACACAAGCCCCATCACAACGCCCAAAAGCTGTTTGTTTCGAAGATCTGGCGACGCACTTGCTACCAGCTGCACTCCAAACAGACTGATCGCAGTCAGAAGGATCACTAGTTTAAAATTGTAAAAACGTAGCTTATACTGTTTAATCATAAATTTATCTGTCCTTTTTCGTCAACACAGGAATATACGCCATTAAAACAGGCGGTTCCTGTGATATCTGTATTTTCACTTTAGTTTCCTCTATGGTCACATACTTCTTTACTGTATGTACCAGGTCACTTTTTAACATTTTCATCATCTGCGGAGAGCATTCTATGCGTTCTGAGATAAGAAGAAGTTTCATCCTGTCGCGAGCATATCCTGCTGAACGCCTTCTTTCATTAAAAAAGGTCTTCATGCAAAATCCCTCCATTCCAGAGTATTAGTTGACATAACATTATTACAAGCAACCAACATGCTATTTTGCGTAACTAATTATTACCTGAATATCAATGTCTTTTAAACAGTCTTGAAAACATACCTTTCTTCTGTCTGAGTTCTGCAAAGGGAACTTCCTCTCCCATAAGCCGTTTGCAAATATTTTGGTATTCCTCCTCCGCCTGAGAATTTTTACCAGAAAGAGGCTCACCCTGATTGGTTGCTATTACAATCTGCTCGTCATCTAAAAGAGTTCCAATCAGATCTACAGCCAGAATCTCTGTTACATCATCCACAGACATCATATCTCCCCTGGCGATCATGTCAGGACGAAGACGGTTGATGATCAGATGGATATCCCGCAGATCATTTGCTTCCAAAAGACCAATGATACGATCCGCATCGCGAATTGCAGATACCTCCGGTGTCGTCACTACAAGAGCTTTATCCGCACCTGCAATGGCATTCTTAAATCCCTGCTCAATTCCAGCCGGACAA
Source organism: Ruminococcus sp. J1101004sp1_RTP21198st1_B9_RTP21198_201120 (assembly GCF_040924245.1). Taxonomy (NCBI): domain Bacteria; kingdom Bacillati; phylum Bacillota; class Clostridia; order Eubacteriales; family Oscillospiraceae; genus Ruminococcus; species Ruminococcus sp. J1101004sp1_RTP21198st1_B9_RTP21198_201120. The sequence continues at coordinate 61,405 of NZ_JBCOMI010000020.1, read as the reverse complement.
TCCAGCAATATATAATCAAACTCTTCTCGCAGATCATCCGTCAGTTTGATCATCTGTTCCGGTGATACGGCAGTTTTATCCTTGGTTTGCGCAGATGGCAGCAGATAGAGCTCCGGATGGCGCTTGTCCTTGATCAGAGCCTGTTTCAGACGGCAGCTTCCATTCACCACATCTACCAGATTATACACGATCCGGTTCTCCAACCCAAGCACAACATCCAGATTACGAAGACCAATATCCGTATCCACAACCACGGTTTTCTTTCCCATCATAGCCAGACCAGTTCCTATATTGGCAACTGTAGTGGTTTTTCCTACACCGCCTTTTCCGGATGTAATGACAATGACTTCACCCATTTCTTCTGATTCCTCCTAAACAAAATGTTCCAAAATCCTGGTATTTCTCTTATGGATATGCCTGCCGGAACACTCCCGGCAGGCATATCCAGTACTGCTGATCAGACTATGAACAGCAGCAAAATCGTTTTTAGTCATTCGATGTATCACTGGTATCTGTAGAAGCAATACCTGTGAGAATAGAATCTTTATCTGCAAGATTGTACATATATTTAAAAATATCATTAGCAATCAGACATGCATTACCGGAGCTATAACCATTGGCAATACGGATTGCCACTGCATACTCCGGATCAGAAGCCGGCGCATAACCGACAAACAGACCATGGTTTGGATGGCGAAGATCCAGCTCTGCTGTACCGGTTTTACCTGCCACTTCTACTCCAAGACCGTCAAACTGGGAATGAGTCTGGATCACACGACGCATACCATCATGGATCACATCCCAGATATTTGAAGAAATATTTACCACATCCTCAATTTCCGGCTCATACTCCTGGATCACATCTCCCTTCGGGTCCATTACTTTGTCCAGAAGGGTCAGTTTAAATACATTCCCGGAAGTAGCCATAACAGTAGCATAACGAGCCAGTTCTGATGTGGTAAACAGGTTATTTCCCTGTCCCATATAAGATGGAACTGCTTTGGCATCGGAAACCTTCGGAGTTGCCTCTGAAAGCTCGATTCCAGTCTTCCGGTCCAGACCGATCAAAGAAGCATATTCCTGAAGCTTATTCAGACTCTGCACTTCGGAGAACTCATTATCCCCTACTTTTCCCAGCTGAAAACCGATCATGTTAAAGAAATAGTTACAGGACTGCTCGATTGCAGTACGGATATCCAGACTTCCATGACCATTCTTATACCAGCAATTAATAGGCGGATCTACATAGTCAAAAGTTCCGGTACATTCAATATATGTACCTTCGTCAATAATTCCTTCTTCCATTCCTGCAATTGTTGAAAGAAGCTTCAGTGTGGAACCTGGCGCAGTGGTTTGCTGGGTCGCTTTATTGAAGAACGGACTGGACTGGTCAAGTGCCAGCTTTGCATAATAATCTGTATCCATATCATTGGTCAGACGATTATTGTCATATCCGGGATAGGAAACAAGTGCAACTACATCTCCAGTCTTTACATCTACAACCACAGCGGACGCTGAGCATGGCATTAATGCCAGCTGTGCAGGCTCTATCTCCAGAGTGTATATCTTGTTGATCATAAAATCATAAGCTCCCATTGCTCCGGAAGCCAGATTCTCATAATCATCATCATTTTTGTCAAGAACTCCCTGCTCATAAAGCACCAGGCAGATTTCCTGTCCGGAAATTGTATCTTCCTGCAGCATATATTTGTAAAGGAGCTTGGAAAATCCAGTATCTGTACTGAGATAATCGATAATATATGCTGTCAGTGCCTGATAAATTTCCTCAGAATCCAGATACTCTCCTTCCGGTGAAAAGCTGCTGATGTCGATCCAGCCCTGGCTTGTGGCATAAGTCAGGTAATCCTTCAGGCTGATGGTTTCATCTGTTGTCCAGGCCTTGTAAGTAGCATCTGATGTATCGATGGCATCTTTGGAAATAATTCCAAGCGTGTCTCTAAGAAGGTCATTACAGATGTAAGACAGATATTCCTGTGTTTCTTCATCTTCATCCTTATAGGCTGGCGGGTTTGAGCCATTCAGCTTCGTGCTTATTGTATCAAAAACTCTCTGCTGCTTTTGTTGAAATTTGGCATATAAATTTTTTTCTATGTCAGAGGCATCCTCATTGCTGAATTTGGTGATATCAATCACACTGTTGGAAATCAGGGCATTGTATACATCATAAATAGGAATACGGATCTGACTGGCATCTGTGACATACGTGTAATCAAAAGTCTTTGCCGCATCAATTTTCGTCAGAAGAACACCAGCCACACGCTGTTTGAGGATCTGATAGATTGCCGATTGCCAGTCAGTTTCAATAGTAAGCTGCACATCATCTCCTGCAACCGGCTCTACTTTGGTGTCCTCGTCAATTTTTAGAACCTTTCCAAGGTTATCAACAGAAACCGTCTCCTTACCGTCTGTTCCCTGAAGGGTAAGTTCCATATACTGCTCAATTCCTGCTTTACCTACGATCGCATCATTGGAATAATCCGGATTCTGTTTCCGAAGCTCTGTCAGCTCCTCGGAGGAAGCCTTACCAGTATAGCCAAGGATTGGTGCCATGCTTTCATCATCAATATACTGGCGGATGGAATCCTCAACCACATCAATTCCCTGCAGTCCGGTCTTATTCTCCATGATCGCAGCTACCGACTTTTCACTGACATTGGTAGCAATGGTAACCTGCATGTATTTCTTAAAACTGTTGGTATTCAGTTCGTAGCGGATAGTTGCAATATCAAGCATTTCCTGCTTGGTCAAAGTAAGAGGCAGACCATGGGAGATCAGCTCGTCCTCTGTATAAGCACGATCACCGCTAAGAACAATAGAAAATTTCTCGGAACCAGTGAGAAACTCCATCATCTGATCCGCAGTCGCCGTCTTCTGTTCATCTTTCAGATCATCGATCAATGCCTGTCCATAAATATCGGCACGGAAGCGATTCAGGGTAAAGCCCTCAACAACATCAAAAGCATACTCTCCATTCTTATCTACCACAATATGGAAGGAATGGGTAATATCATCTCCGTTGCTGTGAAGGATCTGAAGTACCTGATAGGCTACACCATTTAATGTAAGATTCTTCTCCCTTGTAGAAGTGTAAGTTCCATTATCTTCCAGCGTCAGAGAATAGGATAGCACATTAGATGCAAGAATATCTCCGTTTCTGTCCAGAATATTTCCGCGGGTGCTCTTGAGCACACGCTCTTTGGTTGTCCTGGCCTGGAATTTGCTGATGTAATCCTCTCCCTGAATAATCTGCAGATCAAATAATCTACGCACCAGAACAACTGACATTATCACAAATACCAAGATCAGGACTGTTGTTCGTTTTAAACTGATTTTCTTGAAAATTCGTTTTATTTTAGTACCCAAATTGACTCACTTTCTTTCCTGGTTATGTTCATGTAGTGATAGTTTATGTAACGGAAAATCCGGTATACAATCAAGGTAATAAATACCGTGTAAAACATTTCCGGGATAATGATCCTGTACAGATAAGTCCCAAGTCCCAGTCTGCCTCTTAAAAGGAACTGCAGCCCATAAACAGACAGATTATATAAAAGATCTGCAACTGCAGTCAGAAACATAGGAACCTTCACATCATCATCGTAATAAATCCTGTGCGCATATCCACTTAAATAACCAATATACATATAGATCAAAGCATAAAATCCAAATACTGATCCAAAGAACAGATCCACAAAAAGCCCTGAAAAAAATCCTGCCCAAAGGCCGCTTTTGCGCCCGCGCATAAGCCCCATGGATACACAGAAAACCAGCATCAGATTAGGAGTTACAGAGCCAATAGAAATCAGATCCATAACCGTACACTGCAGAAGAAAACATATTACGATCGTAAGAAAATAGACAATCTTACCCTTCATCTGCGCCCTCCTGTCCGTCTGCCGCACTGCTGTCAGTACTGCCGCTACTCTCCTGACTGCTGTCGCCAGAAGTACTGTCAGAACTGCCGCTGTCAGAATTGCCTTCCACCTGCGCAGTTCCGTCTACCAGATCCTGCTTATTCACAGTAATAACAAATACATCTTTCAAATGAAGGAAATCCACAGGTGTTACAATGGTTCCTGTCTTAGTCAGATTATTGCTGTCTACCTGCACTTCGCTTACATATCCGATAAACAATCCTTCTACAAATTTCTCACTGATATTGGAAGTAACAATACGTTCCCCGACAGTCACCTTGTTCTCCTGATCATAAAGCTGCTCAAAGCGAAGCTTTCCTTCATCAATCAGTTCCAGGTCTCCGTTTACAATACAGTTATCAGAAGTGCTTACAGTCATTGCACTTACGCTGCTGCTGTCATCAATAATGGAGCGGACAGTAGCCCAGGAGGAACCAACTTCTGTGACAATTCCAACAAGCCCCTTGCCTGCGATCACATTATTATCGACCCTTATCCCATCATCAGAACCTTTGTTGATCATAAAGGTATCGTACCAGTTTCCAGGATCTTTGGAAATGATAGTCGCAGCCACCTTCGGATAGTCCTCATAGGTCTGATCCAGATTGTAAAGTTCTTTCAGTCTCTGATATTCCCCCTGATCCTGGATCAGTTTGTTATTCTGTGTAGTCAGACTGTCCAGTTCTGCCTTCAGCTCTTCATTTTCAAAAAGCAGATCCTGTTTGTCCTTGAAACTGTCCCTAATAGAACGGACCATACTGCCGATCTTTTCAATGCTTTTTTCAAAAGGGACTATGACAATTCCCGCTGTTTCCTGCAAAGGAGCTGTGGAAATACCTGAAGCAAATGTAGCCACAATACAGCTCAGACAGAAAAGTGTCATAATCGCCAGCAAATGTTTACTTTTCAGATTTATGCGAAATCGAAATTTTTTCTTAAGGTTTTTCATAAAATGGCACCCCTAAAAATTTATGATTTATAACTGTTCAGTACCTTCACAGTTACTATAATTTTCTTTGTGTGATGGGCTGAGCCCATTTACGAAGTTCTCTGTCGTGGATGATCTTCTCCAGACCTTTTACAGCTGAAGTTTCGTAAAGATCTGACAGGTTAAAAGAATAGCCTGTGTAACTTGCCAGATATGTATCTATATGAGGGATTCTGGTGCTCCCTCCGGTAAGGAAAATGCCTTCTTTCGCAATGTGGTAGGATATCTGCGGCGGGATACGTTCCAGAAAAACCTTCATCTGGGCACCGATCTCATTGACACAGTTCATGATTCCCGCATTGACTACATAGGCAGAAATAACCTCTTCCCTTGGAAGACCGGAAACACTGTCAATTCCTACAACCTTACGTGCCTGCTTATGCTGGTCTGCAAGCCGTCCCATTACCAGCTTCAGCCGCTTCCCGGTACGGGTACCGATCTGAAGATTATAACGCTTGCGTACTTCGCTGCACACGGCCTCATTCATCTGACGTCCGCCAATTGGAATCTTCTTGTTTATGATAATACGGCCTCCCGTAATAATGGAAAAATTCGTACTCTGGGCACCAATATTTACGATCATGCTTCCTGCATTGTTCTCCAGATCCACACCCATAGCTATGGCATCTGCAATAGGAGCCTCTACCATGTAAACCCTGTTCTTCCGCAGCCAATGTCCATTCGCCACCTGATAATAAGCTCTTTTTTCAATAGCAGTCATGTCCAGAGGAACTGCAAAGTACATGACAGAGCCTATTCCCAGAATTTTATCAATTTTTTTCATCATACTGTAAAGTACAATTTCCTGCAGTTCCAGATTGGCTATCATACCAAAAGCCATCGGCGAACTTACGGAAATATCAGAGGGTGCTTTCTCAAACATTTCATACGCTTCGTTGCCCACGGCTATGATTTTGCGGCCCTTGGCCGCAATCATGTTCTTCTCAATGTAGCTTTTATTTCGAATCATGGAATAGACCTTGACGGAACTGCTTCCAAGGTCTATTCCATATGTTTTTTCAAACAGCATATATCTGTCCCTTCATCCTTACTATGCCCTGCAAAAACAAATACCCGCCACTGGTTTACAGACGGCGTCAGCACTTCCGGCGGATCATTCCTCCGGCATCATTCCCTGTTCTTTAAAGCTAATGTATCTCTGGTCACCGATCACAACGTGATCCAGAAGCTTCACCCCAAGAATCTCCCCAGACCGGTAAATACGCTCTGTAATTTTCTTATCACATTCACTGGGCGTAGGATCTCCGCTTGGATGGTTATGAACCAGGATCACACTTACAGCGTGAAACTTCAATGCTTCCATAAAAACCTCCCTTGGAGTGATCAGAGTTGAATTCACGGTTCCCCGGGAAAGCATCTGCTCACCAAGAAAATGGTTTTTTCCATCCAGCAGCATAACGATCAATACTTCCTGCTCTTCGTGCCGGAGACGTTCCATATAGTATTTTGCTATCGTGATGGGTTCGTTAAAAGAAAGTCTTGGTCTGGCAACAGCAGACGCCATCCGCTTGGAAAGCTCCCCGATACATTTCAGCTGGACGGCCTTGACTTTCCCGATTCCGTTCACCTTCATCAGATCCGGAATGGACATATGTAAAAGTCCCAGAAGTCCCGGATAGGAGGTATCTTTCGTAAGACTTAAGATTTGATTGGCGAGTACAAGAGAATTGCAGCCTTGTACACCGCTTCTCAGGATCACTGCCAGAAGCTCGCTGTCGCTGAGCACGGATGGTCCCCACTGCAGACATTTCTCATAAGGACGTGACGACTCCGGCAGTTCTCTGATGGTCTGTTTCATTTCATTCATATCTTTCACCTGCAGTTCTCCAGGACTGACAGGATACTGCTCACACCATACCCAAAGCATACTTCGCGCAGCTTTGCCAATGAACAGTAATGGGACTGTTCTTCATGCCATAATAAGCAGATTCTTCTTATTCCCCGAGACACAAAGACAGTTTTCCCCGCATTGTGTTTCACAATGCAGACTCATTTTAGCATAAAAAAGGAGAGATGTACACTCTCTCCTAAAAATTTCTAAACTTTTTAGAAACAGCTTCCGCTACTTTTATGCCATCCATAGCAGCAGAAGTAATCCCGCCTGCATATCCAGCGCCTTCCCCACATGGGTAAATCCCCTCATAGTTTGCTTCCAGGGAATCCTTATCACGGACAATACGCACCGGAGATGATGTTCTGCTTTCCACGCCGGACAACACTGCATCAGGACGGTCAAAGCCTTTGATTTTTTTTCCAAAGGCAAGAACACCCTCTTCTATGGAATCACCGATCTCTTTTGGAAAAATACTGCGCACATCACCTGGAACACAGTCACCCTTAATACAAGGTTCTACATCTTTAAGTCTTGTACTTGGCTTATGATTCTGATAATCTTCAAACAACTGTACCGGAACCTTACCATTTCCAGCTTTCCACGCTGCGCGTTCCAGACTGCGCTGGAATGCTACACCGCCCAGTGGACCCTCTTCTGGAAAATCAGCCGGAGTCACCGATACGATCAGCGCACTGTTTGCATTGCGGCTGTCCCTGGCCTGATAGCTCATACCATTTACAGCAAGCATCTCCGGTTCCGAAGAAGCGTTCACCACATAACCTCCCGGACACATGCAAAAGGAATAAACACCACGGCCATTTTCACATGTGTGAGTGACTTTATAAGCAGCTGCTCCAAGTTTCTCGTTTTCCTCTTCCCCATAAAGAGCTAGATTGATCATGGACTGTGGATGTTCCATACGTACACCTACTGCAAAAGATTTTGGTTCCATATAGATTCCTTTTTTCTCAAACATGAAAAAGGAATCTCTTGCGCTGTGTCCAACTGCCAGCACACATACCTGGGCCGGAATCCTTTTTTCCCCATTTATCTCAATTTCTTTTAACTGACTGTTTTCAAAAAAAAGATCTGTCACTTTGGAACGGAACTGGAATTTGCCGCCCATTTCCTCAATTTCATGGCGAAGAGTCTCCACCACGCCAACCAGCACGTCTGTACCAAGATGTGGTTTCTGCTGATAGATAATTTCCGACGGTGCACCCGCCTGCACGAAACGCTTCAGTACTTCATGATTTCTTCCTGAAGGATCTTTTACCAGAGTATTTAATTTTCCGTCAGAAAAAGTACCAGCACCACCTTCCCCAAACTGCACATTGGAATCCGGATCCAGTACGCCATTTTTCCAGAAATTCTCGACCGTCTTCTGACGGACATGCGCTTCCTCTCCTCGTTCCAGAACCAGGGGGCGATAACCGGCCTTCGCCAGATACCAGGCACAAAAAATTCCGGCAGGTCCGCTTCCTACAATGACCGGCGGATATTTCAGTTTCTCTTCACCAGGAGATGGAAATGTATATTCTTTTTTCTGAGTTAACATAATGTTATTATTGTGAATTCTTCGAAAGATCTTGCTTTCCTGGTTTTTATCCTGCAAAAACACATCTACCGTATAAACAAATTTTTTATCCTCTTTATGACGGCAATCCAGTGACTGCTTCACTATTTCGTAAGTGAAGCCTTCATTTTTCAGACGAAGCTCCTTACGGATCTTTTGGCTTAACTCTTCCGGGGTATGATTAATTGAAAGTTTCAGCTGGGTAATTCGAATCATGTTATTCTCCTTTTTCAAACACGCTCTGACATTTTGCTGGCATTCACTCCTGCAACATAACCGCTGGACCAGGCCCACTGCAGATTGTAACCGCCACATTTCCCATCAATGTCCAATAGTTCTCCTGCGAAATATAAGCCTGAATTTCGTGTGGATTCCAAGGTTTGGGCGTTAACCTGTGTAGTATCAACGCCGCCTGAGCACACCTGTGCCTGTTCAAAAGACTGATAACCAGTCACTTTAAGCGGATAGCTGCTGATTGCTTCTTCCAGATCATTTGCTGACAAAAGCACTTTTGCAAGCTTATCCGGGAAAAGTCCGGTCAAAAAGTCTTTTTTTCCTTTATAGGGGCAGTTTTCCTTTCGTATTTTCAGAAAAGCTTTCAACTGTTCCCGGGAAAATTCTGGCAGAAAGTTTAAAATCAGAGTCACATTTTTTCCCTGTTTCAGTGCACGGATTCCGTATCGGCTGACCTGAAACACCGGAATTCCGGATACGCCATAATCAGTAAGCTGTAGTTCTCCTGTTTCCTCTGTGACTTTTTTCCCATCCACAAGCAGCGTAATTCTGCCTTCTGTGCGGACACCTGCCCAGCCGGAAAAGCCTGTATTCTTGCATTTCAGGGCAGTTAAAGCCGGGAGAGGCTCTATGAGCCTGTGTCCCAGTGCTGCGGCAAGCTCATAACCGCTGCCATCGGAACCGGAAATTGCAGAAGCTTTGGAACCATTGGAAAGAATAACTGCTTCACCCTCGTATATCCAGCCTTCTACCTGAACCTTCCAGATATCCTGTTCCTTAAAAACACGTTGTACTTTTTGGTTGGTCTTGATCTTTACCCCAAGATTCCGTGCTTCCATACACAATACCTCAGCAACGCTTGCTGCCTGTCCGCTATGCGGATAGAGATAGCCGCCGTTTTTATTCACAGGATAAATTCCAAGCCGAGTAAAAAATTTCACCGTGTCTGCTACCGGAAACTGGTTCAGAACTGCCTGTTCAAAGCCTGGATTTTCGCTTCGATATGCATCAGACGGCACCTGGATATTGGTAAAATTACATTTGCCGTTTCCTGTAGCGCAGATCTTTTTGCCTGGTTTTTCATTTTGTTCCAATATGGTTACAGCGGCCCCGTTTTCTGCAGCTGCAATGGCAGCCATCAACCCGGACGCCCCGCCGCCTGTAACGATAACACGTTTTTTCTCCATATAAACTCCCGTTTTTTACATCTGTTTTAAAGAACTTATGGTAACGGTTCAGCGCTTCACAGTTACACGCCTGGCATTGCACGAAAATTCATGTTTTTCATGATTTCACTGTAATTTTACCAAATCCTGCTCCACAAGTTTCTGCAAGGACATCATAACGCCAAGTTTTGCATGCTCCCAGGTAAGTCCTCCCTGGAAATATACGGCATATGGCTCTTTCACAGGTCCATCTGCGGAAAGCTCAATAGAAGAGCCCTGTACAAATGCGCCAGCCGCCATAATGACCTGACTGTCATAACCTGGCATATCCCATGGCTCCGGATCAACATAACTGTCAACCGGGGCAGCAGCCTGAATCCCCTTACAGAATGCGATCAGACGCTCCGGACTTTTTAAAGTCACTGCCTGAATAATATCCTGCCTTGGCTCTGTGGAATTTGGAACCACGTCAAATCCAAGCTTTTCATAAATATTGGCTGCAAAAACAGCGCCCTTTAACGCACCCTTTGTCACCATCGGTGCAAGGAAAAATCCCTGATAGAAGGAACGGTTTACGCCAAGTGAAGCTCCCACCTCAGCACCAAGTCCCGGACAGGTCATACGGTAAGAAGCATTTTCCACGCACTCTTTGGTTCCCGCAATGTAACCGCCAATTGGAGCAAGTCCGCCGCCCGGGTTTTTGATCAAAGAACCAACCACCATATCTGCACCAACATCACTGGGCTCAATCGTGTCAACAAATTCGCCGTAGCAATTGTCTACCATACAGATCACATCAGGCTTAATGCTCTTTACAAATGCAATCAGCTCACCAATCTGCTTTACTGAAAAAGAGGGGCGTGTCATATAGCCTTTGGAGCGCTGAATCTCAACCAGTTTTGTCTTCTCATTGATTGCTTTGCGGATATTTTCATAATCGAAAGTTCCATCCTCAAGAAGATCCACCTGACGATAAGTTACTCCGTATTCTGCCAGGGAGCCCTTGGATGGACGGATACCGATCACCTCTTCAAGAGTATCATATGGCTTTCCGGCTGGTGCCAGCATTTCGTCGCCTGGACGCAGGTTTCCAAAAAGAGCAATGGCCAGGGCATGTGTTCCACACGCAATCTGCGGACGCACCAGACATGCTTCTGTGTGGAAGGTATCCGCATAAACCTTTTCCAGAGTATCACGGCCGTAATCGTTGTAGCCGTAACCGGAAGAAGAGCCGAAGCACTCCTCGCTGACGCGGTTTTTCTGCATAGCCAGAAGAACTTTCATCTGGTTATATTCTGCTGTTTTGTCAAAATGTTCAAAACGCTCCTTTAAGGATTCTTCTATTTCATGGCAAAAATCGTAAACCTGGGAAGAAATTCCCAGCTGCTCGTATAATTCTTTCATAATAATTCTTTCCGTCTGTCTGACGGTATTCCTCCATTTTTTGTTATTTTCAAGGCGGGCGATCCCCCCTGGGAAAAATCTGATTATTGAAGTAACTATTCTCCAGTTATTCCTCTTTCATGGCAAACGCTCAGCATATACTCCAGCATTTTATCCTCGTTATACCCGAACTCATCTTTATTCACCCACACTGTTTCCGGCTCTCTGCGGAACCAGGTGAGCTGGCGTTTGGCAAAGTGCCGGGTGTCGCGCTTCAAGATCCGCACAGCCTCTTCCAGCGGCATTTCTCCATCCAGATAGGCCAGGATTTCTTTATATCCAAGACCCTGCATGGAAACCATACCTCTGTGATAGCCCATGTCCTTCAGCTTCTGGACTTCTGCCACAAGACCGCTGGTCATCATTTCATCCACCCGCTTATCAATGCGTTTATATAAAAGCTCCCGTGGTGCATTCAGCACAAAGTATGCCAGATTATAGGGGCTGGTTCGTTCCTGCTGCTCCTCATTGTGTGCGGAAATAGGGCTATGGTTCTGATGATAAAATTCCAGTGCGCGGATTACACGCTTCGTGTTGTTTTCGTGGATCACTTCGGCGCTTTTGGGATCCACCTCTGCCAGCATCTGATGAAGATATGCAGCACCTTTTTCCTGGACAATCGCCTCCAGACCGGCCCGGTATCCATCGTCCTGCTCAGCCTGGGTAAAATCAATGTCTCTGGTCACCGCCTGAATATAAAAGCCGGTTCCCCCCACCAGAATGGGAATATGTCCCCTGGTGTAAATCTTTTCCATGGCATCCTTTGCCATCTGTTGGAAACGCACAATGTGAAATTCTTCCTCTGGCATCAGCTCATCCACCAGGTAATGGGGAACTCCCTGCATTTCTTCTGGCATGATCTTCGCAGAGCCAATATCCATATATTTATAAACCTGCATGGAATCTGCAGATATGATCTCGCCGCCAATGGCTTTTGCCAGAGAAATAGACAGCCTGGTTTTTCCAACTGCAGTGGGACCGGTAAGGACAATAAGAGGTTTTTTCATAATCTCTCCTGTTTATACAATTCGCTTAAATTTCTTTTCAATTTCTGTCTTTGTCATCGCAATGATAGTGGGACGGCCATGAGGACAATTATATGGATTGTCCAGAGTAAGAAGCTCGTCGATCAGCTTATCTGCCTCCAGAGCAGACATCTGATGATTTCCTTTGACAGCAGATTTGCATGCCATTGTGGCAAGTCTTGCTGTGAAAAGGTCAAAAGCATCCTTTGCACCTTCTCCTCCCAGATTGTCAAGCATTTCCAGAAAGAGTTCTTCTTCATGGAATCCGTACAAATTTGTCGGAACTGCACTGATACAGTATTCCCTTCCACCAAAGGGTTCAATCTCAAAACCGTATTTCCTGAAATATTCTTCGTTGGCTTTTAATTTCGCCTGTTCATCCATGTTCAAGGTCACCACAAGCGGAGGATTCAGATATTGCGATTCAATGGACTGTTCTTTAAAACGTTTTACAAAGCGCTCATAATTTACCTTTTCGTGAGCTGCATGCTGGTCGATAATGTAAAACTGGTTTTCAAATTCCACCAGCCAGTAGGTGTCAAACAACTGGCCAATCAGCTTATGGCGGCTTCGGGATTCTGGTGCCAGAAGTTTCTCCTGAAAAAGCTCAAGCTGCTTTCCCCCAACGGATGGATATTCTGAGCCTGGATCACTCTGTCCAGGCTCAGATTTATCTGGTATCTCATAGTTTACGGATACAGCAGTCTCTGCCTGATTATCGGCTTCATTCATTCTCTCAACCGATATGTTATCTTCTGCCGCTTTTTCATCTGCACTTTTATCCGCTTTTTCTTCTGCTTTTTCATCCGCTCTTTTATCTGCCTCCGCAGCCTCTTTTAAAGTTCCTGCAAAAAGAGCTTCCTCTTCCTTGCTAAATGGCTTCGCCTGATAAATTGCCTGCTCACGAAGCACACTGCTGGCCTGACAGCCAGAGCTGTTTACAAGGCTTCCAGATGAATTTATTTTTCCAGTTGGAGCTGTTTTTTCAGTTAGAGCTGTTTTTCCAGTTAGAACTGTTTTTTCAGCAGCCTGTGAATAGCAGCTTTCATTATTCCCTGCGCTGCTTCGACCAGCTTTTTCAGCAGCACCTTCACAATGAAGTTCCGTCCTGCGGCTTTTCTCAAATGGCTCCGGAACTGCTCCGCGGCTTACTGCTGCCACCTTTGATTCCCGCTCCTCTTTTCCCACTGGAACAACCGGTATCAGTTCTCTGTGAAGAAGCGCATTGTGAACAGCCTCGTAAATGGCATCATACACCTCCGCCCCTCTTGCAAAACGAACCTCCAGTTTCCGGGGATGAACATTTACATCCAGATCATTTCCTGTCATCTGGATCTGCAATGACACAAAAGGAAATTTATGCTGCATGACAAAGCCCTTATATGCATCCTCAATGGCCTTCGTAATAATATTGTTTTTCACAAATCTGCCATTTACATAGTAGTTCTCAAAGCTTCGGTTTCCTCTGGAAACCTCCGGTTTGCCGGCGTATCCCTCAATTTTCATAAAATCATTTTCGTAGAAGACTTCCAGAAGTGCTTTCGCCATATCCCGGCCATATACATTATAAATAACATCCTTCACATTATAATTGCCGGAAGTATGCAGTTTCACCTGTTTGTTCTGAATATATTTAAAAGAAATCTCCGGATGGGAAAGAGCAAGCTGTTCCATCATAGTTCCAATATAATTTGCTTCTGAAGAATCAGATTTCAGGAACTTGCTCCGGGCCGGTGTGTTGTAAAAAAGATTCCGAACCAGGAAAGTAGTTCCATCTGGAGCTCCCATTTCCTCAAGGCTTTGTTCTACGCCGCCTTCGATCACATAACGCACGCCGCTGATAGCAGAAGGAGTTTTTGTGATCAGCTCCACCTGGGAAACTGCGGCAATACTGGATAAAGCCTCACCACGGAATCCCAGTGAGGCTATGTTTTCCAGATCTTCTACTTTTTCAATTTTGCTGGTAGCATGACTTAAGAATGCCGTAGGTACCTGAGCAGCCTCAATTCCCCCTCCGTTGTCTGTAATACGGATCAGCTTCTTTCCTCCATCTGTAATCTCTACTGTTACAGCAGTAGCACCAGCATCAATGGAATTTTCTACAAGCTCCTTTACAACAGAAGAAGGGCGCTCTACCACCTCACCTGCTGCAATTTTATCAATGGTATGTTTATCTAAAACTGCTATTTTTCTCAAGTTTTTCTCTCCATATAAAAGCAGGTTGACCGCTTCGGTTCACAATACGGACATGTCGCCTGCCGGTGACAGCACCATATATGAAAGTCAGCTGTCAGTTACCATCTGTTCTTTATCTTATTCTGAAGATTGTATAACGTATTTAAGGCTTCCATGGGAGTCAGATTTCCAATGTCAATGCCTTTTAATTCTTCAATAATGTCATTGTCCTGTACAGTGTCAAATAATGACATCTGCGCCATATCCATTTCTACCTTCGGCTTCTTCTTCGGTGAAGCCAGATCTTTTACAGCAGCAGTAATGTCTGCATCGCTTAATTCCTCAACCAGCTCTTTTGCACGGTTAATAACAGAATCCGGAACACCTGCCAGCTTGGCGACCTGAATTCCATAGCTCTTATCTGCGCCGCCTTTTACAATCTTGCGGAGAAAAACAATATCGTCACCTTTTTCCTTAACTGCAATGCAGTAGTTGGTAACGCCAGATAGTTTTCCTTCCAGTTCAGTCAGTTCATGATAATGTGTGGCAAATAATGTCTTGGCTCCACAAAGCTTTGTATTACTGATATGTTCAATCACTGCCCAGGCAATGGCAAGACCATCAAAGGTACTGGTTCCACGGCCGATCTCATCCAGGATCAGAAGGCTCTTGGCAGTGGCATTTCTAAGGATATTGGCAACCTCAGTCATTTCTACCATGAAAGTACTCTGTCCGCTGGCAAGGTCATCTGATGCACCTACACGAGTAAAGATTCTGTCTACAATTCCAACCACAGCCTTATCTGCCGGAACAAAGCTTCCAATCTGCGCCATAAGTACGATCAACGCAGTCTGACGCATGTATGTAGATTTACCTGCCATATTGGGGCCTGTAATAATGGAAATTCTTTTTTTAGTATTGTCAAGGTATGTATCGTTGGCAATGAACATATCATTATCGATCATCTGCTCTACAACCGGATGACGGCCACCTTTGATATCTATAATTCCGCCTTCATTTACCTTCGGGCGTACATAATGATTGCGCTCAGCAACAAGCGCCAGGGATGCAAACACATCCAGACCTGCAATTGCCTTGGCTGTACGCTGGATTCTTATCACTTCCTGGCCAACTTTATCACGGACATTGGAAAACAGCTCGTATTCCAGGGCATAAAGTTTATCTTCAGCGCCAAGGATCATATTTTCAAGGTTTTTCAACTCCTCGGTAATATAACGTTCTGCATTTGCAAGAGTCTGTTTACGGATGTAGTTCTCCGGCACCAGTTCTTTAAACGTATTGGTTACCTCAAGGGCATAGCCGAATACACGGTTATATTTGATCTTCAGGGATTTGATTCCGGTACGCTCACGTTCCTTTGTTTCCAGCTCTGTAAGCCATTTTTTTCCATCTGTGCGGGCACTGCGGAATTTATCCACATCTTCGTTAAAGCCTTCACGAATAATGCCTCCATCCTTCTGGGCAAGGGGCGGTTCATCTACAATGGCGTGCTTGATCAGATCTGTAATATCTTCAAGACTGTCCATGTCCTCGTAGATTTCTTTCAGAATCGGTGCCTGAAAGTCCTTGAGAACCTGTTTAATATAAGGAATCATTTCCAGAGAGGACGCAAATGCTACCATATCTCTTGGATTTGCAGACTTAAAGCTGATGCGGCTGACCAGACGCTCCAGGTCATACACTGGATTGAGATATTCCCGGATCTCATCGCGGAGCATCGGTTTCTCATTCAGCTCTTCAAGAGCTTCCAGTCTGCGATTGATCTCTTCTGCATCGATCAGTGGCTGTTCCACAAAGGAGCGAAGAGTACGGGCACCCATGGCTGTTTTAGTCTTATCCAGTACCCAGAGAAGAGAACCTCTTTTCTGCTTTTCACGGAGGGTCTCCACCAACTCCAGATTTCGTCGGCTGGAGCTGTCAATCAGCATATAACGCTCTGCCGTATAAGGACGGATGGTAGTCATCTGAGAAAGTGCAGTCTTCTGCGTTTCCTTAAGATACAAAAACAGCGCTCCGGCAGCTATGATTCCACTGTCATAATCGCTGATTCCAAGGCCTTCCAGATTGGTTACGTGAAAATGTTCCCTTAATTCTTTTCTGCAGGTATCATCATCGAAATACCAGGCATCCAGGGAAAAAATACAAATTCCAAGACGTTCTTTCAAATCGTCTGTGTCAACCCCACTCATAAAAAAGGAATCATTACATATGATTTCAGCCGGACTGAATTTGTTGATCTCATCAACCAGTTTCTGGCTATTTGGTACTTCTGTAAGGAAACAGTCACCTGTGGTAATATCCGCTATTGCACAACCAAAGCGGTCTGCTATGGAGACAATTGACATCAGATAATTGTTCTTTGACTCATCCAAAGAAGTTGCATCTAAAGTAGTTCCGGGAGTAACCACACGGATAACAGCACGCTTTACAAGTCCTTTTGCTTTTTTCGGATCCTCTACCTGTTCGCAGATTGCAACTTTATGTCCCCGTTCAATAAGACGGTTAATATAGGTATCAGCTGCATGAAAGGGAATTCCACACATAGGAGCACGTTCTTCCAGACCGCAGTCTTTACCGGTGAGCGTCAGTTCCAGCTCCTTGGATACCAGAAGTGCATCATCAAAAAACATCTCGTAGAAATCCCCGAGACGATAAAATAAGATGCAGTCTTTGTATTCTTCTTTTGTTTTGCAGTATTCCTGCATCATGGGCGACAGTTTCATGGTTTGCGCTGAATCCCTTAATTTATGCGGGTTTGAAGCACCTGAAATAGTAGTTTGACCCCCATTTGACCCCCGGTTAGTATTTTGTATGTTATCAGTAGTATTCTTCATAATTTTCCTTTATTCTTTTTCTGGCACCGCCGGAACTTTTCCCTCATCGTATTTTGCAGCAAATTTTCTAAATTCATCTGCCACATAATCCTGTTCCAGATGTGTATAATAGTTCGTCATATTTACGCTTGTATGTCCCACAATCTTACTCACCGTAAATGGAGACATATTAGACTCATTCAGTTTGGTGACGAACGTATGCCGAAATTTATGGGGATATACCTCATAAAGACGAGGTTCCCTATTTTCTTTTTCAGCTAATTCGATCTCTTTTTTTTCAATTATGCTTATAATACGTGAACATTCCGCGTTTGCATATTGAGGAAGAAAAACCCCTCCTGGTTGTGTTGTGAATACCAGATCCGGAAAATCTTTGAGGAAAGGATTTTCCTTTCCCCATGATGATCCGCTTTTTTCTTTATCCGCAATCTGCTTTTTCTCCCAAGAGTGAAATGCCAATTCAACACCCTCTGTCATAGGAATCCAACGATAACTTGCCTTTTTCTTAGGCGTCGTTATCTGTTTAACTGACTCTGGTTTTTCTAATCGATTTTTTCCTTCATCAAAATAAATCGTCGTTCTATTCAGTGTTTTATATACACGAATTCGATGACATTCAAAATCAATATCAGACCAGCAAAGTGCTGTAATTTCGCCAATACGCATTCCAGTATTCAAAATAATATAAAATAGTTCATAATATCTCGTGTTTTTTGCTGCATCAAGAAATGTTTTAATTTCCTCTGGTTGAAGTATTTTGCTTTCATCCTCCAATATTGGATCAACTGTTACTTTTTCGGATTTTTCTATTGCAATCCCTTTACAGGGATTCATTGGAATCATTTGATTATCTACCGCACTTTGAAGTAATTGCTTTACAATTGATAAAGTATGGACAACTGATGATTCCGCATAGCCATCGTTTTGCATTCCTTCAACCATATTGTAGATATGAGAGGGTGTGAGGCAATCAAGCCTCACAGAGCCAATAAAATCTGCACCCCGCTCAAATCCATCTACATATCCACGAACCGTATTAGCTTTAATTCGCCCAATTTTGTAAAGTTTCATCCATTCATCAAACCATTCAGAAACTTTATATTTTTTCGCTTTATCATTATAACCCAGAATATATTTTGCTTTTTCCAGATCACGTTTTTTCTTTAGTTTTGCCAAATTTCTATCATATAAATATTTTGGTTTCGGGGAACCTGGTATATAATATTTGGCTTGATAACGTCCGTCCTTCCTTTGCGAAAGTCCACTTCCTAATTCTTTGCCTTTCAAAGATTTTCCCATACTGTGTTCATCCTTTCCAGGCCAGATTTCAAGTACATCAGAATATTAACACGTTCTTAAAAAATATTCAAGTGTCCTGTTCCTCCAACCAGTGTTCGAATTTTTTTCTGTGTACAAGTGTTCTGCGCCCAATTCGGACGCAGAAATCATTTTCAGCCATTATAGTACGAACTGTTTTTTCAGATAACCCAGTTAATTCACAGGTTTCTTTTACTGAAAGAAGAAGTTTCCCATTTTCCTCCTTTGTGTCGTTCTTTTTTCTCATACCTACATTTCCTTTCACATATCAAATTCAACTACTACAATGTACCTTACTCCCGTAATGCCAATATTTTTTCTATTGCTTCCTGTCTTGTTATGCCTTCTCTTTTGGCTTTTATTGCAATATACTCTTGCGCTACACCATATGCTTTACAGCAAGCCACAAAGCTTTTGTACACTTCTCCATGGAAATGGAATTCTTTTTCTATCCTCGCTTGATAAGTAGCAATAACAGCCTCTTCAAAAGAACAGCTAGTATCTCTCATGCGCTTAAGTACCAATTTTTTTTGTATTTTTAAATCATCATAGCAACTGGTTTTAGAAGGATATTCTTTTCCCATTATAACGACTTTTTTAGGGACTCCCGGTTCAAAATTCGTCTGTCTTTTAAATTGCTTTTCTTTTGCTTTCCGATCCTTTCTTTTTAAAAAGTATTCCACAGCTTCTTCGGCAGAAACCATTTTTTCTACCATTCTTCTATAAACATCCTTATACCGTATCCCCTGTTCTTCACAGCACTGGCGAAGATCATTATAAAATTGATCACCGACTTTCAGTGCCACATTTTGAAACACTTCTTCTCTTTTGGCATAATAATCGGCAGCTTCCGTAATCGAGCATTCATTGCGAAGTGCATATCCATAAAGAGTTCCTTCTCGGATTCGCAGATCAGAACATAATTCCTTTATATTTTCATAGCATTTACCATTTTCCAATGTTATGTTTTCAATATCTCCGGTGCCAAAAAGCCTTTCTTTTTTTTGCTTTAGGTTTTGTAACGTTTCCTGCACACTGCAATCACTGTTCATAATTTTTGCCAAAACTCGTCTATATGGAAATTTCAACATCCTACAACATTCATGCAGATCCGCATATTTTACTCCATCAAATTCTATAACATCTGTTCCTAGTTTTTGCTTAACTTCCAAGCAGTGTTTGATGGCTTCCTCTTTTGAACAATTATATCTTGAAGAATAATTGTAAACATCATAATACTTTATTCCGTACTGTCTGCACTGTTCTGCAATGGACTTATGGCAAATGGTGCTATCATAATCATTTTTTCTTCTTACAGGATGCTGTATGAGGTAATAGTTAAGAGCTTCAGCTAATGAAATATCCTCTGCAATACATTTTTGGCGTACTTTGTCTGCTTCTAAATTGTAATTCCAACAGCACTTCACAAATGAATCGTATTTTTTTCCTTTGTAAAAAAAAGGAGAAGGATTATATACTTTTTGATTTCCGGCCCTGTTTTCAGCTTTTTTCAAACAATAATTTAGTGCTACAGTTTTTGATCTTCCTGTTTCTCTCATACAACGTCTCACAGTGCATTCAGGTATTCCCAGCTCTTTACAACACTCACGAAATGATGCATAATTTTTGCCTTTATACTTGAAGCGCAAAAGATTTGTATGATTAATTGAGCGCTCAAGAGCTTCCTGAACTGTATACCCGCATTGATACTGTAATTGCTGAACGCTATATTTGTTTATTTTATAAAAATCGCAACAGGTATCTAAGCTAAGCCATTTCCTATTACGAAAAACAAACTCCTTTTTCTGTTTATTCTCTAACATCTGGCTTATAGCTTCCTCAAACGTACAGTTATAGTCGTGTGCATGCTGCAATACTCCCAAATATCTTAATCCAAGTTTTTCGCAGCAATTCTTTTTTCCCGAATATGTAACACCATCATATTCATAACTAAATTGTTCCCAATATTTCGATTTTCGTTTCGGTTTATGCATTTGAACATGATCCTTTCCTTGATTCCAAATTGACACAAAACAGGCAATATTCCCCCTTTCGTTATTTTATTCACGGCATTAGCAGAAGTAATATAAAAAACACCCTAAAACCATTATCCTTATGATTTTAGGGTGTACTAATCACACTATATTAAGCTCTTAACATCTTGATCTCCATCAAGATAAAATATCTGCAGTATCTGCTGCCAAATGCCATTTTTATTATACCATCCAACAATTTTGTGTCAATTCCACTATAGTTTCATATCTGTAGTATTTTAATTCCACCATTCTAATTCTTTACAAACCATTTTCTTCTGTACCTCATTGCAAAGAGTTCCAAACGATTGCGCATTTCTTCATGACAATTATGTGAGCGAAACTCTCCATGGATCTCTACAAATTGCTCCGTATAATCCTGTGTTATATCCACCAGCCAATCAGATACCACCACTGGGATCCAATCCACATTTTCGCGAAACCTTTTTACAACGATTTCCATTTTATAGAATTTTTCACTACCATATTGATAACAAAGCTTAAATTCCGTTGCAATCCTCCCTGTCAGGGTAACTTGATTATTTCCATTTTTCATAGTATCTTTATCATCTTTCTTTTGTTTTCTGGTTTATGCTGCATTTTCCATCAAATCCTCTTCCAGAATATCCGCAAGCAGCTTTCCAGTAAAGCCAAATCCGTTCACCTTTACTTTCTTTTCCCGCAGATCCTCAATTTCTCTCTTTCGAAGATCACGGCTTTTTATCGAAAGCATCTTATCTTCCTTATTTAGTTTACGCGAAAGCTGTTTCTGCCAACGCAATAAAAATTTCTCGGCCTGCTTAATATCCGGGTTCTGCCTGTTAAAATATGTCCGTTTCTGGCGTACTGTCCCATCTGGTTCCACTTCCAATGTATAATATGGCTTTTGGGGTGCATTCTTTTTTCTCAGGAACAAAAGATAAGACTCCTGTTTTACCATACGCGCAAAATAAGTATCTTTTCCGATGATGCAGTGCTGCAGTTCTTCTCCTTCTTCCAGAATATCCTTGATTTTCCGCGGTGCCACAATTTGGAAAGTATGATCGCTATATTCATATTTTCTCAGGTTCTCACAGACGTTTTCTATACCAGGAAATTTTTCTGCAATCTCTTCGGCTTTTATATCCATTTTCTTCTCTATCATCAATTGAACCAGTTCGTTATGCCGTTTTTCCAGTTTTCTCACACGGTATATAATTGGATCCTTCACGTCCATACCAAGCTTTAACGCCATGTCAAGATAGTCTTGCCAGGTACCAATAAGCTCCTTTGGCTTTTTTTCGCTTTCTTTTGCCTGTTTTTCCAAATAATTTTTTATCTGTTCCGGGCTCATCCGATCCAGTACAAACAAAAGGTCTTCCGGACAGATCTGCCATTTCGAGAACCAGGCAATCACGTTATCTTTTATCACTTTTTCAAATCCCTTTTCATAAGTCAACCATTGCAGAAATACTTTTCCACCATGATTATTGCGAAGGCGGTTCAGGCGGAACTTATCAATCCCAAGAGCATGTCCAAGCGAATCTGCTTCCTTATAAAAAACAGAAGTATTGTTTTCTATGATTTCCTTTGCAAGCTCATTCAGCCCGGCTTTTATCAGCTGCTCCAGATAAGGATATTGCTTTAACCGATGAAAATAGGCTACCGGCTCTACTGTTTCACTTTTTCTGACCAGCTCATGGAATCCGCTTCTTTTAAGCTGATTATTTTTTATTCCATGGAGTGACTTTTTGTAGATATGCCCCGGATAGCGGGGTTCATATCCCCAATTCCCCCAGCAATAAGGGTTGTATGTATTCAATGACCCATGGATCCATCTGTTCTCTTCTGTCCCATGATAATAACCCCAGTAAAATTTTTTTTCGTTAAGGTCTTTATCAAATACATATCGTCGCAGCTCTCTCCAGTTATAAACTGGTTTTGTATAAGCAACCATGTCATATTTCACATCTGCCCTGAATTCACGAATAACAAAATTATCACCGCATGTCTGCAAAAGATATGCAGTTTCTTCTTTTGACTTTACCATGCGCTGTCTTCCCACTGCCTTATATTGGATCTTATGCCTGCAGTTAGGACATTTTCCCGTCCTGTTGTGTTTTACGCCATTCACCACCACATTCTTTTCACACCATGTACAGTAGCCTGTGATATTTTTCTTCCGGGAGTATTCATAAAAAATGTAATTCTGTGTAATTCCCACTCTTTTCAGCCATTTCTCCCAGTCCTTCGGAGTTTCCCTGACGTATTTCATAACCTGGTCCCAGGCGGTTGTTCGTTTTAAATGTTTCTGTATCTTTTGCCTTTCCCGTACCTGTTCTTCAAAATGAAAAAGGCCATAACATACATTATCTTTTTTATATTCCTCACCCAGGGTTTCCCATATTTGACTGCGGCTGTTTAGATCACACCAGGTATGATCTCCCTTTACCCCTTTAGGCAGTTCAATTTTATCCAGCATTTTATTGGTCCATTTCTTCAGCCGGTAATCATATCCTATGAAGCAATCATTTTCCTTATCAATGAACAGGGTATATAAAGGTCTTCTTCCGCCAGCAGTCAAAATATCTGTAACAAAAAAACCAATTTTTAAGATATTTTCGTCCATTTCTGCCTGAATGAACAAACCAATTGGATATTCCATTCTCTCATAAGCCATATTTCCGATAGCTGGAATATCACTTTCTGCCGCCAGAACCATCTCCTCCGATGGTTCCAATACCTTCATTTTTTTAAGCTTTCGTTTTTCCATCTAATTTGTCCTTTCCGAAGTTATTTTATAAATCCAGGGTTAACTGCTCAGCCTCATCCTTATGCTCATTTGCCGTAACCCACTCCTGTTGCAAAGCTTCAATCTGTTCGGCAGAAAGTCTCTTCTTCATAAATCTTTGTTCTGTATCATTCAGAGACTCCCAGCCCTTTTGCACAATCTTTCTTTTTGTCTGCTCCAAGCGTTTCTCTTTTCGTTTCTGTTTCCACTTCTTCTTCGCTTTCGCAAAGTCTGCTTCATAGCCAATGTATATTCCGGCTTTTTTATCCTCAGTATCCTGTGCCTTATCTCGCGTCAATCGCGTAGCAACTCTAACATTCAGAATTTCCACCTTCAAATCCGGATCGTACAAGGCCTGCATAGAATAGCCATTCCACCATTCCTTATCAAAAATATCCTCCTGTTTTCTTTTTACAATTTCCTCACAGATATCGACCGAAACCTTGCTTTGCAAAAATTTCTTTCCCCTTGTGATCGTCACTACAGGCTCCCCGGCAAAAAAGGTATCATCTTTTCGGATTGTAGATACCTTTAAATCGTAGTATATATTCCCTGTCTTTTTGGAAAGAGGTCTGCCCCGCAGCATACAATACTCTCCTGGTCCGCACATGCACCTCATCGGATTATATTGCAGGCTCCATTCCTGCTTCTCGTAGTTATAAGACATATGCATCTTACAAATACAGTTTTTATGCTGTTCCTTAAATTTCTGAAACAATTCTTCCTTTTTCTGATCTGCCTGGTCTTCCAAATATTCTGCACTTTTTTCATACTGGTAATCTGATACCATATGGCAGGCACAGAAGCCGAAGTTATCTTCCCTTAATAAGGGATGATTCTGTTCACAATTTTTCTTATGCCATGGACACCGAAAAACGACATTATCATTTTCAAAGCAGAATGTTTCCTCCAGGTAATCTATATCGTTAATACATTTTTCCCAACTCACGTATAGACCACAGCCAGACATAAATGCTTTCTTTTCCAGATAATCTTTGGTATATATAAAACCGCCGCATGAATTTTCAAGTGGTGACTTTCCCAGCCTTCCGTTTCCGATTCGAACATAGTCCGGATAGTGTTCCGCCGTATATCCTTGAAGAAGCAGCTCCTGTGTCAACAAATTGTATTCGTATCCCTCGGACATTTTCTTCTCCTCTTAACAAAAGATACGGCAGGAAATTCCCGCCGCATCTCGTTCCTTATCATTTAATTTTCCTCATCCATACGGATTGTTGTAACTAACATTTTCAGACTGCCTTGAAGCATAATAAATTTATCCTTTTCCCTGCAGTAATAATAGACCTTATCTGTTAAAAACTCCTTTTGGAATGTCATTCTCGAATTGGAAGTTCTTAATAAATTCTCAAGTTCTTCTAAGCTGCAAAGTTTTGAGCTGTGTATCAGGGCTTCATGCACACTGCTAAATACCACATAAAAATCCCCATCCATTAATTCCACCAGTTTTTTTATCACTTCTGGATACAGGACTGCCACAGCTCCATTTGTGAGTCCTTTTACGCTAAGACAGATTCCCTCCTTCTTTTTTTTATCTGAAATAAAATAGGGATCCACATTCATGAAGTCATCACCAGCATACCCCGGAGTGTACATCATTTTTTTGAAATCATAGATTCTTGGAGACAATATACGATAACTGTTTAAAAGAGCATCGTGTAAAACATCGTCTTTTTCCAAGCCCCATGTCTCCAAATATTCCGATCTGACTTTCAAATATGTAATCCCATTCTTCAAGGTTCCTGCATGCACATATAACGTGATTGCAATGTCCCCCATTGTTTTATATACGGCATTTTTCAGTTCATGCCTGTGTTTTTCCAGGTTCAAAAGCCCCAGAAAGAGATGTTCCCTGACTTTTTCATAGTCATTCAGATATCTGGTATTTTCCATATTTCCTGCTCTATCCAGGTCACACTTCACCCTTGCTTCTATGTTTTCCATAGAAGTTCCTTCTACATAATCCTGGTAAAGTTCTTCCACAAAAATCCCGCAGATGTCTTTTCCGGAATCCGTTTCAGCGCAGACTACAAATAACCGGTCCCCATTTGCGGTTATTCCGGTCTTTTCTTTTTTCTTAAGGAAAACATAGTCCTCTGGAAGATGAGCATCTTTTATGATCCATTTCCGTAATTTCTGGACAAATTCTTCATACGTTAAACGCTGACACATATAAAGTTTCCTTTCTTATAATCCGTAAAACCTTATCATTGCTATTTACAACGGAAGCCTTTCAACACAGCTTGCCGGTAAAGTTACCTTTGATACCACCTTTTTCCATTTCATTATTTTCCGGGCACCTCTATCATAGTAATATATTTCATCTGACAGATAATCTTCGTCCGGGGTAGCCTCTTTAAGTGTCTCTTTTAAAATTCTTTCAAGATCTTCCGGACAGAACATCCTCTTAGGATGAATCATTGCCTCATGGACGCTTGTAAATAAAATGTACAAATCACTTCCCATAAGCTGTGCCAGTCTTTGAAGGACACCAGGGTAAAATACGGAAATCGCTCCATATTCTTTTGTATTTGTGGAAAGTCGAACCCCCATAACTTTATCACTTTTCGATAAGCAGAATGCTCCATTCTCCATAAAGGATCCTCCCCACTTGTTCTCATCATTAGTACAAATGAGAGGGGGTGCCATCTGGCAGGTATTTTTAAGTGCCTCTTCCATAACAGCCTCTTTTGTCATTTCCCATTGTTCCAAATGCTGATTTTTTATCTTTATGTCTGTAAAATACCCGTTCGTGTTACTAAGCATCATATACAGGACACAAGCGATATCGCCAACATCCTCATGCACGGCATCTTCCATCTCAAGCGAATGCTCTTTCTTGTTAAGAGGTTTTACAAAAAGGTATTTTTTGATTTTTTGATAACTGTCAGGAGTCATCTTGCCCTCTAACATGCTAACCATTTTTAGTTTCTCGATTTCCTCCTGTACAGAATATAAAATTGACTCCATCGAACTCCCTTCCATACAACGCTCATATAAATCTTTCACGTCAATACCGCACAGTTGTTTTCCACTTGAATTTTCAAATGCCTCCACAAATAAGCGATCCTTATTATCTATGGCTTTCTTTTTAAAAAATATTTGCTGTTCCTGTAAGTTCAAAGCATTCAAAAGCTGTTTTCTTAATACCTCAACAAATTCCAAATATCCTAACTTCATCGTAATAATCCTTTCTGCGGCTTCTCTATGACCGCTGATCCAGCATTCAACTTTCAATCTGCAATTCCGTACCATTGATTTTCCTTATATCTTGTGCCATCCACACAGAGCTGGTTTACATATATAATCTCATTGCTGTCAGGTTCTTCCTGGACAAGAATAAGAAGATCATTTTTCCTTCCTTTTGCTTTTGGTTGTTTGCCGCGTACAATTACAAATCCATTATTGCCCACACCTGTTTCTTTACAAACCAGGCTGCACCATGGGCGGTCCGGATGTATTGCCATATACGCTGCTCCCCGTAGTAAAAGTGTTGGAAAATCCAATTCTTTTATCAGTTCTATCTTGGTGCATGAAATTTTCGTATCCCTGTCATCTTCATCCAGATCTCCAAATGCTTTCACTACAAAATACCTAGAGTTCCTCCAATTCGGATAGTGAACAAGACAATCCAGTGGATTTTCCGCACAATGGAATCCATTCTGTCTGCAATTTGCTTCCGTTGTCTCATTGATCCCATATCGTTTAAATTGATAACCCCTGCAACTTAAATTTTTTTCAAACCCTTTGTATGCAATCATATTCAGGCTCCTAAATTAAATAAAGAAAGCTGCTCCGGTTCTTCTTTCTTTTGCGCTGCTGGCTTTGCTGCCACCTTTGCATCTTCCGAAACATCTTTCTTCGTATCTGCATCTTTTGATTTTGCTGACAATGTCCTGATTGATTCCGCTCTTTTCCAGGCTTTCTTTATTGTATCTATTTCTTCCTGTGCTTTTTTCTCCATGTCTTTACGGTCGTCCAACAGGTAATAGTCTATTACCCAGGCAAATACCTCTGTAGAGCCAATCGCTATACCAGCATTTTGCCCCACACCAGTTTTTCCCTCTTTTTTTGCCTTTTCCAGCGCCGTCTCATATGCTTTTTCATGGACATACTCGAGACAGTGTCTCAGCGTCTTATGGGGCTGGAGGATCACATCTTTCATAACCGGATCTTTTCTGGCAAGGTCTAAAAGATACGTGCCAAGCACGGTCGCATACCCTGAATCCTGCAAAAGAAGCATTTCTTCTGTCAGTTTTTCGGTTACTGAACCGGATTGCCGGGTCAGCAAAACCTTCAGCAGAAACTTCCTTTTTCCCGCTATAAAAGCATCTGTGTCCTCTTTGGATATGAAACATTCTTTTGCAAGGCTTTCAATTGCCGCTACATTTTGACAGGTCCGGTAATGTTCTGCCAGGACATTTACTTCCTCTATGCTTTTCGCCAATTTTTCCAGCATATAAAGTTCCTCCCGTCATTATGCCGCTTTGGATGCATGATTTTCCACATTTCCTCCAGCTGCCTCTCTTTGCATTTCCTGGGATTCCTTGTCAAGCTCATTCACCAGATTCAGCATTACCCGGCGTACCCAAAGGTTTCCATTCCACTTCTTTTCAAGGGCCTCCGCACTCTCAACAATGTCTTTCCACACACTATCATCCAATGCACGATGTCTGTATTTCTTGTAAAATGGATAGATCTCATACATAGCCTTTTTAACATCCACATAAATAACAGAATCCACATTAGACAACAATCCCATCAGAACCGGATGCCTGTCATATTTTTGGATCAGCTCATGGATCCCAACAGGTCTTTCTCCTGTATACAAGCCTAAAAAGTCATTAAATATCGTTCCAACTGTATTTATATTTCTATGTTCCATTCATATCCTCCTCTGCTCTTTTGATTCTTGCTGTTACGGTTTCCGGTAAGCATTCAAACGCTTCTGCAATTGCATTTTTACTGTATCCTTCCAGAAACAGCTTTTTCATCATTTTTTCCTGCTCTTTTTTCTTCAGCTTTTTCAGGGAGGAATCCCTAATCTTATGCTTCAGAATTTTTTTACTTAACGGATGATCCGGTCCATACTGATAGATCTTCCAGGCCTCCGCTGCATTTAGTCCGCAGACAATTGCCATTACCAGGCAATAATAGCCTGCATACTCTTCATTTCTTATGCCCTCACCTTCTTTATAGTTCTAACATTTTTCGGTTCCCGGCATTTTCCATTTATGCATGTCCTCCTTTCTTTTCCTGTTCCATGTTTCTCATCCGACATACTTCTATTTTTTTCGAATTATCCCTCTTCTCCTTCCTTTTGTATTTGCTCCCTTTGCCTAGATTCTGAATTTTTGACAACAAAAAAAGACACCAAAAATCCATTCCAGTTTTTTGATGTCTTTCTATATTTCTCAGATCTATTGTCTCAAATGATTGCTCCCGGTATTTTGCCAGGACTAAACTTCTTCTGCATAGGGTGCTATGCATAAACGATAATTCAATTATAGGATAACACAATATATAGTGCGTGTCAATGTTGCATTTCCGTATATTGTGTTTATGCGTTTGTTATGCGTTATCTAACATTTTCCAAATCCAAGCATCAGGTTCTCCATAACATAGCAGTCCTCTATCACTTTTCCTCTTCATAATAATAAAGGGAGTGCGTTTTTAATGTTGCATAAGCATAAATACGTTTTCTGTCATCTGCAACCAGCACATAGGTCACACCACGCCCATAAACAGAATCATCCCTGGCATAATCATACAGATATTCATTCATATCATCATTTCCGCAATCGAATTCCTGGATTATTTCATCTGAAAGATCCGCCTCATTTAATTCTACATGTTCTAAAGTTGTTTTTTCACTATCCATTAGGGCATTTAATTCGGCTAATGTTTTCTTATTAATATTGTTTCGATAATACTGACAATCATTAAAAGAATCCCTCGTAAGTCGATTTTCATTAAGCTTACTAAAGAATGCTCTTTCTTTTCCCTGGGAAATTAATGTTCCACGACTTATTTTCTGTGGCATTGCCATAGTATCAGCCTCCTTACTTATCATTCTTTTCCTACTATTATTATACTGTAAATTTCGTAAAAAAAACATCTGGAAAACATTGCCAAAATAGAGAAACAGATTTTGGTAAATTAATTTGCCAGTTGAACTATTGTAACATTTTTTTATATTTTGTAAATCCTTATTTTGCTGTCAGTCTGTCAAGGCATCTTTTTATATCCTCTTTTTGCATGCATTCAATGGTCCAGGTGCGTTCTTTTGTCTCCGGCAGATAACTAAGCACTTTCTCCCAGGGAAGGTTTCCGCTTCCAAGCCCAATGTGGGAATCCCGGTCGCCGCAGTTGTCATGGATGTGGACATGACTTACATAGCGAGCCAGGTTTTTCGCCCACTCCCTGACATCCAAAGAAGAATAACAGTGCGCGTGCCCGATATCCAGACACAGCTTGAAGTTCGGCTGGTTCACCTTCTTATACACATCCAAAAGAAGTCGCCAGTCATCATCAAATACATTTTCCAGCACGACTTCAAGTTCTGTTTTGTTTTTCATAAATTCCTTCCAGAATTTGGCGACATGCTCCGCCCAGTATTCTTTGTAATAAACATACGGGTTCATGCCAGAATGAAAGACAATCTTCTTAGCTCCAAGTTGAAGCCCCGCCTCATAGCACTGGTTGAATCTTGTCATGGTGGCTTCCCGCACCAGGCTGTCGTATGCACAGGGGTTCACATCCAGAAATGGGCCATGAAGAATCAGATCCCTGGTCCCTATCTCTTTCATCTTCTCCCAGTACGTTTTGATTGAATCCGAAAGCTGATCCAGGTTATCCGAAATGGAAAAATCAATGCTTTCGATCCCGGTTCCATACTCTTTTACCAATGCTTTCATGTCATCATCTAAAACTAAATGGCTAATATATATCATTTTTTCCTCACTTTTTTACGAAGCTGCTCCTGCCTCTTTTAAATGGCAGAACAGGCAGAAGCCCCGCAAGGCCTTGCTGCCTGTTCCACTTTTTATTTTACTTTGATCTTAATTTTTTTCGATTTGGAACCTGATTTTACCGTAATAGTGGCAGTTCCTTTTTTCTTTGCAGTGATCACACCTTTTGCGGTAACGGTTGCCACCTTCTTATTGGAAGTGGTATAGGTTACCTTATGCAGGGAGGTGATCGGGCTGATGACTGGCTTTAAGGTCAGCTTCTTGCCTTTTTTCAAGGTTGCCTTAGACGCAATGCCTGTGATCTTGGTTGTCTTCACCGCCGTCTTTTGAACAGTCACATTAATCACCTGTTTTTTACCGCTCGCCAGGGTGATGGTGACTTTTGCTTTTCCAGCCTTTAAGCCTTTTATGGTACCTTTGCTGGTCACTTTTACGATCTTTTTATTGCTGGTAGTCCAGCTCTTGATGGAATCCCCATTTGCCAGACCGGTTACCTTCACTTTTGTGGTAGACTGTTTTACCTTCAGCTTAATGCTAGAGGCCGTTACCTTGATGGTGGGGGTAAGTTTACTTCCCACTGTACGGGTTTCCGTTTTTCCCTTGTTGCTGGTGCGCTTCTGGGTTTCCGGGGCAAATACGGTTGCCCCCGATACGGTTGTCCAGGGGCCAAATACCTCCGGGACTTCCGTTGGTGTCGGAGTCGGCGGAACGGGTGTCGGGGTAGCTGGAACCGGAGTTACAGTTGGTGTCGGGGATGGAGTATCGGTACGCTGTACCACAATCGTATAATCCGTTGTCTTTCCAGACTTTGTGGTTACGGTAACTTTTACCTCTGCTTCCGCCTCTGGATTGGTCTTATCAAAATACATGGCAATTCTGTGTGCTGCGCCACTTCCAGTTACTTTTCCAAGTACCGTTACCTTGCTGGTACCGCGGATTCCCACAGCGGTGACGGATGCGCTGCTGTCTGCCGGTTCTGCAAAGATATTTAAAAACTCCCTGCTCTCTTTATAGATTGCCCGGTAGCTGGTTGTCGCGCTGCTAAATTCCGGGGACAATGAAATCCGGTTTGCCGTATTGGAGTAGGTATTGCTGGTGCTAAGCGTCATGTTCGCCAAAACCGGCGTAGAAATATCCTGGGAAATGTGGAAGGTATATTCCCGGCTCTTTCCCTGGCCGCTTACGGTTACCTTTATATCTGTGGAGCCGCTGCTTACATCCGCCACAAAGCTTCCTGCATACGCCTGTCCATTTACGGTTATGGTACAGCCTTCCGGTGCTTTCAAAGCAAAGGTTACCTTGCTGGCATTCTCCGCTACCGTTAAGTTATATTTTAAGGTATCCTTTCGGAAGGCAGAAGGCCAGGTTACTTTTCCAGTATCTGCCGTGGCTGTCACGCTGTTTAAATATGCCCCGTTGGTTTCCAGAGCCATCAGGTAATTGGAATCATTTTTGTAATAAAGGGTGCCTTCCCGGTCTGCGCAGATGGTACTGATACAGTATTCCTGCTGGTCACTTGCCGGACGGAAAAGCTCTACGGCTGTTCCGGAAGTCTGTCCCGGTTCATCGGATAACATATAAATACCGCCTGGTTTTGCATTGTAGGTAAAGTACAGATAGACTCTTCCATCTGCCTGTCCATCTCCATTATAATCCTGGTTTTCGTAGGCCGTGGACAGAAGAGGCGCTGCCTGGGGATAGCCTGGAATGGATACGTTGTATGCCAGGGAAATCCCGGAAGCGGTTTCATTTAAGACTGCAAAATGGTGACCACCATCGGAATTGAACTGGCCACCGTTTCCGCAGACACCTACATAGATCCTTCCCTTATAAACAACCGGGGAAGCGGTTGCCATGCCGCCAAGGTTATAGCTGCTGGTGCTTCCAAAGGTGCCGTCTGCATTCATCTGCACACGGTACAGATACCCGCCTTTGGTGGTGAAATATACATAACCATTGTTATAAACAATAGTGGAACGGATATCCCCATGGCTTGTCATCTTGTCCAGGAGCAGTCCGGTGTGAGTGTTCACAGAATATAAAATGGCGGAATTGGTATCTGTTCCTTCTGAAGAACCGTCGTCGGAACCAAATACCAGGTAATCGGATGAGGCATAGGAACCAGCCCAGTAAAAGCCGCCCTTATGGTTGTATTTCCAGGTGCAGTGTTTAATTTCTATTCCTGTGGATGGATCCTCGTCTGTAACAGACAGACAGAAATAAGAGCCTGCTGTAGTCTCGGAGTTCCAGGTTCCCGTGTAAATATATCCATCCTTATACGTGATCGGGGAAAGTGTCTGACCACCCAGGGACTCACTGATCCATAAAGACTTTAAAGAAGTGGCACTGACTGCCTGAATCTGACCGCCTCCGATCTGTGCAAACAGCATTCCCTCTGCATAGGTAAGAGGAATCATGGCATACTGCATGTTTCCAGAGAGCTGTTCGCTGGTCTGAAGGATTTCCCCTGTGTTTTTATCCAGCTTATAGATAAACTGTCCAGACGCTACATAAACTGCTCCGCCCAGGATCAGTGGTGGTGTGATGGCAGCCTCCCAGCCCACTCCGATCCTTGTGTTCCATTTTAACAGGGTGGAATCCGCACTGGTCGGGGTACTGCTTCCGGTAATGCCGTTGTTCGTATCACTATTTCGGAAATTGATCCAGTCGTTATCCGTGATCTCCGGCTGTGTGGCATCCTGTTTTACCAGTTCTGCGGTAATATCGCTAACCTCGCCGCCGGTAAAGCTGCCCTGTTTAGAAATATAGCCATACTTGGAGATGTTCCAGGTATAAGCTTCTCCCTGGAGGATATTCTCATAAACCATCAGGGAATCGGCGGAAGGGGTAAGGCGCTCCCCATCCTTGTCATATACGCTGATGACCGCATCCTCCGGGGTTACCTGGAAACTTACTTTGTCACTTGTGCTTTTATGCACCAGGATGGTGTAGGTTCCTGTGGAGGTATAAGTCTTTTCTGCCAGGGCAGGATCCGCATAGGTGTTTGCCTCTGACATGGAGAGTGTCACTTTGGTATCACCGGTGTCTGCCAGTGGAACGCTCACAGCTGTATCTGTAGAAGAAAACGGAACCTCTTTTACTTCGCCTGTGGTTACATTTTCACTGGAAATGGCAAGCTGATACCAGTTACCGGAAAATGCCTTTGGAACCACCTGTAAAGAAGCAGTCGAAACCACTACCGTTGTCTCGTAGTCCCTTGTAGTTCCTGTGGTATCAAATTTGGGAAGGATATTTTTTGCCAGGTCTTTGTCGTCCGGCAGGTAGGCCTTGAGATCGGAAAGGTCAAGACGGCGTTCTACCAGGATCTGGTAAACTTGTTTGTCACCTTCTGTTCCTGCGGTAATGGTATAAAGTGCTCTTTTTGAGCCATTCCCTCCTGAGGAAAAGACAGAGGCACTCACGTTGTAACGTGTCCCGTCTTTATAGGCGCTTGTGGATAATTCCAGGTTCTGTTTCTGTCCATCCAGCCCGGTGGTTTCCAGCTGAATGGCGGAACCATCTGGCGCATTTCCAGCCAGATCTGCTGTGATCCAAAAAGATGCGGAATCCATGTTGGAACCATACTCTGCTACATAAACCTTGCCACCAAACTCTGCGTCAAGGTCGGCAGAACGCTTCAGGGCTACGGTGGATACTCCGTTCTGACTGGTGTATAAAGTCAGGTTCTGAAGGTAGCCGCCCTCATCCTGCATATCGGATTCCAAAAGAGTCGTGGGATCCGCTTCGCCTTCAAACCCATCCTGGGAATCCGGTGCCACAAAATCCTCTTCCCCTGAAAAGTCCTCTTCTGCTTCCCCGGAGGTAAACCCGGTAAATTCAGAAACACTTGCAAATGAATCCTCACTTTGTCCGCCATCTGGGTTTTCTTCAGGTTCTTCTAAACTGCCTTCAAAAGACCCTGCCTCGTCTGTAAAAAATCCATCCTCTTCTGCGGCATAAGCCGTGTTTACCGCATACACCGGAAGGTTTCCAGCTAACAGAGCTACAGACAAAAGTCCGGTCAACCATTTTTTCATTGTTGGTTTCATTCTGTTCTCCCTTCTTTTCTTTGCTTACGCCGTTATTTTTGGCTTTTTATTGTTTCTCTTTTTAAACCGTTTCTTCGCCGTTACAAAAAAGACGGCAAAACCAGTTTCCAATACTGCAATCACCAGAAGAAATTTTGTTGCAAGACTTGCTTTTTTGATTCCTCTTGTTACACTTCCCGCAAAAGATTCCTCCTGAGCCTGGTTCTTTCCAGTTGTATTTGTAACTGTGGTTTTGGTTTCTTCGGTAAAACGGTCTGACGCCTCACTTTTTTCTTCCACCACTGGAGAAGGAGCGACTTTTTCCATCACCTTCTCCCCTGCTATGGTATAGCCAGGCTTTAAATCTTTTGCATATTTTTTCCTAGTCCGCTCTGTCCACTTCGGGGATTCTATCTTTTGGGTATCAGCTGTCTTGATATTTCCAAACAAAGAAGTCTGTTTCTCCCCCTGGAGCTTTAAGGATGCCTTGATCTCCCTAGTGGTTTTCTCGCCCTCTTTACCGCCTGCTTTGGATCCCTCCACCAGTTTTAGATTAGATAAGGAGCCCTGGCCGCTTTGTCCTGGGATAGCCGCCTGGGACTTATTTCCGCCATGGTCGGAGCCATGCACCAGGTTTCCAGGGGTACCGGCTATTTTTATATCCGGGATCCGCATGACTAAAGAATCACTTACGTTCCCAGCTGCATCCTTTACCACGATCACCAGATCTTTTTCCCCGGAGGATAATCCAGTCAAGGTAATGGTATTGGTTCCGGCTAATACTTCTGTTCCTTCCCCACCTGTATCCAAGGAAGGTACCTTTGCCCCTGCCTCAATCACCTGGTAATAACAGGTTCCCTTTTCAGAGGTCTTATAGACAGCGGATGCAGTATCTGTGGAAATACGGCTGGCACTGATTTTTTTTAGTACCGGAGCTGTCGTATCGGTAAGTTTCAGAGTAATATAATAGTCTCTGGTTGTTCCATCCTCGGCTTTTACCTCCAGACGGACCTTTGCCTCTTTTTCCTGATCTGCAAAAAAGATTTTCCAGTAAGAGCGGTCTTTATTATCCTTGTTTCCCGTAATGGTCTCATCTTTTTCTACTGTTCCTGCCTTGATGCCACTGATGGCATAAACCTTGACAGAAGCTTTTTCATCCTCCACTTCTGGCCAGATATTCAGGCTCTGGCGTTCACCATCATAGGAGGCTTCAAATTTTTCCTTGTCCGGAGCCAGATCCGGGCTTAATTTTAAAATTCCTTTTCCGTACTTGTCGGAGCTGGAAACATACAGTCCCTTTAAGGCTGTGTTGCTGCTAAGAAGGGTGATGGTATATTCCGTCACCGCAGGATCTGCCGTGATCTTCTGGTAGAATTCCTGGTACCCTTCTTTTCGGACATAGAGTTCATACGCCTGTCCCTGTAAAAGAGAATACCGTCCATTTTCTTCTGCGGAAACCGGGTTTCCCTCTGCATCCAGGATCACCACACTGGCATCCCCCGGCTCAACTTTTAATCCCACGCTCACCAATGCCGGGGTTGGCGTAACGGTCGGTTGTGGAGTCTCGGTGGGAGCTGGTGTCTGTGTTGGTGCTGTGGTCGGCTCCGGAACCGGCGTTGCTGTCGGTTCTTCTGGAGTTTCGGTAGGAGCTGGTGCCTGTGTAGGCTCTGGCTCTACGGTCGGTTCCGGTGCCTGTGTGGGTTCTGGCTCCATGGTCGGCTGTGGTTCTTCGCTCGGAGCAGGCTCTGGCTGTTCCGGTTCCGAAGGCTCTTCCTGCCCCTCTTCTTCGCTTTGTATCACCACTTCTTCTTGCTGTGCATATATCTCATAAGGGACACTTCCGGCAATCAGAGCTGCCGTTAGGGTTCCCATTACCAATCTTTTTTTCATTTACCAATCCCCCCATGTCTCGCCGTTTACTCCGCCACCTACGTCGGCACCGGAATAAAGGGAAAATCGAAGTCTTACCTCATCCCCGTCCGCCGGGAAATAGGAAGACATTCCAACACTCATGTATTCACCGTTCACGGAATACAGCCAGCCAGAGTCCATGGTAAAATCAAACTCTCCAAGCCAGTTGGAATCGTGATCGGATAACTGACAGTTTACTTCCTGCAAATGTGCCATCAGGTCATCCGGAATAGCCGCATTTGCGGAAATGCCTCCCCTTCCGATTGCTTTTAAGTAAAAGCCGCTGGTGGCATCCCCATTGTTTCTCCAGTCAAAACCTGTGTTCTGCAAAAGCCGCAGCAGAACAGAGGATAACTGTTCTCCCTGGTAATAGTCAATAGATGTTGCTGGAAGGATGGTTCCAAGCCCTACCGTACCCGCTTCAATACTGATGGTGATAGAGCCTGCCACCTGTGGACCTGCGTCTTCTCCCTTATACAGAGTAAAAGGAGGTAAGGTAGTGGCATAGCCTTCTTCGTCTGTCGCCTTGATCTCTATAGTGTTGGCACCCTCTGCCAGCTCCAGGCGATAGGCCAGGATTCCAGCAGCCGGTTCTCCCTGGCAGGAAAGCCGTTCCCCATTTCCAGTTACCGTAAGGGCAGCTGCGCCCAGGCTGTTTCCATAGTGGTCGGTTGCCTGGATGTAAAAGGTACGGTAAGAAGCATTGACGGTCTCCCCATCGGTAAGGTCCGTGGCAATCTTCGGGTAGTTATCTTCTACCGGTTCCTCTGGGCTTTCCGTAGGGGCAGGTGTCTCCGTAATCTGCGGCTCTTCCGGTGCTGGTGTAACAGGCGGCAGATCCTCGTTCGGAGTCTGCGCTCCGTCCTGGTTCCGGTTATCATCGGTATCTGGTGTTTCTGATGGCTGCTCGGAATTATCGGGATCATCCTGGTTATCATATTCAATCGTATTGCTTTGATTCTCTTGATTTGGGTTTGTATTGTTATTATTTTCTGGTGCTTCCGTCACCGTCGCCTGGGGTGTGGGCGTTACGCTCTCCTCCGGCTTAGGCGTTGGTGTCACCGTCTGCGCCACTGGTTCTTTTGTCGGCTCCGGTGTAA
This sequence comes from Ruminococcus sp. J1101004sp1_RTP21198st1_B9_RTP21198_201120, assembly GCF_040924245.1. Lineage (NCBI taxonomy): Bacteria > Bacillati > Bacillota > Clostridia > Eubacteriales > Oscillospiraceae > Ruminococcus > Ruminococcus sp. J1101004sp1_RTP21198st1_B9_RTP21198_201120. The sequence continues at coordinate 24,005 of NZ_JBCOMI010000020.1, read as the reverse complement.
CCATAGGAGTCGGTGTCTCTTCTGGAAGAAGCTGTGCCTGTTCCTGCTGTTCTGCCACTTCCTCGCCGTTTCCGTCTGTGTTGGAACCGGCATAGGCAAAACCAGTTCCCAGGTAACCTTTTAAGGAGCTGTCTGCACTGATTCCCTGCACCGGGTTTGGTACTGCCTCTGGCTCACTTTTTAATACGCCCTGTGCAAAAACGACAGCAGCCAGAAGAAACACTGCCACAGGAATGAGCGCTGCCAGTATTTTTCTTTTCTTTTTTTCTTTCATAAACAGCCTCCTTTCCTGTCAATAAAGTCTTTCAATGTATTTCATGATCCATCTGTCATACCAGCTTGCAGATGCTTTTAATTCCTTTTTTAAATGCCGGATACAGCTTGCCGTATCGTGGCGTTCGGAGGCTGATACCGGATGGGTGCTAAACGCTGCCTTTTGTCCGATCTTTGTGACTTTTTTATAGAGTAATGTTGTTTCCTGGGAATACTGTTCTCCATGCTCATATAACGTTCTGGCATAGCCAGCCATCGCCCGGACTGCCATTTTGGTATCCTGGGAAGCAAAGCACTTTCTTCTCTTTCGGTTTGTAACTGCTCTTAGGAATATTACAGCCAGGATAAATAAGAACATAAACGTATCAAATACGATCAAAAACAGAAGGAGGAATTTTTCGATTCCAAACAATGCCAGCTTCAAGCTGAAATTGGTACGGATGTTCTCTTCCACTGGCGGCTGTGATTCTGTCTCCGGGATCGAAGCTGCCAGTTTTCCTTTGGCTTCCAGTCCTGTTTTTAAGTTGGCTTCCTCCATGACGCCGTAATAGGAAGGTGTCATTTCAAGAGGGATCCAGCCAAGCCCGTCCACGTAGATCTCTGTCCAGGCATGTCCGTTGGTGCCTGGGATTTCAATGGTGTCCCCAGCCTGTTTTCCTTCTATATCCTGCGGCGTAATTAAGTACCCTTCCACGTACCGGGCAGGAATGCCATAGTAACGGAACATCAGAGCCGCTGCTGTCGCAAAATGGACGCTGTGCCCGATCTTGGAGGTGGTTAAGAAATTCTCGGTAAAATCCCCGTCTTCTGAAAATACATCGGTCTGGGAGCTGTAGGTCATGTTCTTTTCCAGATAGGAACGGATCCTGGTGATGGCCGTATAGTAATCCGTGTGTCCCTCGTCACGGTTTCCGCCATCTCCAAGTTCTGTTTGAAACAGGGTTTTTAAGGAAGCTGGAAGAGCGGTATCTTCCTGATAAACAAAGGTATTGTAATAGCTCTCCTGGCTTCGGTAGATGCTGACGGCATCCACACCGCCCTCGCCGGCACTGTTGCCAGCGGTCAATGTCTGATAAACCTTTGCCCCAAGGGTGGTAAAATCACTTACCAGATTTCCAAGGGAGGAAAAGCGGTAGGTTCTTTTTCCAAACAGCCCTCTGGCATTCAGGGTGCTGTCCGCCTGGGCGTTTTCGCCCGTATAGCCCTCTGGAAGATCCGTAAGCTCATAAGGAGTATAGAGGTATTTGCTGCTTGCAGTTTTATTCTTTATGGTGATGGTTTCCGCCCCACTGGAGAGGGAATCATCCTGAATCAGATTTCTTGCATTCTGAAGCTGGGTTTCCCCATAGAAGCCATCCTTATGAAGCCAGTAAAACAAGTCTTTTTCTTCATAGGCCTTTTCCGTGGAAATGCTCTCCCAAGAGGAACCGTCGTAAACGCTTCCCACAAAACCGCGCAGGTATAAAGAAGATGGCTGCTCCATAGTCACCTCCAGTGCAGTGTCAGAAGACGCACTCCAGGATCCCATCTGCTTTAAATTTCCGTCCGGGAGGGAATTGGCTTTCTGTCCTTTATAGCGGAGCCTTAAAAGTCCATTTAATGCCTCTTCTTTGGCATTTGCCACAAGCTTAGAATCCTGGTAATCGTTCTTTGGCACCAGATTTTGAAGGAATCCCCCTCCGGCAGCAAAAACCAGAAGAAGCCCAAGTGCCCCTGCACAAAAAGCGGACACGTCAGAAGCGGTACCGGATTTTTCCCCTTTGTTTTTGGTCATATAGTTTAATTCTAACAGGGTTCCCACGTAAAAGCCAAGACAAAGCCTGGTATCTGGAAGCAGGCTGGTTTTTACCAGAACCACCGGAAGAAGTGCTGCAAAAAGAAGGAGCAGCACATATAACCGAAGCTTCAGGATTAAGAAGCCAAGCAGCCCACATGCAATGCCAAGGAAAATAAGGACTGCCAGCTCTTCATTTGCATTCCCAGATTCCTTTATCTGGTAAATGGTAAGGTAAATCCCTGCTTTTTTCCCAAGAACATTTGCAAGCTGGTTCCAAAGTGAAAGGAATCCATTTAAGAGCGCGCCTGAAAAAACGGCCAGGCAGATTCCAGAAGCTGCACTTAATGAGAAAACCGCAGCCCAAAAATGTTCCCGAAGCCTGAAAAGAAAGCCACAGAGAAGGACGGTGACAGCGACACTCACCAAAAAAGGAATCCCATTCACAGACGGAACCAGGGTATGCAAAAGCGCAAAGGTACCCACGCCGTTTACCAGAAAAATCAGGATACTTTCCAGCAGGATACCGGGCAGGTATCTTCTATGTTTTTCTTCTTGTCTTGTGATCCATACTTCCATGTGATGGTTTCTCCTTTATCCGCTGTGATTCCACAGCCTACAACGGTTACCTCCCCCCGGGTTCGAAGACTTGTTAGGTCTTCCTCCTCTGGGGTACCTGTAATATAAATATAATTTGCAAACTTCTGCTCTCCCGGAGTGTGAAGATATTCCGTGATGGTACAGGGGCTTTCCCCCTCCCCTGTGTGACGGAGGAATAAATAGAGAATATTTTCATAATCCTCGCGGGTGCGTATTTTCTCAATGTAAAAATGTCCGGTGCTGTGGTCAAAAACACCAGCCTGGCAGGAAATGCCCTGTTCTAAAAAGCTGTTTAAGACTGCCGCAAACACTTCTCCAAGCGTCTGTGCTACGGCTGGGGCTTTTTCTTTTAAAAATGGCTCTGCCAGGATCAGGACCGTATCATCCACCGGGAAGCTTCTCTGGCGGATCATCATTTTATCTAACTTGCCCGTCAGCTTCCAGTGGATCTGACGAATACTGTCCCCCTCCTGGTATTCCCGGATATCAAAGGTCTCCCCAGGATCATCCCCGGGACGGGCTCCGGAATAGCGGAAGCTCTCCATGTCAAAGCCCTCTTTTGTGAGAAAACGAAAATCTTCCTTTTGCTCACAAGGCATCACCACCGTACTGGCGGACAACTCAGCCTTCCTCTTCTGCCCTGCCAGACCAAAGAAATCATAGGAGCGCCAGGTGTGTAAGGTGGCGTAAATACAGCCGCACCACTGGCTTTTTCCCTGGAAGTCAATGTTTTTTTTCCCTCTTCCTTTAAGGGAAAACGAAAATGGAAGCTCCATCTGTTCCCCAGTAAAACGATTTTCCAGATGCAGGCTGCCTTTTCCTAAAAATACCGGAAGGACAGAGTCATTCACGATCTGCAGCTTTCCTTTCCAGATTCCATCCTGTTCCGCTGCTTTTGGGAGCTTTAGCTTCATGGTGATCTTTTTTCCGAAAAAGAAACCAAGCAGCAAAAAAGCCACTACCGCAAGGGCAGATAAAAGCAAAAGAACGGCATATACCCAGGCTCCAGTAAAAATGGCAGCCAAGGCAAGCAGTATGAACCATATGAGTAGTAAAATCCTGTTTTTCATTATCCCTCTACCTTCGGTGCCGGTGTATCCTTTAAAATCTCTTCTAAAATGTCCTTCGCACTCTGCTCCTGGTATCTGGCTCTGGAATCCAGAATCATGCGGTGTGCGGTTACATCTGTGAATACTTTTTTTACATCTTCCGGGATCACATAATCCCGTTCTTCCATGAATGCAGCCGCCTTTGTCATACGGCATAAAGCCAGGGTTCCACGGGGGCTAAGACCAAGTGTAATCATAGGATGGTTTCTGGTGGCTTCCGCAAGGGTTGCAATATAGTTCAGGATGGAATCTGCCATATATACCTTTTGTACCTGATCCTGTAAATCTACGACTTCTTCTTTTGTAATAACTGCTTTCGCCCTCTCCAACGGATTGGCTGTCTGCCGGTCCCGAAGCAGCTCTACCAGGTTTTCGTGATCCGGGTAACCCATGGAAAGGCTTACCATAAATCGGTCCAACTGGGATTCCGGCAGCATCTGGGTTCCAGAAGAGCCCGTGGGGTTCTCGGTTGCAATGACTACAAAGGGCTGGGGAACGGGATGTGTCTCGTTATCCACCGTTACCTTTCCCTCTTCCATGACTTCCAGAAGAGCTGCCTGGGTTTTGCTGGAGGTTCGGTTGATCTCATCCGCCAGAAGCATGTTGCACATCACCGCACCTGGGCGGTAGATGAATTTGCCTGTCTGTTTTTCGTACATGGTAAATCCGGTTACATCGGAAGGGACTACATCCGGAGTAAACTGGATCCGGTTAAAATCCATTCCCATAAAACGGCAAAGTGCCAAAGCTGTGGTTGTCTTTCCAACACCAGGAACATCCTCCAAAAGCACATGTCCTCTTGCCAGCACTGCCATGATGATCTTGTCCGTAACTTCTTTTTTTCCTTTTATAATGGTTCCAAGCTCCTTCTGAAGCTGTGTGATCTTATCTGCCATTTCTTTCCTCCTGCCCTTTTTTCACTAACTGATCCAGGTTCTTTTTCTTGTGTGTCAATTGGATTCGCTCATATCATAAAAACTGGTTTTGCCATTTAAAAACCGGCTATATGCCGCCATTGCACAAAACGCCTGGTCGGTAGCCATGGGATCGCTGTCCCCATCTAATACATGGGAAAAGCTTCCATCTTTTTTATAATACTCCATCAGGGTGTCGTAAAGCCCTTTTTCCTTTTTCTGGAAACGTGCATCCTTGTTGCAGTCGATCCCATACGTGCTAAGTGCAAGGATCACCTGGGAAACGGACTCAGAGCTTTTATCCCCATACGCCTCATAGCCGCCATCCTCTGCCTGCGCGTCCGCTAAAAATTCCACGCCCCGGTCAATGATGGCACTGATTTCTTCCTCTGTGGCATAGGGCTCTAAACACTGTAAGGTCATGGCAGTCAGATCCACATCTGCGGTATCAGAGCTGTCATCTAAGGAAAAGCCTCCATCCGGTTTTTCCTGGTCTACAATATAAGTCAGATATTTCTGTTCCAGTTCTCCGTTGGTGTCTGCTCTGTCTGCGTTTAAAGCAAGAAGGGCAAAAACAGCACCATTTAATCCTTGGGCTGTAACGGAATCAAAGTCTTCTAATGGCTTCACAAGATCATAGCCGCCAATATCAGCAGGATCGATTCCAATTGCCCGGGAAGCCAGTATCGCCCGTGAATATTCCGTATAACGGTTTTCGCTAAGTACGCCAGATTGTTCTTTCACCCGTTTTTCCAGGTTCGCCCTATATTTTTCGTAATAACCGTCCTCTGCCTGCTCGCCGGAGCGTGCCAGTGCGATCACTGCCCACTCACCGCCAAGGGAGTCAGAAGCCGGGGAGGGAATGCTTGTCTGTTCGTAAGAAGCCGTCTTCTTTAGCGCTTCTTCTAAGGACGGTGTCCCACCACCGCAGCCGGATAACAGGCTGATGGCAGCTGCCGCCGCCAGTATTCCGGCAAAATAACATTCCTTCCTTTTCTTTCTGGGATTTAACATTTTTCGTTTCTCCTTCTTTTAAAAATCAAATTCCACTTACATCTATTTTCAGATTATCGGTTCTCCGGTTCCTGTATCAGTCCATATTTTACCTTGATCCGCTCCAGTTTTTCCAGAAGCGGGCGGCTAAGGAGCCACAGGAAAATCACCGTGGAGACTGCGTGTACCAGATCCACAGGCGCGCCTGAAATGTAGTAAGCGATCAGGCTGCTTTTGGTAATGTACCCGTAGGACATAAGAACACTGGCAGGGTTCATAATGCCGCCATAAATTAAAAACACACTCAAAAATCCATAGATACAAAGATCTAACTTCCTGGCTTTTAAAATCCCCTTCTGGTATAAAATCCCGGCAAGAAATCCGATCATTCCAAAGGAAAACATCTGCCAGGGTGTCCAGGGACCCTGCCCCATAAACATATTGGAGATCAGCATAGTAAGGCTTCCCACCAGAAAACCTGCCTCTCCGCCAAAGGAGATCCCGGTTAAGATAACGATGGCAGCCACTGGCTTGAAGCTTGGTACCATGAAAAAAGCGGCGCGTCCTGCTACCCCAATGGCAGCTAATACAGAGATCACCATGATCTCTCTTGCCTTTGGCTTCCTGCCTTCAAACATCATGAAAAAGGGAAGCATAGCGGCTATCACCACGATCAGACTGCAAAGCAGGTATTTTCGTCCTCCCCAGATTTTCACGGAAAAGAATAACAGGATCGGTACTACGATCAGCATAACTGCAAATGCAAACCAGGTACGGCGGCTCACCTTTCTCTGCCGGTTCATCTGACGGATGATCATTCCGTCTGATGGAAGAGTATATTCTTCTAATTCATCTGAAGCCTCCCCTTTTCTGTATGTAAAAAGATTAAGTTTTTTCTGGTTTTCGGATCCGGCAGTGCATGATGTATTCTCTTCCTCGCCAAAGAACTCATCCAAAAACTGGTCTAATTCTGATCCAGCAAGCATGCTACCACATCCTTCCCAGTAACTGCCTCTGGAAACAGTCCCCGCGCCATACGGTTTGCCGCAGTAGTATAGAAGTTATTTCCAGCGAAAAAGTCTCTTGTCTTTTTACTTGTCACAATATTTCCCTCGAAGAAAAGCCCTGTGGTATCCGCATATTCTGCTACAAATTCCACATCATGGGAGATCATGAAAATGGTCATTCCATGGGACTGCAGCTTCTTCAGAATTCCACCAAGCTCTTCTTTGTATTCCGCGTCCATTCCCTTGGTAGGCTCATCCATAAGAAGGATCTTCGGGCGAAGGAGAAGCACTTTTGCAAGGGCAAGCCGCTGCTGCTCCCCACCGCTTAAATCATAGGGATGACGGTCAAGCAGTCCATTCAAATGGGTAAGACTGACGATCCCTTCGATGGCTTTTTCCTTTTTCATAGAAAGGTTGTACTCTTTGGACAGCTTTTCCTTCTTTCCGCCGATCACGGAATACAGGTCCTCCAGTACGGTCTTTTTCAGGAAAATGCTCTGGGGATTCTGGGGCATTACCCCAAGATATCCGCAGTACAGCTGATTATCCTTAAAGGAGCGGAGGTCTTTCCCCTCCAGATAAATTCTTCCTTTATAGGGCTGATGAACACGGCTAAGAAGAGACAACGTAGTACTCTTTCCTGTTCCGTTTCCGCCTACAAGGGCGTAGAATTCTCCTTTTTTTACTTCTAAGGACAAGTCTCTTACTACGTCGGGACTATCCTTTTCATAACGGAACCATACCCCCTTCATCTGGATGGCTGGTTCTGGTGTGTGGTTTCTCGATTTCAAGCCTGCAAGAATCCCTTTTCCTTCGGATCCTGCTGTTTCGCCAGGAAGTTTATTATCCTGGGCATGAGTGGATCCGGCAAGTCTTTGGTTTGCCTGCTGGATCTGCTCTTTGGTAATTCCTTTTTCTTCTATATACTCCTGGATCCACTGCCTTCCCTGGCTTACGGTAAGGGGGCAGGTAAGACGGCTCCTGGTCTCCCCATATATCTGCATGGGAACCGGCATGGAAAGAAACATGCCATGCTTTTGCCTGCCAAGGGCTGTCCCGATCTCCCTTGGAGTTCCATCCATAAATACGCCGCCTTCATCCATCACAAAAATGCGGTCTGCATAGGGGATAATATCCTGAAGCCGGTGCTCCGTCAGCAGGACTGTGGTTCCAATATCCCGGTTTATTTTCTTGACTGTTTCCAGAAAATCCGAAGCTGCAATGGGATCCAGCTGGGAAGTCGGTTCGTCCAGGATCAATAAAGACGGGTGCATAGCCATCACCGCTGCCAGATTAAGCAGCTGTTTCTGACCGCCTGATAATTCCGCTACATTTTTGTAAAACCATTGCTGGATTCCAAAATAGCTTGCCATCTCTGCAACCCGAAGACGGATGGTGGCATTGTCACAGCCCAGGCTTTCCAGGCCAAAGGCAAGTTCATGCCATACTTTGTCCGTCACGATCTGGTTATCCGGATTCTGCATGACAAAACCGATTTCCTGGCTCTGTGTCCTGTGATCGGTGTCTTTCAGGGAAACACCCCTGTAAAGGATCTGCCCGCTTGTATTTCCAGCGGGTGCCAGTACCGTTTTCAGCTGACGGAGCAGCGTACTTTTTCCACAGCCGCTTCTGCCGCAGACCACATTTAAAGTTCCTTCTTTTATTTTCAGATTTACATGTTCCAGAACCTTGTGAGAACATTCCGGGTATGAAAAGCTGAAATCCTTCACTTCTACAAGATTCATAAAACAGTTCCTTCCTCTTCCAGAGTTTCATAGATTTTTTTGTAAGTCATTTCAAGATCCGCAACACTTTTCCTTCGACTGCGTGAAAAGCTGATGCTTTCTATTATATCGATTATTATTGGAAGAAAACAAAAAATGCCAAAACTTACATAAGTAAGTATCGTCCACGCTTTAGAAGCAACTACTGGAGCCTCATATCCATTTATCGAAAAACCCGCAAGAATAATTCGAGGATCATAAGTAGCATAAGAGGCTCCTCTCATACAGCCTGCTGTGAACACTGCAAATAAACCGATCATAATTCCAAAGACATACTTATCTTTCCGTGTAAAATGATAAATAGAAAAAGCACTTCTTCCTTTTAATCCATACCCCCTGCTTCTCATGGAATCTGAAGTTTCTATGGCGTTTTCCAGTGCCCAGGTAATAAGTATGGATAACATATTTAGCCCTGCATGGATTCGGTCAAAAAGCTTTCCTTCGGAAATGTCTTTTCCCATGGCTTTTTGTCCATTTCGGATAAATTTGAGTTGCCCCAAAAACCTCGGAACAAATCGCAAAGCCATTGATAAAATAAGTGAAAGTGCAGGGATCAGTTTTCCAAATAAATAAATAAATTTGTCTGTTGTCATGATCTTGTTATAACAAGAAAACCATTGAATGACAACGAACATTACCGCCCCAAGAACGATACCATATACAAGCGATTCAAGTGTGATCCAATTTCCACTGCTTTCTACATAATAGAGCATAGTGACTCCATAATGATTAAAAAGAGGGTTCATAAGTGCTATAATAGTCAAACAAGGTAGGGTAAAAAGGAAACTTTGCTTGGCTGTTTTTTTCCAGCCATTTAAAAGCACAGCATATGAAAAAGCTCCTGCGTAAGATATTCCAAGAAAGACAGGGTGCTGATTAAACATTGAAAAAAGCAACACCACGCAAAAATAGAAAAAATTTATAAATGGATGATATAGAGAAAATGTGTCGATCATGAAATTCTCCGCAGAATGATCGATTTTAAATCCTTTTTCATTTATCAATAATGCTTTTGGCACTGATATACTCCCTCTTTAATCCGAATTCATCACAATAATGGTCCATTTTACTACCCTTATAACATCGGATCGTACAACTTTTATTGACAATCCAAGGACCTATATATTCTGGATCATGATGAATTTCCAGATATACCAATTTGCTGCAGCCATGAAATACCCACCGGCCAATTGACTTCACACTTTTAGGGATAAAGACATATTTTAAACTGTTACATCGAAAGAATGCGCTGTCTCCTATTTCTTCAAGCTTATCAGGAAGGTGAAGTTCTTCAAATCCGCAAAAGTAAAAAGCTTCATCCCCTATTTTTCTGAGCGTATTTGGAAAAATGATTTTTTTCAATTCTTTACACCTATAAAAGGCACGTCTTTCAATTCCCTTCGTTTTTTCTGGAAGAACAACCTCATTTAACTTAACACATGAATCAAAAACTCCTTCTTGAATTACTGTGCAATTACTATTTTTCTCAAATTTTGCAACTCTTAGATTATTACATTCCCGGTAACATTGTGCCCCTATGCGTTTCACGGAAGATGGAAAAATAGCCTGTCTTAAACTATGATTTTCTGCAAATGCTCTTTTCTTAATTTCTATAAGAGTATCGGGAAAATCAATTCCTTTTCGAAACTGACAGCTTTCAAAAGCCTGTTTTCCAATTATTTTGCATTGAGGCGAAAGTATTACTTCCTTCATTCTGCCGGCATTTCTAAAGCATCTATCATCAATATAAATATATTGTTCAGGGATTCTTTTGATCAATTCCTTTTGTTGCTCCTTAGCTTTTTGTGCGGTATAATTTCGTTTATCTAAACGCACGGTATTCCAACTGTTTTCTCCTGGGTATAAAATCATTTATGTCTTTCTCCTTTTGCTTTTAGGCAACAAAAACAGAGCCTCATTGTACACATGAGCCTCCGACCTCTATACAACGTGTTGGATATGCTGACTCAAAACGTTTCCGCACAGTCTTTCACAAAAGACTAACGTTTTATACAGGGAAAAGAAGTTCCGGAATCGCACCGGATTTCCTTAAATCGGTCTTATAAACCGAACCACGCCTGGTTATTCTGTTTTTGCCTTTCTTTCCCAAAAAACAATCTTTTAATACATTTATAAATGTATATGTCCGCGTTTAATAAGATGCTTTTTAGAATTTTTGTCAAATTGATATTATTCTACCACTATTAATTAGAAAATTATAACAGTTTTGCCAATAACTGTCAACAACAGGCATTTCCATCGTGCAAATAGGCATTTCCATCGTGCAAATAGAGAATATACATTATTGTCTCTTTTTAGACATACGAAAAAAGTCCAGCCGTCAACTCTTAGAGAATAAACAGCTGGATCTTATTTTACGAGAAAAGTGCCTTTACGAAATCATTTTTCTTCGTAATGATTTCCTACATCGTCTCCGAGATTGCAAGTATACACCCATTCAATCTTGTCTCCATCCTTAGGTTTATATGAAGACGCTCCATAATTTGGAAACACTCCATTTACACTATACATCCACCCTGACTTTTTGCCGCAGTCGAATTCATAGAGTTGATTGATTCCTTCAACATAATAGCTGTTATACAAAGGCGTGTATCTGGAAGAAATTTGTATTCCATTCTTTTCGCAAATGTCCTTTAAAATATCAAACACAGTTTCACCCGTTGTAAATTCCACGCTTGTTGATGAAAGAATCCAGCCGTCATTTGGAATAAATTCTTTTTTGGTTTCCTTTAGGTCGTCCATGTTATCAAGCACAGCTCGACAATCAATAGATATGATACATGCAGCCGGTTCCCCGGAATTTTTATCAGTTCCACAGCCAATAGCGAAATTGCTGCTAAAAAAGAGGAAACAACAAAGGATTATAGCAATTCTTTTTCTTATTTTTATATCGTATTTCATAATTTCCTTTTTAATTTATCCTGCCCATTTTCTTTACCTTTATATTGCAACAGTAGAAGACATACGAATCTTCTACTGCTGCTTGTTTTTATTTGACAGTTATTTTTACTTTTTTTGTAACTTTTCCAGATTTTACCGTAATTGTTACTTTACCTTTTTTCTTTGCTTTTACCACCCCATTTTTCGTAATGGTTGCGATCTTCTTATTAGAAGTGGTGTAGGTAACCTTCTCCTGGGAAGTGATTGGAGCAACAACTGGTTTTAAAGTAAGACTCTTGCCCTTTTTCAAGGTGACATTGGTTTTTAAACCAGTTATCTTCGTAGTCTTTACTTTCGTACTTTGTACTTTCACCTTTAAGATGGCTTTCTTGCCACTCTTTAATGTTACAGTGATCTTCGCATTTCCAGTCTTCTTACCAGCCTTGATCTTGCCGTTTTTATCCACGGTCACGATCTTTTTATTGCTGGAAGTCCAGGATTTCACGGAATCACCATTTGCCAGACCAGTAACCTTTACTTTCGTAGTGCTTTGTTTTTTCTGAAGTTTAATGGACGTTACATTTAATTTCATGGTTGCGGTCAGCTTGCTTCCGTTATCCCGTGTCTTTTTAGCACCGCAGATGGTACAGATACCCTCCTGTTTCTCCGGAGCAAATACGGTGGCCTGGGAAATGACCGTCCAGGCAAAGTTATGATCGTGCGTAAGCATCGGGATCAATTCTGTCTTAGTTACCCCGCATACAGTACAGGTATAAACCTTTTCCCCGGCTGAAGTATAGGTGGCCTGCTTGGTGACGGTTCCAGTATCATAGGAATGCTGGCTGTTTTTTGGAATAACTTCTGTTTTTGTATAGCCGCACACCAGACAAGTAAATTCCTTCTTTCCCTCTGCTTTACAGGTAGCTGCAGTTATTATCTTACCATCTCCGAAGGTGTGCTTCTGATAGCCGCCTTTTTTGGTATTATCGGTAATATCACAGGTCCCATATCTGGACACACATTCATGCCAATGGAATCCTGAGTCATAAGACCAGCTTTCCGACCACTCATGTTCATGTTCTTTCCGGTAGTCATCTGTATAATGGAAGACAATCTCGTCCCCATCTTCCAGATACTGCTCTTTTACGCCAAGATCAGAATGGATACCATTTAAAGTATACATCCATCCACTATAATCCCCGTTTGTAAATTCAGCAAGTTCTGGTTCTCCTGCCTGGGTGATTCCGGCAATATAATTTTCTTCTTTTGCAGAACGATAGGTCATGTTATTTTCTGCAAAAGCAGTCTTTAATACTGCAAGCACATTTGCATTTCCATCTACCTTGTAATCTGTCTTTTTGATCCAGGTTTCCAGGTTACCTTTATATAAGGTATGGCAGGTTCCATCTGTATCACTGTTATGTACGCTGTCTCCAAGAAGGGTAAGGCTGACGGTGATCGTTCCTGCATTTTTCTTCAAAACAGTTACGGTCAGCTGGGTAAAAGCTTCTTTATAAGAAAGCTTTAAGGTCTGCTCGCCACGCTGATTTTTGTTATATCCTTCAATAGTAAGATCTGTCCACGGGATTTCCTGTTCGGTACCGTCACTGATAAGGGCTTTTACCTGCATTCCGGTAAAATCAAGGTCTTCCCCAATATCAAATGTAGTACGGTAATCGCCGCTAAGCTCCAGGGAATCTACTGTAATCCGCAGACCTTCTGTAGAAAACAGTTTATCCATATCTGCCCCGAGAGGATCGTCAGTACGGTTAAATCCGGTTTTCCAGCCACAGCCGTTTACATCCGGGCAGTCTGTAGTACCATTTTCTGTATTAAAATAGGTAGATCCGCTTGATGTCTCATGGGAAGTGTTACTGGTATCAATATATTTTACGAATCCAATACCACTTGTAGCTCCGCAATCCTTTGAATAATAATTATTCGAAATCGCATCGATCCGGTTCAGACTGTCATAGAAACCAATGATTCCGCCTATATAGGAAGCATTTTCACCAGTAGTCTGGACTTTTCCTGTGAAGGAATTATTTCTAAGGGAATACTGACAGTTATCCCAGGTCTGTGCCACATAGGTATCTCCACCTAAAATTCCGCCAACTTTATCAGAACCTGTGACAGTTCCCTCAGACACACAATTATTAATGGTAACCTTTGTTCCATTTGGAGCTGAAGAACTATCATATCCGCCACCAACAATACCTCCGGCATGCTGCCCAGAAGCAGTTACTGTACCATAGAATTCAGATCCGATGACTTCACAGGTTCCCATAGCATTATCACGGGTTCCAATGATACCACCTACATAATCCGTTCCATAAACATCTGCATAACTCACACAGTTCTTGATAGTTCCCTGCATGCGCCCTGCAATGGCACCGATCTGTCTTTGGTTTTTGTCATATCCAATGACAACTCCCTTTTCAATAGTACAGTTTGTAATGGTTGCTACAAATGCAGCGGAACAACCGGCATAACCATTTACAGTCTTATTTGCTCCCAGAAGACCGGATTTTAAGGTACTGGATCCGCTCTTTAAAGTTACATTATCAATCTCAACTGCACTACCAGAAAGGCCGACACCTTCAAAATTATTAACCAGACCATAACCAGCAATCTTCTTTCCATAGATATTCAGGTTACGAATTCTAGTATTTCTGACATATCCAAACAGCGGAAGTCCATCCTCTGGAACTGTAATTGTGTGACCGGCTCCATCAAAGATACCACTAAAAGCATTTAAGTTTGCACCTTCCTGCAGGTTTACCCTACCATCCTTAGTAGCACCGATTGGTTTCCATCCATCTGGAAGAGTAATATCCGCATCCAGTTTGAAATAAGCATCGGAAAAAGCAAATCCGTCTTTATTTACTTTTTCACGCAATGCTTCCAGATCCGAAGCTGATTTAATAAGGTAAGGGGATTCTTCTGAGCCATTTCCTTCCCAAGGCAGAGGCTCTTCTGTGACGATGACAGCAACTGGATCAGAAACTATTTTTTCACTGGTTAAAGTATTCGCTTCTGCTTTTTTCCCTTGTTCATAAAATAAATCGTTACGCTCATACCAAATTTGGCAATAATAATAGGTGGTTCCAGCTTCAGAAACTGGCGGTTTATAAGAACTTTTGGTTGCTCCTGCAACAGCGATTCCACTTTCATTATTGTTTTCAGTATTTTCATACCATTGATACTGCGCATTTCCTTGACCAACTACTGTTTTTAAGCTAACGTCTAACGTTTCTGTTAAAGGTTTTCCTTTAATCCAGGAAATAGACTGTGGTTGATTTTCTATCTCTGGAATTTCAAGTTCATTTGATACTACTGCGATTTCTGTAAATTTACTTTTTGAAGAATATGTTTTTCCATCAATTTCATAATTGACAATGCAGCAGTAATATCTTGTAGAGAAAGTGGAATCCGTGGGAACTTTATAGCTTTTTTCCTCACAATCAACTTTAACGTATTTATCAAAACTAATATAATCAGGAACATAAACCCGATCTGGTAAAACGACATAATACCATTGATAACTTAATACTCCTTCTTCAGGGTTTAAAACATCTGCATTTGCCGTCAAAATAGGAGATTCGGAATTCTCATAAACATCTCCGTATTTTCCAGAAATATTTATGGTTAGTTCTGGAGTATAATCTATATTTCCAGGAGTTATGGTTATCGTATAGTTTGTATCTTTTGATAAGTAATTTATATCACTTTCTTTTAAAATGAAAGAAATTCTGCATTCAGCATAATGTTCCCAATCTGGAAAAAAGCGGACACCTGTAGAGATAGAAACAGTTTCTGCCCCGGTAACATTAAGCCTGTTTGTGTTATAAAGGACTTCATTTATACCACCATAACCTGTGTTTACATACAAATCAAAATATTTTGAGTTTGAGGGGACATTTATTTCAAGATTCTGATCTTCTATCGTATCTTTTAACCCAGATTCAAGTTTGTGCCCCCAAGAATCTTTCACTTCTACTTTTGTCAAATGGGCCCTATAATATATCGGAACTTTTACATATTGCAAAACAGCTCCGTTTTTTCGAATTTCAAATCCAATTGAAGAAGTGACGTTCGAGCATTGAAAAATAACAGTATTCTTTAAGTAAGTTTCTTTTCCTTCTGTAAGTTTTACTCGATATATACTTCCATTTTGTGGATCTGAGTAAACAGCATAAGCAACAGTATCTTCTGGAACATTATCTGTAAGCTCAAGTTTTGCATAGAATTTTCCATCATGCAATTCTGCCGGTAACCATAAAGATGCTGTTTCATCTAAAGGAGAACATTCAAATTCTTTTTTTGCGTCTGCTTTTTCTATAGCCAAATGTATCTTATTAATGTAATTTCCAGATTGTTCATTGGACGGAACCACTGTAACATTTGAATATGCAGCTGAAATATCCGTTACTTCTATGCCTTCAGATGTTGTTATAAGTTTTTCGGCTGTAATAAAGTAAGTGCGGCCTGCTTCCAGTTCTGGAAGCGTCACTTTTCCTTCCGAATCTGTTAAAATTCCTTCTTGCTTTTTCCCATCAATATAAATATTTGCACCAGAACAATTTGAAAAGCTTACGCCCACATCGTTACATTGTTTTAACTGTAACGTAATTTCCTGTCCTTGCGTAAATGTAGGTGATGTTTCCGTAAAAAAGGCAAACTTATCTTCTCCCTTTCGTGCCTGTATATAAAAATGTAGCTTATCTCCATTTTGAACTGATCGACTAAGAGCAGAACCCGGATTACTATTATCATAATTTAAAGCCGACTTAATGTATGGAACATCATCTTTATTGTAGCCCCACAATTTGTATATTACACCATCAAAGATTCCTTCACTATCCGCATGATAATCATATCCAGCTTCTGAACCACCTGGATAATAGAGATCATGAGCCAACTTTAATGCGTCATCCATGTTATACGTACTTTTACCTGTGAGTGTAAGAGTACGTCCAGCCATTGGATCACCGTCTTTATCATTTAGAAATTTACCATCTTTACTGATACTTACAGTAACCTGTATTTCTTGGGCTTCTTCGTTAGATTCTTCCGGATCGGTTCCGTCATTAAAAAGAGCATTCTCCTCTTCTGACGGGTTTTCCGAATCGGTAAAACCATCATTTTCTGTTTCTTCTATTTTCTCATCATCGATAAAATCGGTGTTTTCTTCCTCTTCAACATTAGCAGCATTTTCCGTTTCTGCAAAATCGTTATCTGCAGAAATATTAGTTTCGCTGATCCATCCTTCCGCAAACACGTTTACCGGAATTTGCAGAACCAACAAAAAAACAAGCAGCCAACTGGCTAATTTTTTCCATAGTCCTATTTTTTTCATTTATTTCAGACTCCTTCCCTTTAAAAAAGGCCCCTCTTCCTTACGGAAGAAGAGCCTCCATTATTGGTGCTTATTTTACTTTTACAGTTACCTTTACGGATTTATTTCCGGATTTTACAGTGACCTTCGCTGTTCCTTTTTTCTTTCCGGTTATGACACCATTCTTAGAAACAGTGACGATCTTCTTGTTGGAAGTGGTGTAAGTAACTTTCTGTTTGGAGGTAAATGGAGTTACCACTGGTTTCAGGGTGACTTTTTTGCCCTTCTTAACTGTTACTTTTGTATTAGCTACGGTAACCTTTGTGGTCTTTACAGCAGTTTTCTGTACCTTCACAGTTACAGTCTTTTTCAGACCACTTGCAAGAGTAATCTGGAGTTTTGCAGTGCCAGCCTTCTTTGCTGTAATCTTGCAGGTTCCATTTACTTTTCCTTTTACGGTAAAGATTTTGGTATTGGTGGATTTCCATGTTTTTACAGAATCACCCTTTGCAAGACCTGTTACTTTTAAGCCAGAAGTGGACTGTTTTACTTTTAACTTTATTGTTGTTGCATTTACTTTAGCTGTTGCTGTTAAAACAGTACCCTCTTCTTTTGTCTCTTTCGTACCGCAGGTTTCACAGATTCTTTCCTGCTGCTCTGGTGCAAGTACAGTTGCATCAACTGTGACTTTCCATTCACCAAACTTATGTCCAAGTGCCGGGATTTCCTCAGTTATAACATCACCGCATTTGCTGCAGGTCTTTGTGAGGCTTCCTTTTTCAGTGCAGGTAGACTCTTTTGTTACCTTGGAAACATAGTCATGTCCAAGTGCAGGAATTTTCTGGATATCTTCTTTTCCATTGCAGTCTTTTCTAGTACAGTGCTTGCTCTGTTCACCCTCTTCTGTACAGGTGGCTTTTTTATCCACTGTATAGTCTTTGGCGAAATCATGTCCAAGTACTGGGATCTCTTCTGTAATAACATCGTTGCATCTGTTGCAGGTTTTGGTGAGAATTCCTTTTTCAGTACAGGTAGCTGCTACTGTTGTTTCAACATAATCATGTCCAAGTGCGTCAATTCTTTGAACATCATCTTTCGCTTCACAGCCTTCTCGTGTACAATGCTTGCTCTTTTCTCCGTCTACAGTACAAGTTGGTTCTATATCCACAATATACTCTTCAGAATAGAGGTGACCTAGAGCAGGAATTATATTATCTGCATTATTTTTATCGGAATAATGTTTCCCACAAACGTTACAAACACCGGTTTCCTTCCAACCTGATTCAGTGCATGTTGCCGGCATTGCTTCTACCGTATCTCCTCTATAATGTATAGAAGTTGCTTCTGTATAACCAACTCTAATAGCAATAGAGTTCCATTCCGATTCACTTCCATAGTAACAAATAGAAGCTAAATTAGAACAATTGGAAAATGCAGATCTTCCAATTTTTTTCAATACAGAAAAATCAACATTTACAATAGCTGTAGACGCAAAAGCACTACGACCTATAGATTCTGTACCAGAAAAATCAAACTGGTTCAAATTTGTACAATACTGAAATGAATAATTACCAATTTCTGTGATAGATTCAGCTTTAAATGAACTTAATTCACTACAGTTCATAAACGCCTTTGCCCCTATTTTAGAAATAGGCGAATCACATACAAAAGAATTTAACTGTGAGCATTTTTCAAAAGCAGAATCTCCAATATTGGGCTTGCCTTTAATCGTCACTTCTTTTAATAATCCGCAACTAGAAAAAGCAGTTTTGCCAATTGTTACTTCTGGTTTTTCAAAGGAAACCTTTTCTATACTTGTATTAGAAAGTGCAGCCTGTCCTAATGTTTCAACCGATTCTAAATTAATTGACTGTAATGACGATACCTTGTAAAAAGCAGCATATCCAATTTCCTTTACAGACGAAGCTAAAATAACATTTTTTATGTTGGGATAAGCGTTTAGATGATTATCAAAATTATTCTCTCCTATTTTGGTAATGTTATCTCCAATCTCTATTGTTACCGCATTAGCAACTTCTGCATTTTTTAAATACCAATTGCTAGTACTTCCATCTTGAGTATTATCAGGTAAAGCTGCCGGCTCAGAAGCTTTAAATGATAACACTTTTGTTTCACTGTCGTATTTAAAAGATATTTTGGATTCGTTATCTAATGGAGTCCAGTCATTATTTGATTCATCATTATTTGATTCAACTTGTTCTTCTATTTGTGAAGAAAATGAATCGGTAATCTCTTCATCACCAGATGTAAAGTCATCAGAATCTTTTTCTAAAAAATCCGATATACCAGTGCTTTCTTCAACTTGTTCTTCACTGTAAAACGAATCCTCTAGGGCTTTTGCGCCCGTGTTAAGAGGCGCAAAAGCTAACATTGCTAAAGAGACTAAACATATCGAACAAATTTTCTTTTTCATTAGTTGTTACCTTCGTTTGTCCAAAAGAAATGAGTTGTATCGTAACTCAATACCATAGAAACGATTTCTTTGTCGTTATTCGCTGTTTTTACAGGAACATATGTTTCTCCAAGAGTTGTTTTGGGATATGAAGATGTATTTTCCAGCTCAATGTCAGAGCCCGGGTACCACATCCATGAGCTGCCTACCCATGTAGCGCTAATCATGTTCTTATTGGAATCATATTTGGGATTGGTGTTTTCACCTTTAATACCCACTTTTTTTCCGCTGATGACAATATAGTCCAAATACTGGTCGTTTTTTTCATTCCATCCCAATACATATTTCCCATTGTAATTTGCAACCGCTTCATCTAATGCTTCCTTATAAGTCATATCAGCTTCGATTCCGGAAACTTCAAGTACTGGTTCAGTTCCATAAGTAGTAAGAGTTGGTTTTCCAAGATAAGTATTATCAGATTCACCCTGTGTCCACTCTCTAAAATATACTTTTAATGTTGCCGCCTGAGCTGCGACACCAGTGCTAAGAGTCATTGCTGCTGCGAGTGCTACTGAACTAATTTTTTTGATCATTTTGTTCATCATACTTGATTTCTCCCTTCTTGAGACAATTAATTGTCTTCTACACATTTTAGTTTTTAGAAATAGAGTTTCATTTGCCTTAGCCTTAGGCCCCTCCTTCCTTTTTCTAACCATTCTCCAAATTCAAATACACTTAAGCATCGGGCAAGTGTTTTGATTATAGAAAACGGTTTTTAGACAATAAAAGCGGAGTCTTCCTGACCGCAGGAAGCTCCGCCTATACAACGTGTTGGATATGCTGACTCAAAGCATCTTTGCTTCACACAGGTAAACACTCATTGGTTTAGTTCCAGAGTCACACTGGATTTCCTTAAACAGATTCACATTTGAATCCGACCGCGTCTGGTTATGTAATTGCCACTATCAATATAGCATTTGTTCACAATTTTGTCAATAAATTTCAACAAAATATTTTCTTTATCCAAAATAATTTTATTCAATTTTGTTTTAACTCACATCCGGTATATTACAGAGGCTAAAAGATCGGCCTGATACCGATAGTGATTTTCCACGTATCAGCGGGGATACCGATTACTCCGCACACCACTGCCGTTAAGCTTCTTCTACAATTCCTCCCACTACCTACGCTTCACTTAGAGGTAGGGATTCCTTGCTTTTCTGCAAACCGTCCTCCCTTCTAAAACGGCTACATAACTAATATGTAACACATCAATAAAAGGGAAAACATTTTTTTCTTTGGCAGGTTATAACTTAGTGGTGATTTGAAGGGGAGGTTGTTTGAAAACTGATTGTTGAAATAGTATCAAATGTGACTAAATAGTATTAGATGGCAGCACAGGTAAGAAAAAAGTTATTACATAATACCAGGTATCATGTAATAGTATTAAAAGATCAATGAAGGGGACAAAAATTAACCTGGAAACTGTCACATTTGGTGTTCAAAAAAATTGTTGGTTCCGTGTGTTATTGAGTGTTATCTAGTGTTAAATGGTATCAAATGACACACAATATCATGTACTGGATGATACTACATAGCACTATATGATGTAAATGCGTTTAGATGGAAACAGCATTTCACAGACATCCGGGAACGTAAATGCAACGCGCACATTCACATTTGGATCAATATTCCCATTTTCGTCACATTTCATAATAGAATTAACTTCACCACCTATATATCTAGCGGATTTGTCAATTTTGAGCAATATTTCATCATTTAAAGCTAAACTAAAAAGTCATTAAATATCGTTCCAACTGTATTTATATTTCTATGTTCCATTCGTATCCTCCTCTGCTCTTTTGATTCTTGCTGTTACGGTTTCCGGTAAGCATTCAAACGCTTCTGCAATTGCATTTTTACTGTATCCTTCCAGAAACAGCTTTTTCATCATTTTTTCCTGCTCTTTTTTCTTCAGCTTTTTCAGGGAGGAATCCCTGATCTTATGCTTCAGGATTTTTTTACTTAACGGATGATCCGGTCCATATTGATAGATCTTCCAGGCCTCCGCTGCGTTCAGCCCGCACACAATTGCCAGTACTAGGCAATAATAGCCTGCATACTCTTCATCTTTTATGCCATCACCCTCTTTATAGTTCTAAAGTTTTTCGGTTCCCGGCATTTTCCATTTATGCATGTCCTCCTTCCTGTTCTGCAAGAAACTTTTTTACGCCTTCCCGATCATATTCTGCCAGCTTTTCCAAATCAAAACGCACCAGCCGATAATCACAAAATCCAGAATGCTCCACTCTTTGCAGCACTTCTCCAAGCTTGTATTTTCGGATAAACGAAAGCTTATACTTGCACTCAAAATCTGAGATAAATGCTTCGTTTATTTTTATATTCTCAGCTGGCAAGCTTACTGTTAAAATGTCATACAGTTCCTCTTCCTGATCTTTTTTCTTGATCATTGCGATAAAAAGCCTGTTTTTGCAACGATAAGAATCCACTTTCAAAATGAGTTCTTCTTTGCACAGACTTCCTTCGTATTCCAAAGTTTTCTGTTCCATGTTCTTCCTCCGATATGCTTATATTTTTTTTGAATTATCCAGTAACTCCTTTCCATTGTATTTGCTCCCTTTGCCTGGATTCTGGAATTTTTGACAACAAAAAAAGACACCAAAAATCCATTCCAGGTTTTTGATGTCTTTCTATATTTTCCAGATCTATTGTCTCAAATGATTGCTTCTGATTCGCACCAGAACTAAATTTCCCTGTATAGAGTGCTATGCATAAACGATAATTCGATTATAGAATAGCACAATATATAGTGTGCGTCAATTACATGTTTCCATATATTGTATTTTCGTTTTCTCTGACAGTCTGCAGCTTCATGTATCAGGAGCATCGTCTCTCCATAAACCATTTATCAAATTCATAGTATAAATGACTCTCTTTTCCATTCACCATTACGGTGTAACAAATTCCGGTTCCACCTGCTTTTCGACTAGCACAGCGCTCCCTTGCAAGAATACGGTCCACATGATATTTTTCCCCATCTTCCCAGATAAAGTCCACCGGGCTCATAGTTCCATCTTTGTCAAAATTGACAAGGACATCCACATATACTTTTGCATTTTCCATTTACCAATTACCTCCCATTAAAATACCCTATCGGATGAACCGTGTGGGAACTTTGTGCATCCAGACTTGCAAGAGCTTTATCCTGATACATAAAAGCTTTTTGCACACTGAAATAGCCAAACCGTCTGCGGATGTCATCCACCGCCTGATCCATTTTCTCCTGTTTTTCTCGTTGTTCCTCGCTCACAAATAAGTTAAACTGTATAGGAATATCGGATAATACCAGACTTTCTGCACGAACGCCCAGGCTTCTGATCGGATGCTGCCAGTTATAATGTTCTCGAAAGAGCTCGTTGGCAGCTTTCATAATCTCATTTGTAATATCCGTGGGACGCTCTAACTTTTTCTGCCGGGAAAAAGAATATAACCCATTATCCCGGATACTGATGGATACCACCTTGCATTTAAACCCATGTTTTCGAAGCCTGGCTGCAACACTTTCCGCTAACGCCATCAATACAATCTGCACATCCAGGTTATTTTCCAAGTCCCTGGGAGTTGTGGTACTATTGCCAATAGATTTAACAGGTGCTTCATATCCCTGGGGTGATACTGGCGACTCATCCCATCCATTTGCAAAAGTATAAAGCACCAGACCCATTTTTCCCAATAAACGTTCCAGAAATTTAGGATCCGACAGGGCAAGCTCGCCAATTGTTTTAATCCCATAACGGTTTAATGTATTTCTGGTAGAACGTCCGACGTACAAAAGATCTGCAGCCGGAAGTCTCCAGAGCAGTTCTTTGTAATTTTCCTTCGTAAATGCCGTAATCCCATCAGGCTTTTTGTAATCACTTCCAAGCTTGGCAAAAATCTTATTCCAGGAAATCCCAATGCTGACTGTAATTCCCAGTTCTCTTTTCACCCTCCTGCTTATCTCCTCTGCGATTTTCCTTCCGCCCCCTTTTAAAACTGTGCTGTCCGTAACGTCTAACCAGGCTTCATCACATCCATACGGTTCAACCAGATTCGTATACTCTCCATAGATTTCCCTTAACATAGAAGAAAACTTTAGATACAGATCCATCCGGGGTGGAACAATCACAAGATCCGAACAGGCTATTTTTGCCTGCCAGAGTGCCTGTCCAGTCTTTACCCCCTTTTTCTTTGCAATGTAATTGGCGGTCAATATAATCCCATGCCTGGCTTCCGGATCCCCGCCTACAGCCATGGGACACCCGGCATATTCCGGATGGTATAGCATTTCTACACTGGCATAGTCGGGTAAGAGAAGAGCATTACTGTCCTTCCCTCCCCTAAGAACCGTACGTGATAGTTTCCCATCATACGGCTCAAGCCTTATAAAGCCTATTGCTGCCACAATAAGCCGGTTGTATATCATTCGTATACAAATTTGAAATTGCTGTAGGATTTATTTTTGCGTTCAGCGAAGTATTCCATCCAAATTTCATCGTAGGGATTCGCTTCCGCTTTAATACGTGTAAAACGGGTAATGTTTGTGTCGGTTGCATATACTAATGCGAGATAATTATCCTCCGTCAGCTTTTCAGAGAAAGTCCAGCTACGGTTTCCGATTCTGTGGAAATATTTATCTCTTATCCATGCGGCTGGTTTGTTTTTATGTCTACGTCGGCACCATCTCCATAGCGCCTTGAATGTCTGCCAGTCCACATATCTAAATGCAACCGAAGATACGTTATACTTCTGAAAGTTCACTCATCCTCTGATAATAGGATTCAGGCATTTGATCAGATCGGATTGCTTGCCCGTTCGGAACTTCTTAATTGTTCCACG